>JBIOEY010000070.1:0-12090 GCA_044446505.1 Solirubrobacterales bacterium
CCCCGAAGGTGCCGGTCTCGACCCCTTGCTGCGCTTCCCCACGATGATGATCCACCCCCCGATCCTCTACTCGGGGTACACCCTCTGCACGGTGCCCCTCGCCTTCGCGATGGGCGCCCTGATCGCGCGGCGCGTCGACGGCGAGTGGATCGCGGTGGTGCGCCGCTTCGCGCTGGCCGCGTGGCTGTTTCTCGGGATCGGCATCCTGCTCGGCGCCAGCTGGTCCTTCTCGGAGCTCGGCTGGGGGGGCTACTGGGAGTGGGATGCGGTGGAGAACGCCTCGCTCCTGCCCTGGCTGACGGGCACCGCGTTCCTGCACTCGCTGATGATCCAGGAGCGCCGCGGGATGCTCAAGGTGTGGAACGTCTCGCTCGCGCTCGCCACGGGGACGCTCGCGATCATGGGCACCTTCCTCGTGCGCAGCGGGATCCTCGACTCGATCCACGCCTTCGGTGGCGCCACCCTCGGCGTGCCCTTCCTCGTGCTGATCTCCGCGCTGATCGCGGGCTCGATCTATCTCGTGGTCTCGCGCCGCGCTCTGCTGAGCAGCGTCCATCGCCTGGACTCGCTGCTCTCGCGCGAGGCGATCTTCCTGTTCAACAACCTCGTGCTCGTCGGGCTCGCCTTCGTGATCTTCTGGGGGACCTGGTTCCCCAAGATCTCCGAAGCCCTCACCGGCCAGACCGCCTCGGTGGGGCCGCCGTGGTTCGACCGCTACACCGTTCCGCTCGCGCTGATCCTCGTGCTGCTCTCCGGCATCGGGCCCGTGATCGCCTGGCGGCGCGCCACCCCCAGGGGGGTGCTCCGCAACCTCGCCGCGCCGCTCGCCGCGGGGCTCCTCACGCTGGCGGTGCTCGTCGTGGCCGGCATCACCCAGAAGCCCCTCGCGCTCACGATGTTCTGCTGTGCGGCCTTCGCGCTCGGCAGCATCGCGCAGGAGCTCTGGCGGGGGACCCGCGCGCGCCGCGCCGCCTCCGGGGACGCGCTCCCGCTGGCGCTGGTCGGGCTGATCCGGCGCAACCGCCGCCGCTACGGGGGCTACATCGTGCACGTCGGGATGGCCGTCCTGTTCATCGGGGTCGCCGCCTCCTCCTCTTTCCAGCACGTCGCGCAGCTGAGCCTCTCGCCGGGGCAGTCCACGCGCGTGGGCGCCTACACCGTCCACTATGTGCGCCCCACCGCGACCATCACACCCCGCTACGACCCCACCCACACCGGCTCCACGCTCAACATCGGCGCGGTCCTGCGGGTCTCGAAGCACGGGCGCTACGTCACCACGCTGCGCCCCAGCGAGGACTTCTACGAATCCCAGGAAGCCTCCCAGGGCTCGGTGGGACACCTGATCGGGGGCCAGCCTGTCAGCAGCGTCGGTATCAGCGCCGGCCTCACCTGCGACCTCTGGAGCGCGATCGCCCCCGAAATCGAAACCCCGCGGCTGAAGCGCGTCATCGAAGTCGGCAACCGCACGATCCCGTTCGTGCGTCCCGACGAGGGCCTGTTCGCGATCGACGTGCTCGCCCACGAATACCTCAAGCACCCGCCCCCCGCGCAGTTCCACCTGCTCGTCTCCCCGCTTGTGATGTGGATCTGGCTCGGAGGGCTGATCGTCTTCGGCGGCGGCCTGCTCGTGCTCTCACCCTCGCTCGGCGCTCTGCGCCGTCGTGCGGCGCTAGGCGTTCGCGGGCGTCGCACCGGACGCCTGCCCGCATTCGGTGGCCGCGCGGTTGCAGAGGGCACCGCTTTTGCGCCCGGCGAGCTTGCCGAGCTCGAACGAGCCCGCGAGGTCAAGTACCGCGAGCTGCGCGACCTGGAGCTCGACTACGCCACAGGCAAGCTCTCGCGCGAGGACTACGAGGCCACCGACGCCTCGCTGCGCGCCGAAGCCCTTGAGATCCTCGACCAGCTGGAGCCTCCGACCGAAGGATTCGATCCCACCCGCCCCGGCTCATCGGCCTCCGGCCGACCGCGCGGGCGGGCGGGGTCGTTACCAGGGCTTCTTCAGGAGGAGGATCGTGTTTCCGACGAACAGGATCGCGAAGAAGACAGTCCAGCGGTTGAGGTTGCGCTCCACGAGTGATCCTCCCCCCAGCGGGCCCGTGCCGGTGCCGACGCCGAAGGCGCCGGAGAGCCCGGAATCCTTGCCCGAGTGCATCAGCACCAGGAAGATCAGGACCACCGCGATGGCCACCTGGATGACCGAGAGGATCGCTTCCATCGGTCTAAGGGTACAGATCCGCTAAGGGCACGGGACCGCCGCCCGGGTGGTGCTCGTCGTGCCGTCTTCGTAGGTGAATTCGGTCGCGAACGGGAAGCCGCCGGTGGGACAGGTGGAGGGCAGCACGACCGTGTTGGGGTTGTGCTTCCTGAAGCGCGCGCCGCCGACCGTGATCGAGAAGGAGACGGTCGAGGCGTTCGGCTCGTAGGGGATCGAGGGGATCGCGGGGACCGACATCACGAGCTCTTCGCCATAGGGGGGATGATCGGGGAGCACGGTGGCGGTGATCACCACCCGCTCGTCGAGCGGGGTGTAGCCCTGGCCGACGATCTCGATCGTCGGATTGGCGCCCACCAGCGGGCCGAGAAACGCCCACACCTTGGCTTCCTCGGTTTCGATTCCCGCGCCGGCGTGGATGTCCGCGAGCGCATGACCGACGCCGATCAGGGAGTGCGCGGGGCAGGCCCCCGGACCGCGGGCCTGCAGCCGTGCCTTCGTGCAACTGCGGATGCTGGGGATGTGCATGCTCAACCCCGGGGGCAGGTGCACGACCGCCCTGCGCACCGGCGAGGGCACCCCGAATTCCCCGCCGGTGAAGTGGACCTTGAAGGTGAAGGCCGCCTCCGCGCCGAGCCGGTCCGGGGAGAACGAGGGGGCGATCGCCGCTGCCGTTTCCGCGGCTGCGGCCCGCGGCGCGACGAACGCGGAGAGCCCTGCGGCGAGCGCCGCGCACGTGGCGAGGGCGCGGGTCGCCCGGCGGCCGAGCGGGGATCGGACGGAGCGTGTGGGAGCGATCGCCAAGGCACCGGCCTCGAGGGCGGACGAGCTCGCGGCGAGGTGCGGGGCGCTCACGCTGGCTCCTACCTGTGCGGGCAGCGGATCGTGCCCGTGACGGTGTTATTCGTGCCGTCGGCGTAGACGACCTTGGTCTCGTAGGGGAAGCCGCCGCGGGGGCACTTCTTGGGAACGATGATCCCCTTCACGTGGACCAGCTTGCGCTTGCCGTTGACGGTCTCGAAGTAGGCGGCGTTGGGTGCGCCCAGCGTGATGTAGATGCTTTCCGCCGACGCCGGCGAGGCTCCGGGCAGCGTTTCGATGATCGGCACTTTGAAGGTGAAGCCGAGCCCGTAGGGCTTGGGCTCCTTGACGATCTGCGCCTTGAGCACGATCTGCACCGAGACCGGCGAGATCGCGTTGAGGAAGGCCACCAGCACGAGATGTCCGTTTTCGTTGGGCCCCCGGTAGAAGTTGAGCGTGAAGGGCTCTTTGAATCTTTCGTTGGCCAGTTCGTACTCGCCCACGCCGCCCCCGAAGCCGGCTTTGGAGTCCTTCGGGCAGATGTTCGGTTCGAGCGTGGCTTCGAGCTTGACGGGATCGCAGGTGCCCACGCCTTTGACGTCCACCGCGAGGCCCGCGGGGCCCATCACAGTGGTTTCCACGATTGGCGAGGGCAGGCCCCCGGTGGTGGAGCCGATCGTCGCGGTCCCGTGGACGTTGGTGGGCGCCCCGAGCTTGTTCGGGGAGAAGCCCGCCGTGACCGTCAGGGTCTGCGCCGCCCACGCGGCCGCGGCGGCGAGCAGGCACGCGCACGCGACCGCCGCTGCTACGAGAACTCTGGCTTTGGACATGCTAAGTACCTCCCCTTCGCTCTCTCCTCAATGGCCCGCGAGCCTCGGGATAGGGGCGCCGAGACCAGCGGGGCGTGACAGCCCTCGACTGCCAACCCCCCGACCGTACCCGCCCGCAGCTTCGATTGCAACTCCGTGTTGGGTGTGGAGGACATGCGTAGGCCTCCATCTTCCAACCCGCTGGTCAGCGGATCGGAGCGATCGGGCGGGCTCGGGTTGCTCGAAAACCCTGCGCTTTTGCAACAGATCCTGCTCAAGAGCCGCAATTCGGCCATGTTGGGGGCTCCGCCTCGGGTGTCTGTACAGTGCAGCCGCTCCCGCCGCTATGGGAAATCTCGGCTCGACATGCCTCCGCACGCGCAGGCCGATGTGCGGGCGAGATTACAAATCCTTTACTACGAGGTGCTTGGCTGCCGATATGAACCACAGCCGGGGCGGCGGGCCCCGCGAGTGCGGCCCGCCCTTCGGCGTGCATATGCGACACGACGACCACTCAAAAGCGCCGCGGGAAGGCCGCGGATGAGCGCTCCACGCCGCTGGGGACGGCGCGCCGCGCTCGCGCTGGCAGGCAGCGGTCTCACCGCGGCCGGCCTCGGGGGGACCCTCCCGGGCGGGGCGCTTGGCGCCGAAGCGCCCGCGGGCCCGACCGGGACGACCGAAACCCCGTCGCCGCCGATCACCACCACCGGCCCGCAGGCCCCGGCGCAGGGCGGTGGCGAAACCCCCGAATCGTCCACGACGACATCGACCGCGCCCGCCGCCTCCGCCCCCTCGACCGCGCCCTCCAGCACCTCGACGACGCCCTCCGCGCCCGCGGAAGCCCCCGCCGCCGGCGCTCCGAGCGCGGGACCGACGGTGGTGGTGCAGCGCAGGCAGCAGGTCACCCCCGGCAGGCGCAGCGGAGCGAGCGTCACGAACGCCGGCTCCGGCGGGGAAGGGGCCGGCGGGCCGGGCTCGGGCGGCTCCAAGCCCACCGAAGGCGCGCAGAAGAACGGGCCGAGCGCCGTTCCCCCCGGGACCCCCAACGGCGTGGCGCCGGCCCCACTGGCGGCCGGCGGGGAATTGAATCCCACCCTCCCGCAGGCGATGCTGTTCGCGAACTCCGCCGTGTCGGCGCAGGCGCTCGACTTCTACCGCATCCCGCTCTTCCTGCTCCCGATCTACCAGGCGGCCGCCTACCAGTACGACGTCCCCTGGCAGATCCTCGCGGCGATCAACGAAGTCGAGACCAACTACGGCACCGACCAGTCGGTCTCCACCGCGGGAGCGGTGGGGTGGATGCAGTTCATGCCCGCGACGTGGCAGCAGTACGGGGTGGACGCCACGAACGCCAGCTACGCGGACCCCTACAACCCGGTGGACGCGATCTTCGCGGCCGCCCGCTACCTGCACGCGGCGGGTGCCTCCCAGAACCTGCACGCCGCGATCCTCGCCTACAACCACTCTCAGGAATATGTGGAATCGGTGCTGCTGCGGGCGCGGCTGATCGCCAGCTACCCGCGCTCGGTGATCGGCACGCTCACCGGCCTCGTCGACGGCCGCCCGCCGACCCCCGGCGCGCGCGTGGGCGCGGTGGGGGGCTCGGCAGCCGGCGGTCTCGGGGCGGCCCTGCCGGGGGGCGGCTCAGCGGGGAGCGCCCCCGGTGGAATAGGAGCGGCTGCCCCTGCAAGCGCTTCCGGCGCGAGCCCCGGAGCGGGCGGCTCCTCGAGCGCGACCGCGGGCGCGGTGCCCCTGGGCGTCGCGCCGACACCTGCGGACGCGGCGGCGAATGCAGCCCCGGGGAGTACCGCCGCGGGGAGTGCCGCTCATGGCACGGCGGGGAGCGTTGCCGCCGGGAGCGCCGCTCATGGCACGGCGGGCGGCGCCGCCGACTCGGCTGCGGCCGGCAGGAAGCCGACCGCGGCGGGCGCCTCCACCCATCCCGGCCTCACTCCACCGCCCCCTCCGCGAGTGGCGGCCCGCCGCGCCGAAGCCGCTGCGAACGCGCCCGCGAAGGTCTCGCAGCTGGTCGAACTCCTGGGCACCCCCGGTGCCCCGGTGGTGGCGGTGGAGAACGGGCGCATCGTGCACCTCGGACGCTCGCACGCGCTCGGCCGCTACCTGGTGCTGCGCGACATCTACGGGGACGTCTTCACGTACGCCGGCCTCGGCAGCATCGCACCGCGCTATCGCCCCTCCTTGCCCTCGCCCGAGCGCACCACCCGGCCGACGGGGGCATCTGCAGGCTCGGCCGCCCTCGCTGGGGCCGGGGCATCCCAGACGCACGCCTCCCAGCCGGGCACCTCCCAGCCCGCCTCCGCCCAGGGGGGCTCGATCCAGGCCGGGCCGGGGCAGGCCGGGCCGGGGCAGGCCGGCGCAGGCGGCGAACCGCCTCGGGACCCGGCGCCGACACTGCCCGCGACCGCGGGCCACCAGCCGCCGGTGACGCTCAAGGTCTCCTCCCACGTGGCGCGAGCGCTTGCGCCGGTGAGCGGGCGGGCGGGTATCCCAACTGAATCCGAAGGCGAAACGGCGCCCCCGGGGATGGGCAGGGTGCGCCTGTTTGCCCACCCGGGCAATCCGATCGCGCGCACCGCGGCGGCGCGCGCGGCGCGGTCGGCGGGTGTGGGTAACGGCAATTGGCTTGCGCTGCGGACCGGCTCGATCGTCTCGGAGGGCACGGTGCTCGGTCATCTGCATACGCCGGTGGGTGCGAGCGCGGGGAAACTGCGCTTCGCGGTGCGCCCGGGGGGGGACAACGGGACGATCGACCCCCGCCCACTGCTGGCGAACTGGAAGCAGCTCGGCACGGCGCTGCACCCGCGGGGCTCCCGGGGCGCGAATCCGCTGCTCGGTGCGACCGCGGGCGAGGCGCTGCTGATGTCCAAAGGGGAACTGCAGCGCGCGGTGCTGGCGGACGCGGCGATCCAGCTCGATGCATGCGGTCGCCGGGACGTGGCGGCGGGAGCCCTCGACAGGCGGGTGCTGGCGGTGCTGGAGTTCCTCTCCCGCGGCGGCCTGCAGCCCACGGTGGGGGGGTTGGTGTGCCCGCGCGGCGCCAACACCGCCTTCGGGCCCAACACCGCGTCCGGGGCTAACACCGCCTCTGTACCGAACGCCGCTTTGGGCGTGGGCGCCTCTGCGCGGACGGCGGCGCAGGCGGATGGCACTGCGGCGGACATCTCCGCGATCAACGGCGTCCCGATCGCCGGTCATCAGGGCCGGGGAACGATCGCGGATGCGGTGATCCGCACGCTGCTCACCCTCCGCGGGCGGTTCGCGCCGCAGCGGATCGTGAGCCTCATGAAGTACCCCGAAGCCCCCACCACGCAGGCGCTACCGTCGGGGTGGGACCACATTCACATCGACTTCCCCCCGCCGCCGCGGTCCGCACCGGCCCACGCGGCGGCGGCCAGCGCGACGGCCGCCTCGCCGCTGGCCGTGACGGGCGACCTGAGCGAGGCACAGTGGAGCCAGCTGATCGAGCGCATCGCGGCGCTGCCGAAGCCGACGGTCGCCGCCGCCCCGAGCAAGGCAGCGATCAGCGATCCGCAGGCTGCGCCCACCAACCGCGAACTCGGCACCTCGCACTGAAGGCGCCTACGGCGCCTACCCGGAGGCGCTCGCGGAGCTGGAGCTGGCTTTGCGCGGCGGCGTTCCGAACAGCGTGGTCCTGCACTTCGCCGCGGCGGCGCGGAACTGGGGGCTGCCGGTGTTGACCCCCTTGGTGTTGAAGATCGGGCCTTTGCCGGAGGTGTTCGGTTCGCCCACGTCGACCCCGTTCTGGCGCAGGCAGGCGGCGAAGCGCGCGAGCACATGGTGGAAGCGTTCGGGGAGGGGACGGCCGGGAGGCGTGCTGCCGGATCGGGGAAGATGGCTGCCGGCGTATTTGACGTTGCAGGTCCTGAGCGCTTCCGCGAGCTGCGCGTGGCTCATGCCCTTGGGCACCTTGATGTTGGCGCCGCCGGCGAGGAGGCCCGCTGCGCCGTGGGTGCGCTGGGGCAGGGTGATGCCTTTCTTGGAGAGGCATTCGCGCACCTCGTTGTAGCGCACTTCGTTGGGCTGCCCGGCGGGGGTGGTGCCTGTGGAGGAGGTTCCGCTGGAGCTCGTGCCGGAGGGTGTGGTGCCGGAGGGTGTGGTGCCGGAGGATGTCGCGCCGGTCGTGGGTGTGCCGGTCGCCGCGGCGTTGGCGGCGGTCTGAGCGGAGGTGCTCGACGAGCCGCCGGAGCTGCCGCAGGCCGCGAGGCCGAGGGCGGCGAGCAGCAGGATCAGTGACGCGGCGGCCGCGGTTGCGCGGCCCTTGGTGCTGGTGTGGGGCATGGGGCTCCTTTGTCGGTGATACGCATATCGGCCGGGTGCATCCGGCCGGGGCTCCTCGGTGGAGGAGCCGGGTTCGTGAAGCTCGTCGCAGATCATGGTGTTGCGTGGCAGGTCATGGGGCGCTGGGGCTCATGGAATGGAGAACTTTGACCGATCGACCTAAAGAGCGGCACAATCGGGACGGGCATACCGGCCGCGCGTGGGCTTCCGGCGGATGCCCTAACGTATCGGGGGCGTTGCCCGAGCAAGTGATGCACCTATCGACGCTGCTGCGCAGCCCGTTGCTGGATCGAACGGGGGAGCGGCTGGGGAGAGTGGAGGACGTGATCGTGCGCCTGGCGGATGGGGGCTACCCGCCGGTGACGGGGCTGAAGGCGCGGATCGGGGGCAGGGAGCTGTTCGTGCCGGTGGACAAGGTGGCGGCGCTGGAGGCGCGGGCGGCGCGGCTGTCGGGCCAGAAACTGAACCTGGGGCGCTTCGAGCGGCGCGTGGGGGAGGTGCTGCTGCGCCAGGATGTGCTGGGGCGCAAGCTGGTGAACGTGGAGGCGGACCCGCCGCGGCTGGTGAGCGCGCACGAGATCGAGCTGGCGTGCATCGAGGGGTGGTGGCGGCTGGTGGGGGTGGACCCGAGCGTGCGGGCGCAGCTGCGGCGGGCGCTGCCGCGGGCGCTGCGGAGGATGGTGGGGGACCGGCCGTTCCTGGACTGGACGGACCTGGAGCCGTTCGTGGGCCACGTGCCGAGCGCGCGCCTGCGCTTCTCGCACCGGAAGCTCGCGAACCTGCACCCGGCGGAGATCGCGGACCTGGTGGAGGCGGCGTCGCACGACGAGGGGGAGGAGCTGATCGAGGCGGTGGGGCAGGACCGGGAGCTGGAGGCGGACGTGTTCGAGGAGCTGGACGAGCACCACCAGCTGGAGTTTATCCGGGAGCGCCCGGACGCGCAGGTGGCGGCGGTGGTGGCGCGGATGGCGCCGGACGACGCGGCGGACCTGATCGGGGAGATCGACCAGGAGCGGCGGGGGCGGATCCTGGCGCTGCTGCCGGTGGCGGGGCGCAGGCGGATCGAAACGCTGATGGGTTACAACCCGGCGACGGCGGGGGGGATGATGAGCCCGGACTTCATCGAGCTCGCGCAGGAATCCTCGGTGGAGGACGCGATCGCGGCGGTGCGGGCGAGCAGGATCGCGCCGGGGATGCTGAGCACGGTGTTCGTGCACGAAGCGGAGGGGGCGCTGGCGGGCTCGGTGGCGGTGGTGACGCTGCTGCGCAGCGCCCCGCAGGCGCCCCTCGCGACGGTGGCGGAGGAGGAGCCGGAGTCGGTGCACACCGACGCGGACCTGCCGGAGGTGGCGCGGACGATGACCGACTACAACCTGGTGACACTCCCGGTGGTGGACGAGCAACTGCGGCTGGTGGGGGTGATCACGGTGGACGACGTGCTGGAGCTGACGCTGCCGGCGGGCTGGCGGCGGCGCTTCGGACTGGTGCGCGACTGAGACTATGCAGTGCTAGGCTGGGCCTCGAACGAGCCCTTTGCCACGATGCGCGGAAGGAGGCTGGGATGGACCGAGAACAGCCACGAAGTACCCAGCCGCAGGCGCGCACGTCGGGCTCGTCCGTCTTGGCCTAGCAGCCTCCTTTGGACTGTCTTCTCGGCTTGCGCCGGCCGCGGGCTGACGTCGATCGCGGTCGGCGTCTTCCGACCGTCGCTCTGCGAGAGCGAGGTAGATGCAGAGCAGTCCGAAGCGCAGAAAGGAGGTTGACCGAAATGGCTGAGGAGACGACGACGCTGAGCGAGGCGCAGGTCCGGGCGCAGGCCCAGACGCACCCCGAGGGCGTTCCGCCGGTCCTGGACCCGGCTCACATCGGCGACATCCGCGGGGCGCTGGGGACGATCAGGGTGCACGACACAGGCGCGCGTCACGGCTGGCGCTCGCGGGCGATGGCGCTGCTGGCGATCATGGGCCCGGGGCTGATCGTGATGGTGGGAGACAACGACGCGGGCGGGGTCTCCACATACGCGCAGGCGGGCCAGGACTACGGGACGAGCCTGCTGTGGGTGCTGGTGCTGTTGATCCCGGTGCTGATCGTCAACCAGGAGATGGTGATCCGCCTGGGAGCCGTCACGGGGGTGGGGCACGCGCGGCTGATCAACGAGCGCTTCGGGCGCTTCTGGGGGTGGTTCTCGGTGGGGGACCTGTTCGTCCTGAACTTCCTGACGATCGTGACGGAGTTCATCGGGGTGAGCCTCGCGCTGGGGTACTTCGGGGTGAACAAGTTCGTCGCGGTGCCGGCGGCGGCGGTGGCGCTCGTGGCGATCACGGCGACGGGGAGCTTCCGCAGCTGGGAGCGGTTCATGTACGTGTTCGTGGTGGCGAACTTCCTGGTGATCCCGCTGTTGGTGCTGGTGGCGCCGGACTTCGGCGCGATCGCGCAGCACACGGTGGCACCCTCGATCGCGGGGGGGGCGAGCTCGACGGCGGTGCTCTTGATCATCGCGATCGTGGGCACGACGGTGGCGCCGTGGCAGCTGTTCTTCCAGCAGTCGAACATCATCGACAAGCGGATCACGCCGCGGTGGATCAACTACGAGCGGGCGGACACGGTGATCGGGGCGTTCGTGGTGGTGGTCGGGGCGGGGGCGATCCTGGCGGTGGCGGCGTTCGCGTTCGCGGGGACCCCGGCGGCGGGACATTTCTCCGACGCGGGCACGGTGGCCTCGGCGCTGCGCACCTACGTGGGCCCGGCGGCGGGGGCGTGCTTTGCGATCGTGCTGCTGAACGCCTCGCTGATCGGGGCGGCGGCGGTGACGCTCTCGACCTCATACGCGTTCGGGGATGTGTTCGGCGCGAGCCACTCCCTGCACCGGGGGATCAGGGACGCAAAGCTGTTCTACGGTACGTTCGCGCTGATGGTGTGCGCAGCGGCGGGGATCGTGCTGCTGCCGGGGGCCCCGCTGGGGCTGATCACGACCTCGGTGCAGGCGCTCGCGGGGGTGCTGCTGCCGAGCGCGACGGTGTTCCTGCTGCTGCTGTGCAACGACCGCGCGGTGCTGGGCCCGTGGGTGAACGCGCCATGGCTGAACGCGGTGGCGGCGGTGATCGTGGGGGTGCTGGTGGAGCTCTCGCTGGTGCTGGTGGCGAGCACGGCGTTCCCGGGGGTGGACGTGACCCAGCTGTTCGCGTACCTCTCGCTTGGGCTGGCGGCAGCACTGGCGGCGATCGAGGGCTACGTGCTGCTGCGCCGCGCGCCCGCGGGCGCGGCGGTGGGGATCGCGGGCGAGGGGGAGACGGGCATGTCGCGGGAGCGCCGCCAGGCGTGGACGATGCCCCCGCTGGCGCTGCTGGAGCGCCCGGTGTGGTCGCCGGGCCGCCGCGCGGCGATGCTGCTGCTGCGCGGCTACCTGGTGGTGGCGGTGGCGCTGCTAGTCGTCAAGACGGTGCAGCTGGGGAGCTAGGGCGTCGCTGACCGAAGCCGGGAGACACTCGCCTTCGGCTCGCATCCCCGTTTCGACCAGCGCGATGCTGCGTCCTCGATCGGTCGTGTGCCGAGCACACTTCCCTCACTGCGTCCTCGCCTCGCTTGCTCAGCGGCGCCCTAGCAGCTGCGTTTGGTGACGAGGTCTCAGTCCCCCGCGAGGCTCGTGGGGATCGGCAGGCCGCGGGGCGGGGGGTCGTCGAGCATCAGGCGGGGGATCGTCACCGGCTCGAGGCCGCGGCGACGGAGGCCGCGGACGATCGCGGGCAGCGCGGCGAGGGTCTGCGAGCGGTTCCCGCCGGCGTCGTGCATGAGGACGATCGCGCCGGGATGGGCGCCGGCGAGCGCGCGCTGCACGATCGCGGCGACCCCGGGGAGGGTGTAGTCGGCGGTGTCGACGGACCACAGCACCATCAGCATGTGGAGGGCGCGCAGCTGCTTGAAGGTGGTGGCGTCGAAGGAGCCGTAGGG
>JBIOEY010000071.1:0-11888 GCA_044446505.1 Solirubrobacterales bacterium
AGCACCGGGCCGGGGCGCCCGGAGGCGGCGATGTGAAATGCCTCGTGGATCGCGCGGGGGATCTCCAGGGGGTGCTGGATCATGAAGGAGTGCTTGACAACGGGCATCGTGATCCCGATCGTGTCGGCCTCCTGGAAGCCGTCGGTGCCGAGCAGCTCGGTGCGGACCTGGCCGGTGATGAACACGACCGGCACGGAGTCCATCATCGCGTCGCAGATCGGGGTGATCAGGTTGGTGGCGCCCGGGCCGCTGGTGGCAAACGCGACGCCCACCTTGCCGGTCGCCTTGGCGTAGCCCTCGGCGGCGTGGCCGCCGCCGGCCTCGTGGCGCACGAGGATGTGCCGGATGCCGGCGTCCACGAACGCGTCGTAGGTCGGGAGGTTGGCGCCGCCGGGCAGGCCGAAGACGACCTCGACGCCCTCCGCCTTGAGACATTCCATCAGTGCGTCAACCGCTCGCATCTGCCGACCTCCTTTCTTCGTTTCGCCGCCGGATCCTCCGAAGGAGGGCAGTTTACCAGTGGGTTTTCCGCCCTCAGGAAGACCCAATCACCACGGCGAGCGCCAACACGATGAGGCCGGCTACTGTCACCACGAGCAGGGAGGAGCGCATCGATACGTTGAGGAAGCGTTTGCGCACCCACGCGATCACGAGCAGCTCGACGGCCACCACGATGCCCGCCACCAGCAGGGCCTTGTGCACGTTCGGGATGAGGAAGGGAAGCGTGTGGAAGATGCCGCCGATCGCGGTCATCCCGCCGGTGATCCCGCCCCGCACGACGGGCGAGCCGCGCCCGGTGCTTTCCCCGGTGTCCGAGAGCGCCTCCGACCAGCCCATGCTGATCCCAGCCCCGAGGGCGGTGGAGAGGCCGACGAGTAGCGCCGTGTGCGAGTTCGAGGAGATCGCGGCGGTGAAGATCGGGGCGATCGAGGAGATCGTGCCGTCGATCAGCCCCACGAGCCCCGGCTGCACGACGCGCAGCAGAAAGTCCCGCTCGTTGGCGAAGCCGGCGCGGTGAATCAGCCGCGCGATCAGCGAGTCGTGCACGGGCACGGGCGGAGCGTCTGCGTCCATGCCACGATTTATAGAGCCCGCGCCGGTTCGGGCTCCCTAATCCGGTCAAGCCTGCGCGGCGGGCGAACCCCCCATGGATTCAGGAGCTAGGACGGTCTCCGGATAGTCGAGCTCGGTCCCGCAGCGGGTGCAGAGGGCGTCGTAGATCTTGGTGACGCGCCCGCAGCGGGGGCACCGGCGGCGCAGCTCGTTGCTCTCGAAGCGGTAGAAGATCGCGGCGAGCAGGCCCGCAAAGGGGGCGATCGCGGAGATCAGGAACCACAGCAGGAACGAGCCGCCCTTGATCCGCCCGACGATCCCGCCGGCGAACCCGAAGCCGAGCGCGATCGTTACGTAGCCCACCGCGCTGCCCTCTCAGGGATCCGCTGCACGGGTGCCTGCGATGGAGGGGAAGCCACGGGCCCCTACAGCAGCACACGCACGGCCCACACCACCGCGGCGATCGCGACAACCACGACGATGATGCCGGCGAAGAAGGTGATGATGCCGATCACGAAGTGCAGCAGCACCCAGGCGGCAACCGCCAGGATCAGCACGGCGACAATCATGCGCCCGAGCGAGGAGCTCGAAGAGGATGAGGATGCGGGAGACTCGTTCATGAGACCAGCGTACCTCAAAAGTCAGGGGTCGCCGGGCGGCCCTCAGAGCCCGAGCTGCACGTGCACGAGCCGGGTGACGGCGCCGCCGTCGGCGCGTCCCTTGGTCTCGCGCATCACGTGGCCGACGATCGGCCCGATCGCCTTGGCGTTGCCGGCGCGCACGTTCGCGGCGGCCTCGGGGTTGGCGGCGAGCGCGGCAGCGACGATCGCGGCGAGCTCGGCGCCGCCGTCGAGCGCGGCGAGGCCCTCGGCCTCGACGATCGCGAGCGGATCGCCCCCCTCGGCGAGCAGGCGGTCGAGCACCTGCCGGGCGGCGCCGACGCTGACGCGCTTGGCGTCGACGAGCCCCACGAGCGCGGCCAGCGCGGCGGGGCGGGCGCGGGAGTCGGCGGGATCCTGCCCGTCGGGCAGGCGCGCGAGCAGGTCGCCGGAGATCCAGTTGGCGAGCGCCTGGGCGGGCGGCGCAGGATCGACCGGGGCGGCGAGCGCGGCCTCGAGGTAGTCGCCGAGCTCGGCGCGGAAGGCGAACAGGCGGACGCTCTCAGCGCTGAGGCCGACCTCGCGCTGCAGGCGCTCCGCCCGCTCGGCGGGCAGCTCGGGGAGGGCGGCACGCGCGGCGTCAAGCATCTCCTCGGCGATCGCGACGGGCACGAGGTCGGGCTCGGGGAAGTAGCGGTAGTCGTGGGCCTCCTCCTTGGAGCGCAGCGAGGTGATGCGCTCGGAGTCGGGGTCGAAGTGCAGCGTCTCCTGTTCGATCGTCCCCCCGCCCCGCAGGATCGCCTCCTGGCGGGCGACCTCGGCGCGGATCCCGCGTTCGATGAAGCGGAAGGAGTTCATGTTCTTCAGCTCGGTCTTCACGCCGAGCTGCTCGGTGCCGGCGGGGCGCAGCGAAATGTTGGCGTCGCAGCGCAGCGAGCCCTCCTCCATGTTCACGTCGCTGACGCCAAGCTGGCGCATCGTGGTGCGCAGGAGGCGCAGCCACTCGCCGGCCTGCTCGGCGGAGCGCAGGTCGGGCTCGGTGACGATCTCCGCAAGGGGGGTGCCGCCGCGGTTGAAGTCGACGACGCTCGCCTCGGAACCGTGGATGCGACCGGAGGCGCCGGCGTGCACGAGCTTGGCGGCGTCCTCCTCGAGGTGCACGCGGTGGATGCGCACCTCCGCGAGGCGCCCCCCGCGGCAGAGAGGCTCGTCGTACTGGGAGATCTGGTAGCCCTTGGAGAGGTCCGGGTAGAAATAGTTCTTGCGGTGGAAGATCGAGCGCGGCGCGAGCTCGGAGTGCAGCGCAAGCCCGATCATCAGCCCGAAGTGCACCGCGCGGGCGTTGGCGACGGGCAGGCTGCCGGGCAGGCCGAGGCAGACGGGGCAGGTGTGAGTGTTGGGAGACTCCCCGAAGGAGAGCTCGCAGCCGCAGAACATCTTCGTAGCGGTCGCCAGCTGCACGTGGATCTCCAGGCCGATCACGGGCTCATAGTCAGACACGAGCAGCGCTCCCATCGAAGCCGATCGCTCGCTCCAGCGCATACGCGGCGTCGAGCAGGCGGTTCTCGCTGAACAGGGGGCCGGCGATCTGCAGGCCGACGGGCAGCTCCCCGCCGGCGCCGTCGGGGGCGAGGCCGCAGGGGATCGAGATCGCGGGGACGCCCGCGAGCGACATCGGGACGGTGCAGAAGTCGTTGATGTACATCGACCACGGGTCGCCGGTCCGCTCCCCCAGCGGGAACGCGACGGTGGGGCTGGTGGGGGTGAGGATGAAGTCCACCGCGGCGAAGGCGGCGTCGAAGTCGGCGACGATCTTCGTGCGCACGCGCTGGGCACGGCCGTAGTAGGCGTCGTAGTAGCCGGCGGAGAGCGCGTAGGTGCCGAGCATGATCCGTCGCTTCACCTCGGTGCCGAAGCCGTCGTGGCGGGTGCGGGTGTACAGATCAAGCAGATCGTTGGCTCCCTCGGCCCGCAGGCCGTAGCGCACGCCGTCGAAGCGTGCGAGGTTCGAGGAGGCCTCGGCGGGGGCGAGCACGTAGTAGGCGGAGAGGGCGTGGGGGGCGTGGGGTAGGGCGACCGGCTGCACCTCGGCACCGAGCGCCCGCGCGTGCTCGAGCGCCGCACGGAAGGCGTCGAGCACCCCGGGGTCGATGCCCTCGCCGGTGAGCTCCTCGGGCACCCCGAGGCGCACGCCCTCGAGGCTCTCCGCAGTGGGCAGTGCGATCTCCTCGGGGAGCCCCAGCGAGGTGGCGTCACTCTCGTCGCGCCCGACCATGTGTCGCAGCAGCAGCGCCGCGTCTGTCACGTCGCGAGTCAGCGGCCCAGCCTGGTCGAGGGAGGAGGCGAACGCGATCATCCCGTAGCGGGAGACCGCTCCGTAGGTGGGTTTCAGCCCAACGATCCCGCAGAGCGCGGCGGGCTGGCGGATCGACCCGCCCGTGTCCGTGCCGAGCGCCCACGGGGCGAGGCCGGCGGCGACGGCGGCGGCGCTGCCGCCGGAGGAGCCCCCGGGCACGCGGGCGAGATTCCAGGGGTTGAGCACGGGCCCGAAGGCGGAGTTCTCGTTGGAGGAGCCCATCGCGAACTCGTCCTGGTTGGTCTTCCCCAGGAGCGGGGCGCCCGCCGCGGCGAGGCGTGCGACGGCGGTCGCGGTGTAGGGGGGGCGGTAACCCTCGAGGATCCGCGAGCCGGACTGGCTGGGGACGCCCGCGGTGCAGAAGAGGTCCTTCACGGCGAGCGGCACCCCGTGCAGCGGCGCCTCCCGCAGCGGCGCCTCCCGCAGCGACGCCTCGGACGCGCGCCCCGGGTGGGCGGGCTCGACCTCTCCGCCGTCGGCGACCCAGGTGAAGCAGTTGAGCGTGTCCCCGGCGGCGCGTGTGCGATAGGTCTCGTACAGCTCGGTCGGGGAGAGCCTCCCCGCCTCGATCTCCCCCGCGGCCTGAGCCGCGGACAGCTTGATGATCTCGGAGGCGGTCACGCCTGGGGGCTCGGTACGAGGAAGCCGTTGTCGGCTACCGCGGGGGCCTGGTCGAGTGCTACCTCGCGCGGCAGCGAGGGGCGTGGCTCGTCGGGGCGCAGGCGGCCGGTTACCTCGACCACGTGAGAGGTGGGTTGTACGTCGTCGAGGTCGAGCTCCGCGATCCTTGCTATGTGGTCGAGCACGCCGGAGAGCTCGCTTGCCATCGACTCGACCTCGTCTTCGTCTAGCTTCAGGCGGGCCAGCCGAGCGACGTGCAGGACTTCTTCGCGGTCGATCACGGCAGGGATTCTATGCGGCTCCACGGAAGGACCAAGCGCCTGCGCGTAGATCCTCCAAGGCGCCGTAGGCGATCGCCACGCAGGCGATGAAGCCGAGGTAGATGCCGAGCTCGGCGCCGTAGTGCAGGGTGGTGGGCCCGTAGGAGACGCTGAGGTGGGGATGGTCGATGATCCGGTAGAGCACGCAGATTGCGCACAACCCCGCGAGTAGCGCCACGATCGCGCTCGCGGGGACGGGGAGCTCGAGCTCGCGCCCGCCGGCCTCGGCGCCCACGCGGAACAGTGCGGCGAGGATCGTCAACAGCAGCAGCCAGCGGGTGTCGGCGAGGCTGTGCCAGGCGTCGAGGCCGAGGTGGAAGCCGAGCGAGACTCCGCCCACTTCGGTGGCGATGCTTGCGCCGAACCACTTGAAGAAGAACGTGAAGACGAACAGGGCAAGCGCGCCGCCGCCCATCAGCCACTGCGGGCGGCGCAGCAGCGCTAGGTCCAGGTTCATCGGGCAGGCTCCCCTGGGCTCGCCCGCCGCGGGGCCCTCAGTGCGGCGCCGGTCGGGGCTTGGAGGTGTCGGGCGGGTAGGAGCCGGTGCGTTCATCGCGCATCGACTGCCAGCTGCCGATCAGCACCGCGAGCGCTCCGATCAGCCCCAGCCACGCCCCCGCGCAGAGCTCGGTGGCGTGTTCGGGGCGCTCCAGCAGGCGCACGATCGCGGCGATGCTTCCCATGATCCCGAACAGCGTGCTCCACACCGCGGCCGCCACGGGGATCGCGGTGGTGCGCTCGGTGACGGTCGCGAGCACGAGCGCCAGCGCGCCGGCGGCGGCGAGGATCAGCAGCGCCACGGCCGGCCCGAACGTGGCCCACGCGCCGAGCTTGCCCTGCGCGTTTTCATACCAGGGCAGCGTGAGCGCGACGATCAGGCTGATCGCGCCGGCGAGCGCGATCAGCTCCCCGGAGCGCAGACGGCGCAGGCTCATCGACTTACGCCACCGGACGTGCTTGCAGGCGAGCAGCCATGATCGTGTTATGTAGCAGGAAGGCGACGGTCATCGGACCGACTCCACCGGGTACCGGTGTGATCGCGCCGGCTAGCTCGGACACGCCAGCGAAGTCAACATCCCCAACCAGCCCGCTCGAGTTGCCGGCCTGCTCGGGCGTCAACCGGTTCATGCCGACGTCGATCACGACCGCACCGGGCTTGACGAACTCGGGAGTGACCAGGCGAGCACTGCCGACCGCCGCGATTAGGATGTCCGCGCGAGCGCACACCGCAGCGAGGTTGCGGGTGCGAGAGTGGCAGATGGTCACGGTCGCGTTGGCCTCGAGCAGGAGTTGGGCCATCGGCTTGCCGAACAGGTTCGAGCGCCCGATGACGACCGCCTCGCAGCCCTCGATCTCGAAGTCGACGCTTCCCAGCAGCTCCATCACCCCACATGGAGTGCAGGGGCGCAGCCCCGGCAGCCCCACCGACAGGAGCCCGGCATTTGTCACAGTCAGCCCGTCCACGTCCTTCACCGGCGCTATCACGTCGGTCAGCGAGGGTCCATCCAGGTGGACGGGAACTGGCAGCTGGAGCAGGATCCCGTCGACTTCGGGGTTCGCGTCCAGGACGCCCAGCACCTCCATCACGTCTTCCGCGGACGAGTCGGCAGGAAGGCGTTCGTCCAGCGAGGTCATGCCAACCTCGCGCGCGGCGCGCTGCTTGCCCGCGACGTACACCGCGGAGCCAGGGTCCTCGCCGACCAGCACCGTCGCCAGCCCCGGGGGACGCCCGTTGCGCTCTGCGAATGCCCGAACTTCATCTGCCACTCGCGTGCGTACGCGTGCGGCGATTGCCCTGCCGTCGATGATTGTGGCGCTCACGGGGCGCAGATGCTATCTGCGAGTGAGGGGGGTGAGCTCGGTGATCAGCTTGCGTTCGGAGCCGTCGCCGGCAAACCGCACGACGATCACCCCGTCGCGCTCCACGCCGGTGACCACGCCCTCCCCGAAGTCCGCGTGCAGGACGTCCTCGCCGAGCCGGAACGCCTCCCGCGCGGGAGTGGAGCGGCCCGCGCGCCCGGCCCCTTCGGGGGACATCCAGTCGCGGCGTCCGCGAGAGCCCCCGCCGTTCGCTCCGATGCGTGCGAGCAGCGGCTCGTCCTGGCGGTCTGTGAGCTCCTCGGGGAGCTCGTCGAGGAAGCGGCTGCGCATCCCGAAGGTCTGCGCTCCGAAGACCGCGCGGCGGCGCGCGGAGGTGAGATAGAGGGTGCGCATCGCGCGGGTGACCCCCACGTAGAAGAGCCGGCGCTCCTCCTCCAGGCCCCCTTCGTCGAGCGCGCGGGAGTGGGGGAAGACGCCGTCCTCGCAGCCCACCACGAACACGGTGGGGTACTCCAGGCCCTTCGCGTTGTGGAGCGTCATCAGCGTCACGAGGCTCTCGTCCTCACGTCTGGAGTCGGCGTCGGCGACGAGCGCGATCTGGGCAAGGAACACGTCGAGGGTGCGCTCGGAGCCATCCGCGGAGGCGTCGAACTCGCGTCCGACCTCCACGAGCTGCTCGAGGTTCTCGATGCGCCCCTGCGCCTCGATCGTGCGATCGGCCTCCAGCGCCTCCACGTAGCCGGTGCGCGCGAGCACTCCCTCCAGCAGCTCCGCGATCGGGACCTGCTCGGCGACGCGGGCGCGGAGCTCCTCCATCGTGTCCATGAAGCGCGCGAGCGCCTTGCGTGCGGCGGGCCCCAGTCCGGGGATCTCATCGGCGCCGACGGCGGCCTCCCACACGGGGAGGTCCAGGCTCTGGGCATGGGCGAGCACGCGCCCGACGGAGGTCTGCCCGATCCCGCGCCGCGGGGAGTTGACCACGCGCGCGAAGCTCACCGCGTCGTGGGGGTTGGCGAGCAGGGATAAATAAGCGATCGCGTCCTTGATCTCGGCGCGCTCGTAGAACTTCGTGCCGCCGATCACCTGGTAGGCGATCTCGCGGCGCACGAGCGTGTCCTCGAGCACGCGCGACATCGCGTTGGTGCGATAGAAGATCGCGATCTCCGCGCGACTCGCACCCTCGTCCAGGAGACGCTCGATCTCGCCCACCACGAAGCGCGCCTCGGCGTGCTCGTCATCGAGCTCGCGGATGTGGATCGGCTCCCCCTCGCCCAGATCGCTCCACAGCCGCTTGGCGATCCCGCCGCGGTTGTTGGCGATCACCGCGTTCGCGGCGGAGAGGATCGTCTGGGTGGAGCGGTAGTTCTGCTCGAGCTTCACCACGCGCGCGTCGGGGAAGTCGTCCTGGAAGTCGAGGATGTTGCGCACGTCGGCACCCCTGAAGCCGTACACCGACTGCGAGTCGTCGCCCACCACCACAAGGTTGCGATGGCCCGCCGGGCCGCTGAAGGCGCGGGGCCGACCGGCGCGCTCCCGCCCCTCGGCGTCGTGCTCTGCACCCGCGGCCTCGGGCGCACCACTCACGAGCAGCTGCAGCAGGCGGTACTGGGCGTGGTTGGTGTCCTGGTACTCGTCCACGAGCACGTGGCGGAAGGCGCGGACGTAGCGCTCGCGGACCTCCGAGAAGAGCTCCAGCAGGTTGACCGCGCGGAACAGCAGATCGTCGAAGTCCATCGCGTTGGAGCGCACGAGCTCGCGCTCATACAACTGGTACACCTCGGCGGCGGTCTGCTCGAAGTGCGAGCCCACCAGCTGGCTGTAGGCCGCGGCGTCGCGCAGACGGTTCTTGGCGTCGGAGATCTGCTTGTGGATGCCGGCGGGCGTGAAGCGCTTGGGGTCCACGCCCAGCTCCTCGATGCAGCGCTTGACCAGGCGCCGCGCGTCGGCCTGGTCGTAGATCGTGAACTGGCGCGTGTATCCGAGTCGCTCGCCGTCGGAGCGCAGGATCCGCGCACACGCAGCGTGGAATGTCATCAGCCACATCGCTCGCGTGCCGTGCCCGAGCAATCGCTCCACGCGCCCGCGCATCTCCTGGGCGGCCTTGTTGGTGAACGTGATCGCGAGGATCTCGCTCGCCTGCGCCTGGTCGGTGAAGATCAGGAACGCGATCCGGTGCGTGAGCACGCGCGTCTTGCCGGAGCCGGCGCCCGCGAGGATCAGCAGCGGCCCCTCCCCGTGTGTGACCGCCTCGCGCTGGGGCTCGTTGAGGCCCTCCAGCAGCTCCTGGAGGTGCTCGGCGTGGGGGTTTTCGACCATCGCCTCCAGCATAGTTGCGGCCCCGGCCGGCGAGCCTGACCTAACGTGTCCCCATGCCACTGCTCGATGAGGTGCGCTCCAGCTGCGCACAGATCGCCGCACAGGCGCGGTGGGTGCGGATCGACATGGACGCCATCGCTGACGAGCAGGTGCTCGCGCGGATCGCCGCACCCGCTCCCGGGGAGTCGCCCGCGGCCCTGGACCCCGTGCGCCACTACCTGGAGGGCGAGCCCGCAGACGTGGCCGACTACCTGCTGGCGCTCGATGCGATCAACTTCGGCTCGGGGTGGTTTCCCACACTGCGCAAGCGCCTCGACGGAGGACTGCCCCTCAGCGGCTACTTCACGGTGGCGTGGGGACTCACCGATTACGTGCGCGCACACCACGCCACCGACAGCGGGTGGACTCTCGACGCGGCGTGGCTGCGCGCAGTGGACACCCGCACGATCGCGGAGATCCTCGAGCAGCCCTCCTACCACGAGCTGATGAGCCTCTACGCGATGGCGCTGCGCGAGCTGGGGCGCTTCCTCGGAGAGCGCCGCGCGCTGGACCTCGTGGCCGAGTGCGGCGGCTCGGCGGAGCGGCTCGCCCAGGCGCTGGCGTGCGGGATGGCGATGTTCGACGACCGCGGTTTCTACAAGCGCGCCCAGATCGTGGCCGCCGACCTCGCGCTGGCGGGAGTCGCAAGCTTCGCCGACCTCGACCGCCTTACGATCTTCGCCGACAACCTCGTCCCCCACGTGCTGCGCTGCGAGGGGATCCTGGCCTACGACGAGTCGCTCGCCGCCCGCATCGACGCCGGCGAGTTGCTCCCGGCGGGCGGTGCCGAGCGCGAGATCCGCGCCTGCGCGGTGCACGCGTGCGAGCTGATCTCAACGCGCACCGGCGTCCCCGAGCGTGTGCTCGACAACCGCCTATGGAACCGCGGGCAGGCCGCGCGGTACAAGGAGCGCCCGCGCCATCGTTGCCGGTGCGTCTACTACTGAGACTGAGCGACGCCGGTGCGTCCTCTGCGAAGCCGAGCGGCGACTACTTCTTCCTTTTCCGCCTTCGCCTCTTCGGCTTGGCGTAGGCCTTGACGAGCACCTTGCCTCCCGTGGTCGCGCTCTGACCGGGCGCACCATGCGATTCGAGGGCGACGGTGAGCGTCAGGCGGTGGTGGCGCTTCAGTAGCTGGAGCACCGCGGTGGGCAGCGCGACGCTCACCGTCGTCGAAACCCCGGCCGCCGTGCTGAACGACGCATGGCCCGCGGCGACGGTCACTGGGATGCCCTGCGCGCGGGCGGCCACCGCCAGGCCACTCGCCGTGGCGGGCAGATGGCGCTCGACGCTCGCTGGCATTCGGTTGCCGCCTTGCGCAGGCATGAGCGAGTCCACCCCATGTCCACCACGGGGCACCACCGATAGCTATACTGACTGCATTGCAATCAATGACCGCATGGTAGGAGTCCCCGTTATATGGCGACGCTGACTATTCGTGGGCTCGATGAAGAAACGAAGTCCAGGCTGCGTGTGAGGGCTGCGCACCACGGGCGTTCGATGGAGGCCGAGGTGCGGGCCATTCTCGAAGACGCTCTGCCCTCCGAGCTCTCGCCGAGTAGCCTCGGCACCCGCATCCACACCCGGTTCGCTGCGATCGGCGGGATGGAGCTCGATCCGCCCGTCCGGCGCGAGTCGCCGCGCGCGGCGAGCTTGCAAGTGTGATCCTCCTCGACACGAACGTCCTCTCGGAGCTCATCCGTCGCGATCCCGACGATGGGGTGCTGAGTTGGATGGACTCGCTCGACGCAGCCGCGGTGGCAACCACCGCCATCACGGCCGCCGAGCTTCTGTATGGGGTTGCCCGCCTACCGCCCGGGCGACGCAAGGATCAGCTGAGCGAGGCTGTGCTTGGGCTGCTCGCGGAGGACCTCAGCGGTCGGGTCGAGTCGTTCGATGCGACTGCGGCTACTCACTACGCCGCGCTCGTCAGCGATCGAGAGAGAGCCGGTCGTCCTATCAGCGTCGCTGATGCGCAGATAGCGGCGATCTGCCGCAAGCTCGGGGCGACACTCGCCACGCGGAACACCGAGGACTTCGATGCCACCGGGGTCGATCTCATCGACCCATGGCACTCGCACTGAGCACACCCGTGAGACTCAACCCCCCGCGGGGTTTGGGCCCTTCACCGGCCGCAGCGGCCTGACCTTCGCGGCGGGCTCGATGCGCCCGCCCGAGAGCTCGCTCACCGCGCGCTCCAACGCGCCGATGCGGCTGGAGAGGCCGCCGATCGCCTCCGCGATCGGGTCCGGCAGGTGGATCCAGTCCGCGTCCGGGCCCTCCGGACGGCGGCCGTCCACGCGCACCGGGTGGCCCGGGTTGCCAACCACCGTCGAGTTCGGGGGCACGTCGGTGATCACCACCGTGTTCGCCCCGATCTTCGCCCCGTGGCCCACCGTGATCGGCCCCAGCAGCTTCGCGCCCGAGCCGATCGTCACGTTGTCCTGCACCGTCGGGTGGCGCTTGCCCGTGGCGAAGCCCGTGCCCCCCAGGGTCACGCCCTGGTAGAGGGTCACGTCGTTGCCGATGCTCGCCGTCTCCCCCACCACCACGCCCGCACCGTGGTCGATGAACAGGCCCTGGCCGATCTGCGCCGCCGGGTGGATCTCGATGCCCGTCACCGTCCGTGTGAGCATCGCGAGCGTCCGCGGCAGCAGCGGCACCCCCGACTCGTGCAGCGCATGCGCCACGCGGTGCGAGAGCAGCGCGTGGATGCCCGGCCACGTTGCCACGATCTCCACCCGCCCCACCCCGCGCGCCGCG
>JBIOEY010000072.1:0-11863 GCA_044446505.1 Solirubrobacterales bacterium
CCCGCATCTGCTGGCGGAGGGGAGCGAGGTGACGGTGGCGGGCCGCACGCTGCGGATCGTGCGCCGCGCGGGCGTCGAGCAGCGGCCGATCGTGCGCCTCGACGGCATCGACGACCGCGCCGCGGCGGAGGCGCTGCGAGGCGAGGCGCTGACCGTCCCATCCGCGCAGGCCCCCGCGCTGGAGGAGGAGGAGTGGTGGGCGCACGAACTGGAGGGCTGCGCAGTGCTGGACGGGGAGCGGCGGGTGGGCACGGTCGGCTGCCTGCTGGCGCTCCCCTCGTGCGAGGTGCTGCAGGTGCGGCGCGAGGGCGGCGGGGAGCTGCTGGTGCCGATGGTCAGAGACGCGATCCGCGATGTGGATGTGGCGGCGCGGCGGATCGATGTGAGCCTCGAGTTCCTCGGGGAGGCCCCCCTCCCGGCCTCCCCCCGTGTCACCAAGGAAACGTGAAGTGGAGATAGACATCTTCACACTGTTCCCGGAGTGGTTTCAGTGGTTCTACGCCCAGCGCCACGTCCGCAACGCCCTGGCGGGCGGCAGCCGCGTGGAGTGCGTGGACATCCGCGAGCACTCATCGCTCAGCGGGCGCCAGGTGGACGACGCGCCGTTCGGGGGCGGCGCGGGGATGGTGCTGCGGGTGGATGTGATGGACGCGGCGCTGCGCGCACGCTACGGGATCGACCCCGTCCAGCTGCGCGGCCGGCGGCGGGTGATCGCGCTGGCGCCGGGGGGGCGGGTGCTCGACGAGGCCTACGTGGAGGAGCTCGCGGCGGAGCCCGCGCTGACGCTGCTGTGCGGCCGCTACGAGGGCTTCGACGAGCGGATCGTCGAGCACTTCGCCGGCGAGGAGCTCTCGATCGGGCGCTATGTGCTCTCCGGCGGGGAGCCGGCGGCGATGGTGGTGTGCGATGCGGTGCTGCGCAAGCTGCCCGGTGCGCTGGGGGACGCGGAGTCGGCGGTCGAGGAGTCCTACAGCGAGGCGCTGGGGGGGAACCCCGAGTACCCCCACTACACGCGCCCCGCCGAGTACCGCGGGTGGCGCGTCCCCGAGGTGCTGCTCTCCGGCCACCACGAACGCATCGAAAGCTGGCGGCGGGAGCGCAGCCGCGAACGGGCGGATCGGGCGCCGAACGGCTGAGAGCGCGCGAGACCGCGAGCGATACGAGCGCGAGGTCGCACGCGGGCACACCAGCGGCTGGGCGGCTCGCGGGGGACGGGCCTCGGGATGCCCGACGCGGGGCGGGCCACCTGTCCGCTACCATTGCTGACCGCGCCGGAGCTCTCATGGGGATGCTCCCCTAGGCGCGAGACCCCTCTTTCTCCTTACTTTATGAGCAGCGTCATCGACACCCTCGAACGCGCCCAGTTGCGCCGCGTGCCCGACTTCGCGCCGGGGGATCGCGTGAAGGTGCACTTCCAGGTGATCGAGGGCACCCGCCGGCGCATCCAGGTGTTCGAGGGCGTGGTCATCAAGCGCCAGGGCCACGGGGCGCGGGAGACGTTCACGGTGCGCAAGCAGTCCTTCGGGGTCGGGGTGGAGCGGATGTTCCCGGTGCACTCCCCGAAGATCGAGCGCATCGAGCTCGCCGCCCGTGGCGACGTGCGCCGCGCGAAGCTTTACTACCTACGCGACCGCGTGGGCAAGCGGGCGCGTGTGCGCGAGCGCCGCTACACCGGACCGGAAGAGGCGGTGCAGCCGGGGCTGCTGCACGAGCCCGAGCCGCCCCGGGACGAGGCTGCCGCCGAGGCCGAGGCCGAGGGCGCAGTGACCCTGGAGGACGCGGCGAGCGCCGAGAGCACGGGGGCCGTGGAGGAGACGGTGGTGGAGAACGGGTCGGCGGAGACTTCCGCCCTGGGGGAGCCGGCGGCCGAAGCCGGCGAGGCGGAGCGGTCCGATGCCGAGGCGGCTGCGGACCAAGCCGATTCCTCCCCCGAGGCTGGCGCAGAGGCCGCCGGCGACGCGGCCGCGTGAGCGTCGGGAGGCCGGCGTGAGCGTGCGCTCGCCCAAGGGCACGGGCTCCGCGGGCGGCTCGGGCGCGCCCGGCGGCTCGGGGCCCGAGGGGAGCAGGACGTCGGCCAAGGACGGCGCGAAGTCGAAGACAAAATCGACGAGCAGCTCGATGCTGGAGCTCGCGGCGATCATCGTGATCGCGGTGCTGCTCGCGCTGGGCATCCAGGCGTTCGTCGTGAAGCCCTACAAGATCCCGAGCGGCTCGATGAAGCCGACGCTGATCGAAGGCCAGCGCGTCCTGGTGAACCGTATCGGGATGGACATCAATGGGCCGCACGTGGGGGAGATCGTGGTGTTCCATCCGCCGAAGAACGCGCGGGAACAGCGGTGCGGCCCGACGCCGTACGAAGTCACCCCGGGCGGCGCGCCGTGCGACCGCACCGACCCTGAAGAGTCCAGCGAAAACTTCATCAAGCGCATCGTGGCGGGCCCGGGGGACACGATCTACATCAAGGAAGGCCACGCGATCGTCAACGGCAAGCGCGAGCAGGACTCCTACATCGCGCCGTGCGGGGGCGTCCGCGAGTGCAACTTCCCGACCCCGATCAAGATTCCGCCCGGACACTGGTTCATGATGGGGGACAACCGTGGCGAGTCCGACGACAGCAGGTTCTGGGGACCGGTCCCCACAGGGTGGATCATCGGGGGCGCCTTCGCCACCTACTGGCCCCCCGACCGCATCGGGATCCTCTAGGCCTTCGAGGGACGGGCTCCCGCTTTCGGCGTCCAGCACACCGGGTGCTCCCACGGCTTCGGGGACGGCATGGGCCGTCGAGAAGGCATCGACAGTCGAGAACTCTGCGGCCGTGAGCTCGGCGGCCGTGAGCTCGGCGGCCGTCAAGGCGCGGTCGACTTCCGGGAACTCGCGGACCCGCCGCCGTGCGCGCAGGAAATCGAGTGGCCGGCGGCTGTTCGCCTTCGACCGCGGCCTGGGCGTGCGCCTCGTGGCGGGCGCGGACGAGGCGGGGCGCGGCTGCCTGGCGGGCCCGCTGGTGGCGGCGGGGGTGCTGTTCGACTACGAGGCCCTCACCGCCACGGAGCTCCGCGCCCTGGGGGCGTTGAACGACTCCAAGCAGCACACCGCGGAGGCGCGCGAGGAGCTCTACCCACTCGTCCTGCGCAGCGCGGCGCGGGTGACGGTGGTCTCCCGCTGCGTGCGCGGGATCGACTCCAGGGGCCTGCACAACACGAACCTCGCCGCGCTGCGCGACGCCCTGCGCGGGGTCACCGACGGCGTGACGGGCGAGGTCGCGTGTTTGGTGGACGGCTTCTCGGTGCCGGACTTCGGGCGCCCCCAGCGCGCGATCGTGGACGGCGACGCCACCAGCGCCGCGATCGCCGCCGCGTCGATCGTCGCCAAGGTTGCCCGCGACCGCTACATGTGCCACGCCGACACGATGCACCCCGGCTGGAGCTTCGCCGAGCACGTCGGCTACTCGACTCCGGCGCACCGCGAGGCGATCCTCCGCCAAGGCGTCTCGCCGCTGCACCGCCTCTCGTTCCAGTCGCTGGCGTATCAGCAGCTGGCGCTGTGAGGGATTCTGCGGCCCGCAAGCGCTGACGGAGACAACTATCCCGACCGGGTTTCCGCACCGGAGACTTCACCAGGCGCCTTCGATGTGGTCGAGGGAGACGAGCGTGTCGGTTTCGTCGACGATCACGCCGATGCCGTCGAAGCGGATGGTGTGGGCGTTGGGACGGTTGCGGGCCGCGCTGTGTAGCCAAGCCGCAGCGAGGCGTCGTAGGCGCCGGCGTTGACTGGTGCGCAGCCAGACAAGCGGCTGCTCCTCGGGAGTCAGCCGCCAGCGCTTGCGCGCGCGACGCGTCTTGACCTCGACGAACACCAGGGTGTGCCCGTCGAATGCGATCAGGTCGATCTCCCCGTGGCGGGTGCGGGAGTTGCGCTCGATGACGGCGAAGCCGAGCCGTTCGAGGTGGGCGGCGGCCAGCTGCTCGCCGAGACGCCCGAGCGCGCGGCGGGGGTCTTTGCCGGCCGTGGCAGGTGGTCGGTCCGACGGGGCATTGGAGGCGGGCGACATGAGGCCACCGTATGCGTACGAGTGTGCCCTTGGATCACTATCTGTGCCAATACTGTTGCGGGAATGTGACAGTGCGCAGCACGCTGACCATCTCATCGCGGCTGGCCGGCTCTCTCGGTTGTTCAGCGCGCGCGGTGGATGTCGGCGTCCTAATAGCTCGATGCTAGTATGCATGTATGAAGCGCACAACACTGTCGCTACCGGACGATCTGGCGGACGCGCTGACACGCGAGGCGCGTCGCCGCTCGACGTCGGCATCGGCAGTTGCCCGCGACGCGCTGGCGAGCCACCTGAAGATCGCTCCCACCGAGGCGCGCCCGCTGCCGTTCGCGGCGCTCGGGCGCAGCGGCCACCGCACCACGGGCCGGGACATGGAGGAGCTGCTGGTGCGCGAGTGGGCCGATCGCGGCTCGACGGAATCCTCGGTTGCTCAGCACGCTCGCGATCGTTGACGCGGGGCCGCTGTACGCGGCGGCGGACTCCGACGACCGCGACCACCAGGCCTGTCTCGAGACGCTCTCACGCGGCGACCTGCGGTTGGTGGTGGCGGCCCTCGCGGTCGCCGAGGCGACCTACTTCGTCGGGCTGCGCCTCGGCCCCGCAGCGGAGCGGGCCTTCCTGCAGGGCCTCGCGGAGTTCGACGTCGAGGGGCCGAGCGGCGAGGACTTCGCGCGCATGGCGGAGCTGGTCGAGCAGTATCGGGACTTCCCGCTCGGGGGGACCGACGCCTCGGTGATCGCGCTCGCCGAGCGTCTTGAGGCGCCCGCTGTGGTTACGCTGGACCGCCGCCACTTTGCGGCCGTCCGCCCCCGACACTGCGAGGCGTTCGAGCTGCTGCCGTGAGCGTGGGATAGCCAATGCCATGGGCTGGCCGAAGGCCGCCCCTACGCAGACGGCGATGCTCAGCCTTCTTCGAGATCGAGGCGATGCGACACAACCGCCCGGGGTTGCGTCAGGGGCCGAACAGCGCGGCCGGCAAGACGGCGATCCCGTCCGGCCAGAGGGCACGAGGGCAGCGGTACGCTTGCAGCGTACTACGCCGTACGCTGTGGGCGGACCACGACATCGAGATGGATAAGCATATCTTTTCGAGCCTGGAGCTCAAGCGCGCCGTGGTGCGCCTGCTCGCGGGGGGCGTGGATGCGAAGACGATCTTCTACTGCTCATGCGACGGGCTCTCAAAGCAGGATCTCAGGCGTCTGGTGGCGTAGGGGCACAGCGTCGCCCGAACGCTGCCGGGGCCGCGCCATTGGCTGCTCGACGAGGTAACAGCTGTACCGGGCTGGTCGCAGACGATCAAGGAGCTGCGCGATCAGGACACGACCTTCCGCGAGGCGTGCGTCGTGCTGACGGGATCCTCGGCGCGCGATCTGGAGCAGGCGCGCAAGGATCTGGCCGACCGCCGTGGGGGTATCGCGGACTCCGACAGGCTGCTGCTGCCGATGGGCTTCCGGGCTTTCTGCAGGGCGCTGGGAGGTTTCGAGGAACTGCCGCCGGCGGTCATCCGCCCCAAGGATCTCCTCACCCCACCTGCGGAGCCTGCGATCCTGGACCTGGAGCCCTGGAGCGACGCGCTGGGGGATGCGTGGGAGCTGTTTCTCGACGTCGGCGGCTTCCCGCGCGCTGTGGGCGAGCTGGTGGGCGGCGGGGCGGCGGCGCGGTGAGCGATGGGTTCCTCCAGGGCCTGTGGGATGTCGTGCTGGGGGACGCGATCCGTGCGGCGCCGATGTCCGAGGCCGACGTGGCGGCGTTGCTGGACCGCCTGGGGGCGAACCTGTGCAGCCCGATCAACGCCTCGCGCATCGTGCGCGATGTCGGCCTCACGGGGCACCAGGCGGCGATCAACCGCATCGAGGACCTGGTGCGCGCGTTCCTCGCGTGGCGCTGCCACCGCATCCGCGACGGCAGGCCCAACACCGCGGCGCAGCGCAAGCTGTACTTCGTGGACCCCCTCGTCGCCCAGCTCGCCCACCGGCGCAACCCCGCCTTCTCTGCCCCGGACGCCGCGAAGCTGACCCAGCAGCAGATCGGCCTCGCGCTGGCCCGAGCCGTATCGCTGCACGCGCCGGCCGCGTTCGTGCGGACCGACAGGGTGATGTACGAGCGGACCGCCACCGGCGCGGAGATCGACTTCGTCGGCACGGACCTTGAGATTCCCTTCGAGTGCAAGTACACCGACGGTCGCTGACGCCAGGAGGCCCTCACGATGAAGGCCCGTCACGGCCGCGGCGTGATGGTCACCCGCTCGCCTCTGCTCACCGGCGCCGATGAGCCCATATGGGCGATCCCCGCCGGCATTCTCGCCTGGCTGCTGGGGAGCTGAGGCGGGGAGGGCATCTCCCCCAGCGTGCGGCTGGGATGCCGGCCCGTGCCAATACTGTTCTCGAACCGTGACGCCCCAGACATACACCCCCAGGGCGCTCTCGATCGCGGGCTCGGACTCGGGCGGCGGGGCGGGCATCCAGGCGGACCTGAAGGCGTTCGCGCGCTGCGGCGTGCACGGGATGAGCGCGATCACCGCGATCACCGCCCAGAGCACGGTGGGGGTCACGGCGGTCCACATGGTGCCCCCGGAGATCGTGCTCGCGCAGGTGCGGGCGGTGGTGGACGACATCGGCGTGGACGCGGTGAAGGTGGGGATGCTGGGCACAGCGGAGGTGACCCGCGCGGTGGCGCGGGCGCTCGGGGAGCTGCCGCCGGGCACCCCGGTGGTGGTGGACCCGGTGATGGTGGCGGAGTCGGGCGCGCGCCTGCTGCGGGAGGACGCTCAGCGGGCGCTCGTGGAGGAGATCCTGCCGCTCGCCACGGTGCTCACGCCCAACCTGCCGGAGGCGCGGGTGCTCGCGGGGAATGGCAGCCCGCCCACCCGCGACGCGGAGCCGTTGGGGGAGGAGCCGGAGTCGACGGAGGCTGAGGTCGAGGAGCTCGCCCGCGCGGTGCTCGCGCTGGGCCCACGCATCGTGGTCCTCACGGGCGGCCACCGCACGCGCGCGGTGGACCTGTTCGTGGACTCCGGGAGCGGGGCCGGGGCGGAGGTGGTGGAGATCCCGGGGGAGCGCCACGCCGACGGGGCGGCGCACGGCTCGGGCTGCACGCATTCCTCGGTGCTGGCGGCGCAGCTCGCGCTGGGCAGCCCGCCGCTGGAGGCGGCGCGCACGGCGCGGAGGCTCGCGGGGGAGGCGGTCGCGAATGGGCTGCGTGACCTCGGCGTGGGGGCGGGTCCGGTGGACATCCTCGGTTTGGAGGGCCTGCGGAGTGCCATAATCGAGAGACGATGAAGCTACTGCGACTGAAGCCGGGCCATTGATGAAGCTCTTGCGTCTGAAGCCCGGTCATTGATGAAGTTCTTGCGTCTCAAGCCAGGTCATGGGGAGATTGTGCTCGCGGAGGGGGATGTCGATGTGCCCGAGCAGGAGCGCGAGCTGATCGAGGCGTTCCGGCGAGAGTTGGACGCCGGGATGTGGGCGGCGGTGCCGACGGAGCGCCGCGACGGCCGCCGGGAGGCGGAGATGGTGCGCAGCTTCGGCGACGTGCCGCGCGGCGCGGAGCGAGTGATCTTCTTCCCGCGGGCCGCCGGCGGGGCTCACAGCCCGAGTCCAGCGCCGCGGCCCTTGACGGCGGCCGAACCGGCTTAGGGAGCGATGCTGCTCGCGTTGGGTGCCGGCGCGATTGTGGCCGCGGTGCTGGCGTGGGAGCTGGCGCTGGTGCATCTGCGCGTGCCGCTCGCGGGGGCGGGGAGGACGCTTCTCCGTCGCCGAGCGCTGCAGCGCGAGCGAAGCAGGCTTACTTGGGAGACGATCTACGACCCGGGCCGGGAGTTGCGAGCGGAGCAGCGTGCGCGGGAGCTGTTGCGCTCGTGCGTGAACGATGAGGAGTGGGCGATGTACAGGGACCTGGGCTTCCTGCGGATGTGGAGCCCTGGCTCCGCGCACTCCATGGACGGCGCGGCGGACGCGCGCTACGCGTACCTGCTCTATCCGCACAGGCCGATCGTGGCGTACGTGCCGCAGACGGGGGCGCTGCTCAACGAGTACTGCGTGGGGTTCCCGGACCACACCCGCCCGGACGGCAGCGCGCGACTGCCGGACGCGGACGACGTGCTGGCGAAGTGGATGGCGTTGACGGCGGACGAGCGGCGTCTGATCGCGGACGCGAACATGCACCTTCCGGGTCGCCAGGTGGACCCGGAGCAGGTGCGCGAGGACCTGGCGCGCCTGGCGCGCTGGGAGCACGAGCGGGGGGAGCGGGGCTCCCGTGGTGTGCGCGCCGCGTGAGCGCGCCCGAGGTCGAGTACCCGGGTAGTGTTCCCGCATGGTGAGCCCCTTTGACGTCAAGCATCGCAGTCGCGCCCTCACGGATGGCCCCGAGCGGGCGGCGGCGCGGGCGTACCTGCACGGGATCGGCTACTCCGCGGAGGATCTGGCGAAGCCGATCGTGGGGGTGGCGCACTCGTGGATCGAGACGATGCCGTGCAACTTCAACAACCGCGTGCTGGCGGCGAAGGTGAAGGAGGGGATCCGTGCGGCGGGGGGGACGCCGATGGAGCTGAACACGATCGCGATCTCGGACGGGATCACGATGGGGACGGCGGGGATGCGCGCGTCGCTGGTCTCGCGAGAGGTGATCGCGGACTCGATCGAGCTGGTGGCGAGCGCGCACTGCTTCGACGCGCTGGTGTGCATCTCGGGCTGCGACAAGACGATCCCGGGGACGGTGATGGCGCTCGCGCGCCTGGACATCCCGGGATTGATGCTCTACGGCGGCTCGATCCGCCCGGGCCGCTTCCACGGGGAGGACGTGACGATCCAGCAGGTGTTCGAGGCGGTGGGGCTCCTCGCGGCGGGGAAGATCACGGAGGCAGAACTGCACGAGCTCGAGCAGGCGGCCTCGCCGGGGGCGGGGGCGTGCGGGGGGCAGTTCACGGCGAACACGATGGCGATGGCGTTTGAGGTGCTGGGCATCTCGCCGGCGGGCTCGGCGATGGTGCCGGCGGAGGACGGGCGCAAGCTGGAGGTGGCGAGGGAGTGCGGGGAACTCGCGCTGGACGTGCTGCGCCGCGGGCTGCGCCCAAGCGAAATCATCACGAAGGCGGCGCTGGAGAACGCGATCGCGGCGGTGGCCACGAGCGGGGGTTCGACCAACGGGGTGCTGCACCTGCTGGCGGTGGCGCACGAAATCGGGGTGCCCCTGCAGATCGACGAGTTCGACGGGATCTCCGAGCGCACCCCGCTGCTGTGCGACCTGCAGCCGGGGGGCCACTACGTGGCGACGGACCTGTACGAGGCGGGGGGCGTCCCGCTCGTGCTGAAGCGGCTCGCAGAAGCGGAGGTGCTCCACGGGGACGCGGTCACCGTCACCGGCCGCACGATCGGCGAGGAGGCGGCTGCGGCGGTGGAGACAGAGGGCCAGCGGGTGGTGCGGGCGCTGACCGAGCCGCTGAAGCCGACGGGGGGCTTCGCGATCCTGCGCGGCAACGTGGCGCCAGAGGGGTGCGTGGTGAAGCTCGCGGGCCACGAGCGCCGCCGGCACGTGGGCCCCGCAAGGGTGTTCGACGGCGAGGAGGCGGCGATGGCGGCGGTGCTCGCGAAGGAGATCGTGGCGGGCGACGTGATGGTGATCCGCGGCGAGGGCCCCGCGGGAGGCCCGGGGATGCGGGAGATGCTCGCGGTGACCGCGGCGATCGTAGGGGAGGGCCTGGGGGAGTCGGTGGCGCTGATCACCGACGGGCGCTTCTCGGGCGCGACGCACGGCTTCATGGCGGCGCACATCGCGCCGGAGGCGGTGCGGGGCGGCCCGATCGGGGCGCTGCGCGACGGGGACGAGCTGAGCATCGACGTGGAGGAGCGCCGCATCGACGTGGCGCTCTCAGACGAGCAGATCGCGGAGCGCCTGCGAGCCTACGATCCGCCGGCCCGCGTGGGGCGCGTGGAGGTCGCGATCGAGAAGTACGCGAAGCTCGTCGGCAGCGCCTCAGAGGGCGCCGTCGCACGCTGATTGGGGAGTTGTTACGGCCGGTACATGTACCGGCCGGCCGGGTCGTGCATGTGTAAGCAAAAGGGAACCGCCCGGCGCATGCGCCGGGCGGCCGGACCGTACATGTACGGTCCGGTGGCAGGGCCACATGTGGCCCTGCCCGGGACGGCCACATGTGGCCGTCCCCCTCCTATTCGGCGAGGAACTCGGCGAGCAGCGCGTTGAACTCGGCGGGGCGCTCGAGCATCGCGATGTGGCCGGTGTCCTCGAAGACGACCTTGCGGGAGCCGGGGATCAGCTCGGCGAAGAGCTCGGCGTCGCGGGGGGTGATCACGCGGTCGTGGTCGCCCCACACGATCAGGGTGGGGCAGGCGATCTCCGGGAGGCGGTGGCGGAAGTCGTACTCGAGGTTGGCCTGCAGCGCCTGGATGAAGCCGGGCTTGCCGGAGCCGCGGATCTGCTCGGCGGCGAGCGCGGCGGGCAGCCGGCTGGGGTGGGCGGCGACGAAGCCGAGGGTCGCGTTGCGCAGCCCGGGCCGCTGGGCGACGGTGTCGGAGTGGGCGGCGACCCAGCCGGTGCAGGCGGCGATCACGCGCTCGGCGCGGCGCAGCCGCGGCAGCGCGCGGGTGCCCCGGGGGTCCTTGTAGGTGCTGAGGCCGGCAGGGGAGACCAGCACGAGGCGCTCCACGCGCTGGGGGAAGTTGATCGCGAGCTCCGCGGCGGTGAAGCCCCCCATCGAGTTGCCGACGACCGCGGCGGCGCTGAGGTCCAGCGCGTCGAGGAGGGCCTCGAGCGTGCGGGCGTAGCCGGAGATCGAGATCGGCTCGACCGGCATCGGCGAGCGCCCGAAGCCGGGGAGGTCGACTGCGATCACGCGATGGGAGGCGGCCAACACGGGGAGCTGCTCCAACCAGTTGGGCCACGAGCCCGTGAGACCGTGGACGAACAGCAGGGCCGGGCCCTCGCCCAGCTCGATGACGTTGACCGGAGAGCCGTTTATCGTTATCCAGCGCTGGTGGGAGCGCCAGTCGACGTCCAACCACGGAGAGCGTCCCTGTGGCCCGTAGGCGCCCTGCGCGTCCGGCTTGGAGGGTGAGGACACTGGGGTCATCGAGGCAACATATCGCGATCGGAGGGCGCCTCGGGGAACGCATCGGATCGTGCGTGCGTTGTGTTACAGGGGTAAGCTTCCGGATCGGGGTACGGCAATGCGGATCGCGCTGGACATAGACTCGACGCTGCACCACTTCTGGGACGTGCTCTCGGAGGTCTCGGCGCGGCGCTTCGGCGTGGAGCTGCCCTACGAGGAGCAGTTGACGTGGGGTCTCACCCGGTTGCGCCCGGAGCAGCTGGAGCTGTGCGTGCGGGAGAGCCACAGCGACGAGCGGATCCTCGCGGGCGTCCCCTATCCGGGGGCGGTGGAGGCGGTGCGGGGGTGGCACGCGCGGGGCCATTTCGTGCAGATCCTGAGCCATCGGGAAGTGTGCTGCCAGGGGGCGACGGCGGCGTGGCTGGAGGCGATCGGCCTGCCGTTCGACGATCTGCGGTGCACGACCGAGCGGGTGGAGCTGTGCGTGCGGGAGGGGATCGAACTGCTGGTCGACGACAGCCCGATGAGCATCGTGGGGGCGCTCGAGCGTGGCATCGTGGCGGCCACGATCGCGCACCCGTGGAACGAGGAGGTGTGCGAGGAGGAGGACGTGATCAGCGCGCGCGACTGGCACGCGCTGGCGAGCCTGCTGTCGCCCGTGGTGGACGCCGGGGAGCGGGTGGCGGCGGGCAGGGCATAGGCACCCCGGCGGCGAACTAGCAGGTCATGGCTGTGGACGGGAGGGTCTGCGA
>JBIOEY010000073.1:0-11828 GCA_044446505.1 Solirubrobacterales bacterium
CACCTCCACCCCCGCCGCCCCCAGCGCCCGGCACAGCGCGTGGTCGTACGGCGGCGTGTAGGCCGAGGGGTCGACTACGTGGACGCGCATTCGCGCAGACGATAGAGTGAAGCGATGACCGAAAGCGAGCGTTATCTGATTCTGGTCGAAGGGGGTCCGCCCTCCAGCTACGGAGCGTGGTCGCCTGACGTTCTGGGCTGCGTGGCGACCGGCGACGCGATCGAGACGTGCGTCAGGGAAATGCGTTCTGCGTTGGCGTTTCATCTCGAGGGTATGCGCGAGGATGGGGAAGCGACTCCCGAGCCCTCCGGCCCCGGCATCTACGTCAGGTACGAAGCGGCGGCATAGCCCGCGCGCAGTAGGGTCCGGTGAGTGCCGGATGTAGAGGTCTCCTTCTGCGTGGTCAACACCTCCCAGCGGGAGCTCCTGCTGCGCGGGCTCGACGCGATCGGCCGCGAGCGGGCCGCGCTGCCGTTTGCGACCGAGGTGCTCGTGCTCGACAACGGCTCCCGCGACGGGTCCGCGGAGGCCGCGCGCGCGCATCCCGCAGTCGATGAGGTGATCGCGCTCGGCGAACGGCGCGGGAAGGCGCTCAACGACTCCGGGCTGCTGCGCCGCGCGCGCGGGCGCTACGCGCTGCTGCTCAACGAGGACTCCGAGCTTCGGCCAGGGGCCGTGCTCGCGCTGCACGCGGCGCTCGAGGCGCGGCCCGACGCGGCCTGTGCGGGCGCCGCGCTGCGCCGGCCCGACGGCACACCTCAGGCCTCCGCGTGGCGCTTCCCCACGCCGCTCACCGCGCTCGCGGGCGCGCTCTTCCTGCACCGCTGGCTGGTCGTGCAGAGCCGCGGGACGCACACGCGCGAGGTGGACTGGTGCCAGTCCGCGGCGCTGCTCGTGCGCACCGAGGCCGCCGCGCAGGTCGACTACCTCGACCCCGCGTTCTTCGTGTACTCCGACGAGGTGGACTTCGCCCGGCGCCTGCGCGACGCCGGCTGGCGCAGCCTGTGGGTTCCCGGCGCGGTCGCGATCCACCACGAGCAGCTCTCCACCGCCGCGGTGCCCGAGCGGCGGATCGTGGAAATGGCCCGCGGCCGCGACCTCTACATGCGCAAGCACCACTCCCCCGCCGCCGCGCGCGCGGTGCGCTGGCTGACCGCCTGGGCCTACACCCTGCGCGCACTCGCCGCACTCCTGCTCCCCGGCCACTCCCCCGCGCGCTACTGGCGCCACGTCACCGCGACGCTCAGGCCAGGCCAGGACCCGGGCCTGCGCGAGGCCGCCGCCGAGTACAACCGCGCGGGCGACGCGCGGGGCGACTGACCGGCCGCCACGCTCACGTGCGGGTAGGTCGCGGTCGGTAAGAGCGCGCCGATCGCAGCAGGTCTCGCGCTCCGCGCAGCTCGTGCGGGCGGAAGAAGCGCGTCAGGATGAGCAGCGCCGGGACCAGGGCCAGCCAGAGGGCGCGCAGTATCAGGCCCGCCGGGCCGCTGGTCGGTAGCAGCAGCTCGCCGGAGACCGCCACGCTCGCGAGGATCGCTACCAGTTGCGCGAGGCGCGCCCACTCGAACTCCACGCGGAAGAGCGAGCGCGTGAGGACGTAGAGCACGGTGAGCATCGCCACGTAGGCGCCGCACAGCGCGAGGCCCGCGCCCGCGATGCCGAGGTTCGCCCCGTTCGTGGGGACGAGCAGGAGCAGCAGCGCCACGTTCACCGCGAGACCCGCCGCCGCCGCGGGGAAGTTGCGCGTCGTCACGCCCGCGCGGCCCGCGAGCACCATCAGCACCGGGTAGAGGCCGTACAGCGCCCAGCCGAGCGCCAGCCACGGCAGCGCCCGGTAGGCGCCGAAGTATTCCGGCGCCGCCAGCAGGCGCACGAGCCAGCGGCCGAGCAGCGCCACGCCGCACACCACCGCGCCTGTCGCGAGCGCGTAGTACGTGGTGACGAGCGCGTACAGCCGCGCGGCCTCCGCGTCGCTCTCGATCGAGTACGCCAGCGGCGGCCACGCGTACTGGAAGCCGCGCACCGCCACGAACACCACCGTCGCGAGCTGCAGCGCGATCGAGTAGAGGCCCGCCGCGCCCTCCGAGTAGCTGCGGAACAGGTACAGGCGGTCCACCACCTGCAGCGCGTACACGCTCGCGTCCGCCGGCACCGTCGGCGCGCCGAAGCGCAGCATCGCCCCCAGATCATGCGGGCGCAGGCGCAGTGAGAAGCGCCGCTCGCGCGCGAGCACCCACCACAGGCCCAGCACCACCACCGCCGAGGCGCCGAAGTTGCCGAGCAGCAGGCCCCGCGCCTGCTGGTCGGCGAGCACCACCAGCGCCACCGTGAACGCCACCGTCATCGCCACGTTCGCCATCGACGCATACAGATAGGCCCGCGCGCGCTCGTCCACGCGCAGCTGCGCATAGGCCATCTCGAGGTTCGTGAACGCCCACATGCCGAGGATCGCGCAGTCCATCAACTGCGGGTTGCGGGAGCCGAGCACCAGCTGCGAGAGGTCCGCCGAGAAGGCCAGAGCTGCCAGCGCCGCCACCGTCGTCGTCCACGCCACCGTCGCGGTCACCGTGCGCGCGATCCGTGCGCGGCGCTGCTCGTCGCGGTCGGTGAAGTAGAAGCGCACGAACGCCTCCCCCAGCCCCACCCGCAGCAGGATGCTCGACAGGATCACCATCGTCAGCAGGGTCTGGTAGGCCCCGTAGCCCTCCTTCGGCACGTGGCGCGTGTACAGCGGCAGCAGGATCACCGCGAGGCCCTTCGCCACCAGGTCCGCCGCCTGGTAGGCCGCGCCGGTCGTGACGAGCCGCTTCAGGTAGCCGCGCACGCCCTCAGCTTCTCAGCACCGCCGGCTCCATGTCCGGCGCGGAGTGGCGCTGCTCGCTGCCGCCGCCCGCCGCGCACGCCAACGCCGTGCCGATCCCCAGCAGCGTCCACGTCACCGGGTCCTCCAGGAAGTCCGCGTAGGTGAAGGTGTGCAGCACGAGCGCCGTGAAGCACGCGGCGACCGCGATCCGCGGCGGCGAGCGGCCGGCTCCCGTGAGCAGCACCGCGCACGCCGACACGAGCAGCGCCGCGTACAGCGCGAGGCCGACGATCCCCTGCTCTGCCGCGACCGTCACCGGGATCGTGTGCGAGGCCGAGGTCGCGCTCGTGCTCGTGACGTGCGCTTCGTGTTCGCGGTACTCCGCCGCGAAGGAGCCCGGGCCGAAGCCCTGCACGGGCCGGTCGGCAAACAGGCGCAGGCCGCCTTCGATCAGCTTCGTGCGCCCGCTCGTCGCGTTGCTCGCCGAGCCGCCCCTGCCCGTCAGGCCGAGGTGCAGGCTCGGCGGCGCCGCCGCCACCACGACCAGGGCGATCGCCGCGAGTGCGCCCGCCACGTACACCGTCGAGCGCACGTCCCAGCGGTACGCCGCCAGCACCGCCAGGCCCAGCAGCAGCGCCGCGATGCTCGACTGCGAGAAGCTCGTCACGAGGCCCCCCAGCAGCCCCAGCAGCAGCCCCCCGCCGAGCAGCACCTCGCGGCGGCGCACGCTCCACATTACCCCCGTCGTCACCCCCACCATCGTCAGCGCCAGGAAGCGCCCGTAGATGTTCGGGTCGAAGAACAGCGAGTTCACCCGGAAGTAGTCGCTGTACTGGTTCGCCGCGATCACCCTCGGGTTCAGGAACAGCTGCCTGCGGTGGTACTCCACGAACCCGATCCCCGCGAACACCACCGCCAGCGCCACCGCCACCGCCAGGCATCCGAGCAGCAGCTCCCGCGTCCACCGCACCTCGCGCAGCAGCGCGAACAGCAGCGCGAACGGCACATAGAAGAACACCATGTTCTCCAGCGCCTTCGAGAAGTCCGCCGAGTACGCCGCCTGCAGCCCGTACAGCACTACCGACGCCGCCAGCAGCCATTCCAGGCCCCGCGGCGAGATCAGATGCGCCCACCAGCCCGCCGCGGCGGGGGTGCGGTCTGCCGGTCGCGCCGGGGCGCCGTCCGAGAACGGCTCGGGCGTGTCGGGGCCGCGCGCGCCCGACAGGCGCGGGACGGCGTACGCGAGCGCGCCCGCGCCCACCACCAGGTAGAGCGGGATCAGCAGGTTCGAGGTGCTCCCCCCCGTCGAGATCGGCAAGCGGAACGGGAGCGCGAACACCGCCAGCAGCGGAAACGCCCGGGGTCGCCTGTGGATCAGCATTGCGAGCCCGGCCACGACGAGCAGGCCCAGGACCGCCGCGGCCGCCGCCTTCGCGGGCTGATGGCGAAGGTGCGTCAGCTGCGAGGTGTGCCAGATGTCCACCACCAGCAGCACCGGCGCCACCACCAGCGCCGCCAGCATCGCCGCCGCGCGGGCCCGCTCGGAGACTCGCGGCGGGCGGGCGAGCACCGCCACCGCCGCCAGCAGCGCCACGGCGATCACGCCGAGCTTCTCCGCGGCCTCCCCCACACCGTGCGCGGTCGCGAGCAGCGAGAGCGCGCTCACCGGCGGGCGGCTTCCAGTGTGAAGCTGAGCGGGGAGTACACCGGTGCCGTCCGCGTTCGCAGGCCCACCCGCAGGCGGTAGTCGCCCGGCGGCGCGAGCCTTCCGCGCTGCTGGCGCCCGCGATGGCCGTTCCAGCACAGCGACAGCTGTTTGTAGCGTTCGACCGGAAAGCCACGCACGATGCTCGCCACCGCGTCACCGGCCGAGTCCACGATTTCCACCGTCACATCGTCCGCCTGCGCGGTCTTGAACGAGAGGTACTCGATCCGCTTGCTCTTGTTGACCAGCTGTCTTGGCACCCGGCCGCGGCAGGCCGCCGCCGGCGTGTGAGTGGGCCGGAAGGCCGGAGTCATCATGAAGCTCTGTACCGCCGTCGGGGTGTGCTTGAGCCGCTGCGTGGCCACGAACGCCGCGAAGCACGCGATCACCAGCACCGCGAACACCGCGCGCGCCAGCCTCTGAGCTTGCCCTGTCTCGCCGCGCGAACGCATCAACGGCGGAGCCCCCTCCGGGGCGGAGCCCCCTCCTATCAATCCCGGCCGTCCCGTGCGAAGCGCTCGACCGTGTCCGAGCGCAGCCCCAGCCGCAGCGTCTCCAGGGAGAGGACGTCGCTCGGGGCGATGTTCCCGAGGTTGCACTCGCTGCCGAAGAACTCCAGCAGCCACACCTGCTGCTCCTTGCGCGGCGCCTCGAAGATCATCCGCTCGCAGTCCACCGCGTGCGCGATCTCGTCGATCAGCCCGCTGCGCACCTCCCCGTCCGCGCGGTAGATGCCCGCCGTGCCCGACTCCCGCGCCTCCGCGATCACCTTCCACGCGCCCGCCTCCAGGTCGCGTTCGATCTGCTCCACCCACACGTACGGCGCCATGATGAACTCGCTGTCCTTGCTGCCTACCTCCGAGAGCACTGTGAAGCCAGCCGCGACGAGCGTGCGGATCAGATGGCTCTTGACCTCGCCCTCCAGCGGGATCGTGCCGTCGGAGACCTCCACGTGGCGCAGCCCCAGCTCCCGCAGCCATCCGATCAGGCCCTCCACGCGGCCCTGGCGGATCGCGAGCTCGGTGAGCGTGCCGCCCAGCACGACCGGGATCTCGTGCGCGGCGTAGCGCTCCAGCTTCGGCCTCAGGTTCGCGCTCACCAGCGCCGTGCCCCAGCCGAGCTTGACGATGTCCACGTACCCGCCCGCGACCTCGAGCAGGCCATCCACCTCCGCGACCGACAGGCCCCGGTCGAGCACGTGCGTCAGGCCCCGCTCGCGCGGCTTGCGCGAGCGCTCCGGGATGTCGAGGAAGCTTGCGGGCGGAGTTGCCTGACTCGTCAAGGCTTGCTCACTGGCCTGTGCCGGCGGCCGCTTCGCCACCGGCCGGGGGGGCCGCGCCGCTCGCGGCTTCCCCGCCGCCCTGGGACGCGCCCGTCAGAGTCGCTTGATCGGAGCCCGCGAGCACCACTACCGTCGCCGAGCCCACCAGCGGCGCGATCGCTTCTTCCAGCGGCGCCAGCTGGCCGATGCCGAGCGTCTGCGCGACGTGCTGCGCTTCGGCGCGGTGGCCGCTCGCGTACTCCACCACCGACGTCGTGCGGCCGCTCGGCGGGTTCGCGCTCAGCGCCGCCGCCTGCGCATAGCCGCTCTGCTGCAGGTTCGCCGACAGCCTATGCGCCAGCCCATTGGTTTCCGTCGCGTTCAACACCACCACGTGCGTTTCCGCCGGGCTCGCCACCGATGGCGCGGCGCTGCGGACGTGGTGCGACCGCGCCCGTTTCGCCGCCGCGCCGGAGCTCGTCGCCGTGCTTGCCGGCGTCGATTTACCGCTCGAACCTCCGCCCGTGAGCAGCACCACCGCCAGCACCAGCACCCCCACCACCACGCCGCCCACGATCAGCGCCGTCGCTCTCCGCGGCGAGCGCTCCTCTTCGCGCAGGAACTGAAACTCCGGCCCACTCAACGCGCGCGCCGAGGTGGCAGAGCGAGCAGCCGCCGAGGGACGCGGGGGCGCCGGCGGACGCGCAGGCTGCGGTGTCGGGGGCTTGGCGGGGGCCGGCGGAGCCGGAGCCCGCGGAGGGGCCGCCGTGGTGCGTGCCGACGCCACCGCCGATGCTGGGATCGCGGCGACCGCCGCCGCCGTTGCCGGCGCGATCTTGGGGCTCGGCTCGGCCTCGACCCGGGCCGGCTCGCTCTGCGCACCGTTCGACGTGGCCGGCACCGACTTGGGCGCGGCCTCCACCGCCTCCGCAGGCCGCGGAGGCTGCTCGGAAACTGCGGGCTTTGCCTCCTCCGCAGGCTTTGGGGACTCCTCCGCAGGCTTCGACTCCTCCGCCGCCGGTTTCGCGGGCTCTGCGACGGCCGCGGCCTGGGCCGATGCGGTGGCCGGCGCCACCGAGGGCACAAACGCGGGCTGGCCCGGCACCGGCGTTGCGGCGGTGGCGCGTGCGACCACCGGGGTGGCGCGGGGCACGACCGCTCCCGCGGGGCGCGGCACCGGCTGGACGGTGCGCTGCACGCGCGCGGCCGCGTCGGCGCTGACCCGCTGCTCCAGTTCGGCGGCGCGCTCGGGGGCACGACCGGCCCACTCGCGCAGGCGCTTGATCTCCCGCGCCTGCGAGAAGACCAGCAGCGAGAGGACCGCGATCCCCAGCAGCGCCGCGAACGCGGCCACAGCACCGGCGTCGAGCAGTTTGTTCGAGAGCGAGAGCGCGAGCAGCGGTGCGGTCATGCGTCCGCAGAGTGTATGAGGGGCACAGGCGCCATCCACGCGGCTGCCGGCTCCTGAACGTGGTGGCGTGCCGCGGAGGTCAGGCCGGCGACCTTCGCGGCGAGGCCGGCCGCGTCGCCCTCCAGCACCAGGAGGTTTATCTCGGCGAACATCTCCTCCACCACAGCGGGCGCGAGCGGCTCGTGCTCGGCGAGCAGGATCTTCTCGCTGGAGGTCGGCAGGCGGCGCTCGTAGAAGTTGAACAGCTCCTCGTGCAGCTTCTCCCCCGGCCGGCTCCCCACTTCCTCGATCTCGATGTCGCGGTCTGGGTCGAGGCCCGAGAGCTCGATCATCGCCCGCGCGAGCTCCACGATCCGTACCGGCTCGCCCATGTCGAGCACCAGCACCTCCGCGGTGCGCGGCGATCGAGCGCCCACCCACCCGTCGGGGTCGGGCTGGTGGGGCCCGTGCGCGGCGTGCGGGAACCCCAACGAGCCCGCGCGGATGACCAGCTGCACCGCCTCCGGAATCGTCATGAAGTAGCGCGTCATGCGCCTGTCGGTGATCGTCACCGGCCCGCCGCGCGCGATCTGGCGGCGGAAGATCGGCACCACGCTGCCGGAGGAGCCGAGCACGTTGCCGAAGCGCACCGCCTTGTAGACCGTCCCCGGAAAGCGCGCGGCGGCGCCCTCCAGCGCGAGCTCCGCGAGCGCCTTCGAGGCCCCCATCACCGTCGCGGGGGCGACCGCCTTGTCGGTGGACACCAGCACGAAGCGCTCCACCCCGAGCTCCCCGCAGACGAGCGCCATCAGGCGCGTGGCGATCGCGTTGTTGCGCACCGCCTCCACCGGATTGGCCTCCATCAGCCCCACGTGCTTGTACGCGGCCGCGTGGAAGACCACCGTGGGCCGGTGCTCCCCGAGCACCTCGCGCATCCGCTCCTCCTCCTTGCAGTCCGCCAGCACCGCCGCCAGCGCGGCCGGCGGCGCGTGGCGCTCGTCCAGCAGCTCGCGGTGGATCGCGAACAGGTTGTCCTCCGCGTGGTCCAGCAGCACCAGGCGCCGCGGGCCCACGTGCGCGATCTGGCGGCACAGCTCCGAGCCGATCGAGCCGCCAGCGCCGGTCACGAGCACGACCGCTCCGCGCGCCAGATAGGAGCCCACGCGGTCGAGCTCCATCACGACCGGCTCGCGGCCGAGCACGTCCTCGACGCGCACCTCGCGCATCTGCCGCGCGATCGTCGCGCCCGCGCCCCCGTGCGGGTCCTGGCTCTTGAGCAGCTCGAACACCGTCGGCAGCGTGCGCACCGGGATCGCGCGGGCGCGGCACTCGCGCACCACGCGCGCGCGGGTGGAGCCCGGGGCGGAGGGGATCGCGATGATCACTTCCTCGGGCTCCGCCTCCTCGAGGATCCGGGGCAGGTCGGCCTCGGTGTTGCCGCGCACCTTCACGCCGTCGACCCGCAGGCCCCGCTTGCGCGGGTCGTCGTCGAGGAAGCCCACCGGCGTCAGGCCGAGCCCGCGGTTGCGCACGATCTCGCGCAGCACCAGCCGCCCGCCGTCGCCCGCGCCCACGATCAGCACCCCGCGCTCGCCCGCGCGCACGCCGCGAAACGCCCCCTGCAGGCGGCGCTCGTGCACGGCGCGCGCGAGCACCCGCACGCCCACCAGCCCCATCAGCGCCAGCAGGAAGAACATCCCGATCACCCCCAGCGGGAGGCTCACCACGTCGGTCGCCTGATGGTGCGGGGTCTGCACGGGGATCCGCACCGGACGCGCCACCGCGACGCCCACCACCGTCAGCAGCACGATCGCGACGACCCCCCTGAGGATCGCCTCGTAGTCGCGCTGCCCCGAGTAGCTCCAGCTGCGCTGGTACACCCGCGCCAGGATCAGCACCAGCACGCCCCCCAGCACGACCCACCAGATCGTGCGCTCCAGCAGCAGTTCATAACGGTGCACAAGGCCCCCGTCGAAGCGCAGCCGGAAGGCAAGGTAGTAGGCGAGCGCGACCAGCACCCCGTCCACGGCGATCTGGGGCACCATGTGCCGATGGAAGGGGATGGGGGCCCACCCACCCGCCGAGCGGAGACGTCGGCGCATCCTCATGATTGTAAGCCCCTACCGAAACAGCGTCATGCCCGAGATCGCCGCGGCGGCGCTGCCGGGAGGCAGCTGGGTGATCCACAGCAGGTAGTAGCGCAGGCGGGCGCCGTGCGTGTCGAGCGGGATCGTGCTCTGCGCCCCGATCGTGCGCGGCGGGACGAGCTGCACCCAGCCCCGTTCGGCGAGGCTCTGCGGCGCTTCGAAGGGGAGCGCCGAGTCGAACGCGCGCGCCGCGTAGACGGCGGCGGTGAAGCCCGGCGTGGGCGTCTGCACCTCCAGCGCGCGGGCGCGCAGGCCGGGGACCGCGTCGAGGTAGACCCCGGTCCCGGGCTTACGCCCGAGGGTGTCGCCCGCGTAGTGCTCGGTGCTCCACACGGTGTTGGGGTCCCCGTCGACCACGTTCGCCACCTGCGCGGCGTGTTCGGGTTCGTTGCCGTAGGGGTTGTAGTCGTGCGCGGAGGTCTGTTCCAGGGGCACCGGCGTGAGGCCCGGTTTGGCGGCCACGCCCGGGGCGACCCCGCGGTGGGTGTGGCCGGCGAGCAGCGCGAGCCCCAGCGCCACCAGGCCGCCGAGCAGCGCGAGCGAGACGAGCCAGCGGACCGGGTGGCGCATCCGCCACGGCAGCCTGCTGCGCGCGGGGGCGTGGAGCGTGCGCAGCACCGTCGTGACCTCCCCCGTGGCCTGCCCCGCGCGGGCGGCCTCCACCGCCAGCACCTCCTCGAGGTCCGCGAGCAGCGCGGGGATGTCGGGGTAGCGCCGTGCGAGGTCCTTCGCGGTCGCGCGGTCCACCACCGCGGCGGTCGCCGCGGAGACCTCCGGCCGGCGGTGCTGCACGTCGGGGATCTCCTCGCGGACGTGGCGCATCGCCACCGCGACCGGGCTCTCCCCGGTGAACGGGACCGAGCCGGTGAGCATCTCGTAGAGCACCACGCCGAGCGAGTAGATGTCCGACTGACCGGTCACCGGATCCCCGAGCGCCTGCTCGGGGGAGACGTAGTCGGTGGTCCCGAGCACCCGCCCATCCAGCGTGAGCCCCTGCTCGGTGAGCGTGCGGGCGATCCCGAAGTCCGTGATCTTCGCCGTGCCCTCCGCCGTCAGCAGCACGTTCTGGGGCTTCACGTCGCGGTGCACGATCTGGTGTTCGTGGGCGGCCCCCAGCGCCCGTGCGATCTCGATCGCGTACGCGATCGCCTCGGGGATGTCGAGCGGCCCGGTGCGGCGGATCAGCGCCTTCAACGTCTCCCCATCGACGTACTCGAGGACGATGTACGGAATCGCTTCCCCATCCGCCTGCGGCTCCTCGCCGGCGTCGATCACCGTCACGATGTGCGGCTGGCTGAGCTGCGCCACCGCGCGCGCCTCGCGGCGGAAGCGCTCCAGCTGGTCGGAGTCCGAGGCGATCTCGCGGTGCATCAGCTTGATCGCCACCGGCCGCTCCAGCACCGTGTCGAACGCACGGTAGACCGTCGACATCCCCCCCGTGCCGATCTGGGCATCGAGCCGATAGCGCCCGCCGAGCGCGGTGCCGAGCAGCGTCTCGCTCATCGGCCCCTATTGTGCGCGCTCGGGAGGCGGCCCCAGCGTTACAGCGCGATCAGCGCAATGCCCGTGAGCGCTGCGCCGACGCCGATTGCCTGAGCCCGCGACATGCGCTCGCCGAGCAGCACCACCCCGAGACCGACGGTGACCACGGGGAACAGCGAGCCCAGCACCGACACCAGCGAGAGCTGGCCGTGGGACGCGGCCGTGGTGTACATCACAGTGCCGATCACGAGCAGCAGGCCGGGAACCGCGAGCAGCGCGCTTCCGCGGACGAATCTGATCGCGGCCAGCTCGCGTCCGGCCCACAGGGCGAGCAGCGCCACGAGCGCCAGCCGCGCGTCGAGCAGCGCCCACGCGCGGCCGTGCGCCGACGCCTTGGGCAGCGCGGTGAGGAAGACCCCGAAGGCGACAGCCGAAGCTGCCGCCCAGAGGATGCTGGCCCGATGGTCCTGGATCCCACCCACCCTGTTAGCGGTGGTGTGATGAGCAGAGGCGCGACGCGCGACGAGCACCGCGCCTCCCATCGCGAGCACCATCCCCACCACCTGCACCACCTTCAGAGAATCGCCGCTCGCGAGGCCCCACACGACAGGTATCACCGCCCCCGAGGCCCCGATCGGCGCGACCACCGACAGCGGCCCCAGCTCCGCCGCCTTGTAGAAGCCGATCAGCCCGGCGGCGTTGCCCGCACCCGCCAGCAGCGCAAGCCACATGTCCGGCGTCGGCAGCGCGCGGCCGCCATCGAGCGCCAGGTAGATCGCACAAGCCCCCAACGCCGCCACCTGCGAGAGCACCAGCACCGTCACCAGCGCATGGCGCCGCACCAGCTGCGGCCCGAGGAAGTTCGACACCCCGTAACAGAGCGAGGCGCCGAGCGCGAGGACGAGGACGAGCATTGGAGCAGTGTGCCAGGGGTAGGGTCACGCGCCGCCGGATTCCTCAGCGGGGACAGACAGTTAGCAGCGCCACCCCGCCGCGGTAGAGCGCGAACGGCCACAGCGCGCGGGCTCGCCTGCCGGGGC
>JBIOEY010000074.1:0-11754 GCA_044446505.1 Solirubrobacterales bacterium
CGCCGGGGGTGGTGTGGCGGATCGAGCCGATGTACTTGTCCACCTTGTGGCCCGGCAGCTGGCCGCCCTCGCCGGGCTTGGCGCCCTGGGCCATCTTGATCTGCAGCTCATCCGCGTTGACGAGGTAGTGGATCGTCACCCCGAAGCGCCCCGAGGCGACCTGCTTGATCGCAGAGCGCCCCCGGACGCCGTTCGGGTCCGACTCGAAGCGGGTGGGCTCCTCGCCGCCCACCCCGCTATTGGAGCGCCCGCCGAGACGGTTCATCGCGATCGCGAGCGTCTCGTGCGCCTCGCGGGAGATCGAGCCGAGGCTCATCGCGCCGGTGCAGAAGCGCCGCACGATCTCCTTCGCCGGCTCCACCTCCTCCAAGGGGATCGGTTCCCGCCCGCCGTTCGATCCCTGAGCGGGCGGCGTATCCGATCCCCGGGCGGGTGCCGCATCCGATCCGTGGGAGGGTGGGAAGCCCGATCCCGCGGGGGATGCGGACCTGAGCTCCAGTAGCCCGCGCAGCGTGGCGCGGCGCGCGGCGTCCTCGTTGACGGCGCGGGCGTACTCGCGGTAGGTGGCGTACGCGGAGCTCTCGCGCACCGATGAGTTGGCCTGTCCGTCCCCCGTGAGCGCAGCGCCGATCTGCTCGTCGTCGGCCGCGCGCACGGCGTGCTGGACGAGCGCGATCGTCTCGGGGTTCCAGATGTGGCGCTCCCCATCGCGCCGCCACGCGTACACCCCGCCCACCGGGAGCAGGTCGTCGGTGTAGTCGGAGCCCACCGGGTGGGTGGGCGCCAAACCCACCCATCCGCGGGCGTGGCGCTCCAGCGCCTCCAGGGCGAGCTCGGCCAGGCCGACCCCGCCGATCCGCGAGGCGGTGCCGGTGAAGTGCCGGTCGATCAGCTCGCGGGAGAGGCCCACAGCCTCGAAGATCTGCGCGCTGCGGTAGGACTGGATCGTGGAGATCCCCATCTTCGAGATCGTCTTCAGCAGCCCTTTGCCGATCGCCTTGACCACGTTCTGCGCGGCTTGCGCGGAGGAGATCGAGGCCGACCCACCATCGGCGCCGGCGGAGGCCGATCCGTTTGTGGAGGGAGCGATCAGCCCCCGATAGACGAGCTCGTCGAGCGTCTCGAGCATCAGGTAGGGGTTGATCGCGCTGACCCCGTAGCCGATCAGCGTGGCGAAGTGGTGCACCTCGCGGGGCTCGCCCGACTCGAGCACGATCCCGGCGCGCAGACGGGTGCCTTCGCGCACGAGGTGGTGGTGCACGGCGGAGACCGCGAGCAGCGAGGGGATCGGCGCGCGGCGCGGGTCGAGGGAGCGGTCGGAGAGGATCAGGATGTTGACGTGCTTGGCGATCGCGTCGTGCGCCTGCGCGCAGATGCGCTCGAGCGCCCGCTCCATGCCCGCGACGCCCTCGGCGACGGGCCAGGTGATGTCGATGGTCTGTGCGGAGAACTCGTCGTGGGCCACGTGGCGCAGCGTCTCTAGCTCGTGGTTGAGCAGAATCGGTTGACGGAGGATCAGCTTGTGGGCGTGCTCGGGAGTCTCGTCGAACAGGTTGCCCTCGCTGCCGAGGCTCGTCGCGAGGCTCATCACGATCTCCTCGCGGATCGGGTCGATCGGCGGGTTGGTGACCTGCGCGAAGAGCTGCTTGAAGTAGGAGAACAGCGGCGGGGCCTGATCGGAGAGCACGGCGAGCGCGAGGTCGTTGCCCATCGAGCCGACCGGCTCCACCCCATCGCGGGCCATCGGGGTCAGCAGCACCCGCAGATCCTCCTGGGTATATCCGAACGCGCGCTGGCGAGCGTGCAGGGGCTGGCTGGAGATCGTCACTTCCTCGGAGGGCGGGAGGTCGTCGAAGTGCACGGAGTTGCGCGTGAACCACTCGCCGTAGGGCCGGCGGGTGGAGATCGCGCGCTTGACCTCGCCGTCCTCGACAATGCAGCCCTGCTCGAGGTCGACGAGGAACAGCTTGCCGGGCTGCAGGCGCCCGAGCCGCTTGATGCGCGCGGGCGGGATCTCGAGCAGGCCGATCTCCGAGCCGAGCACGACGAGGCCGTCGACCGTCTCCACCCAGCGCCCGGGCCGCAGGCCGTTGCGGTCGAGCGTGGCGCCGATCACGCGCCCGTCGGTGAACGCCACCGAGGCGGGGCCGTCCCAGGGCTCCATCAGGCAGGCGTGGAAGGCGTAGAAGCCCTTCAGCGCCTGCGGCAGGTCCTCGCGTTCGCGCCAGGCCTCGGGGATCATCATCATCACCGCGTGCGGCAGCGAGCGTCCGGCGAGCATCAGCAGCTCGAGCACCCGGTCGAACGTCGCGGAGTCCGAGTCGCCGGCCTTCACGACGGGCAGGATCTTGTGCAGATCCTCGCCGAACAGCTCGCTCTGGAGCTCCGACTCGCGTGCGCGCATCCAGCTGACGTTGCCCATCACCGTGTTGATCTCGCCGTTGTGGCAGATCACGCGGTAGGGGTGGGCGAGCTCCCAACTCGGAAACGTATTCGTGGAGAAGCGCGAGTGCACGAGCGCCATCGCGCTCTTGGCGCGGGGGTCGCACAGATCGGGGTAGAAGCCGGCGAGCTGGTTCGAGATCAGCATCCCCTTGTAGTTGATCGTGCGCGAGGAGCTCGAGGTCACGTACAGGCCCTCTTCGTCGGAGAGCTCGCAGATGCGCCGGATCACGTAGAGCTTGCGCTCGAAGGCGTCCTGGTCGAACCCCCCGGCGGGGCCGGCCTTGGTTGCGACGGCGGGCGAATCGCTGACGGGTGCGCTGGCCCCGGGGCCCGTTGCGGACCCCCCGGCGGCGAGCGCCGCGGCAGCGGGCAAATCGCCCGCGCCGACGAACAGCTGCCAGATCGCGGGGCGGCAGGCCCCGGCGGTGCGGCCGACGTGGGCGGGGTCGACGGGCACCTCGCGCCAGCCGAGCACCCGCTGGCCCTCGGCACGGACGGTGCGCTCGAGCAGCTCGCGCAGGCGCGCGCACTCGCCGTCCTCGCGCGGGAGGAAGCACATCAGCACCCCGTAGCGGCCCGGTGGGGGTAGCTCGAAGTCGAGCACCGCCCGCAGCAGCTCGTCGGGCATCTGCATCAGGATTCCGGCGCCGTCCCCGGTCGTGGGATCGGCTCCGGAGGCGCCGCGATGCTCGAGGTTCTCGAGCGCCCCGATCGCCTGCGCGATCACCTCGTGGGTGGGCTGGTTGTCGAGGCGCGCGACCATGCCCACGCCGCACGCATCGTGCTCGAAGCGGGGGTCGTAGAGACCGACGGCCTTGGGCGGCTGCTTGATGTGCGAAGTCATGGCAGTGCTCCCGGGAGGGGGGTGCCTCCCGCACGGTGGGCCTTTCTGTATCCGTGCAGGCGGTGAGGGCACCTGAGGCGGAGGCTGAAGCGTAGCAGCGGACAGGGCACCAAAACCAGTCGCCATTCAACCGTCCAGCGCGACGAACGTCGAGCCGCCCGCTGGCGTATGCTCATCTGCGGCAGGGTGCCCCGGACGAGCGGGTGCGACGGCGCGCATCGCGGCAGCCGGAGTGTCCGATGTGTGAAAACCGCCCTCGCAGGGCACCATCACCCAAGACGAGATCCGCACCACCAAGCACCCTGGGAGACGCAAACCCACCATGACGCCTGACATGCAGCTGGCCCTCCCGGCACGTGCGGAGAACATCGCGATCGTGCGTCACGCCTTCGGCGCGTTGGGGGACGTGTACGCGCTCGACGCGCAGATCCTCTCGGACATCCGCCTGGCGGTCACGGAGGCGTGCACGAACGTGGTCGTCCACGCCTACCCGGACGGTGGGGAGGGGCCGATGGAGGTGCTCGCGACCCTGCTGGGGGACGAGCTGATCGTGGTGGTGCGCGACGAGGGCCGGGGCATCGGCCCCCGCCCCGACAGCCCCGGTCTGGGTCTCGGCCTGCCGCTGATCGCGTCGCTCGCCGAGAGCCTGCAGCTGGGCCACGACCTCCAGGAGCGCACGGAGGTGCGCATGACCTTCTCGTTGACCGAGACCCACCACCACTATGACGCCGCGGCCCCGCACGCCGTTTCCGGGGTCCCCGACCCCCCGGCCGGCCCGTGAACGAATACAAGAGCTCGGCGTCGCTGCGCCTCGCGAACGGCCCGCTGGTGGGGCCGGTGCTGTGCAGGGTCGTCTCGATGGTGCTCGCGCGGGCCAACTGCCCGATGGACAGGCTGGAGGACGCGATGCTGATCTGCGACGCACTCAGCGCCCACGCCCCCACCTACGCGAGCGACGGCCACCTCGCCTTCGCGGTGAGCGTGCACGGCGGGGAGCTCGAGCTGCGCGTGGGCGAGCTCTCGGAGCACGGCGCGAGCCGGCTGGTGCAGGACGCGGTGCTGCCCGGAGTGGGCAACGTGCTCGAGCGGACGGCGAACCAGGTGCGCGTCGAACCGGCGGCAGATGGCGCCGGCGAGGAGCTCGTGCTGGGGCTGACCTTCTAGGTCCGAGCTTTCTTTTTGGGTTTCGCCGCCGCCGCGCGGCCGTTGGCGGGAGCTTTGGCGCGTTTGGGGGGGGCCGGGGTCCCGTCCCGCTTGCGGCGAGCGCGGACCTGTTCGATGCTGGCCTCCAGGGCGCTCATCAGGTCGGGGGCCTGCAGCGCCTCCTCGCGGGCGGGGGGTTCCACCGCGACCTCCTCGCCGCCGGCCTTGCGGTCGATCAGCTCGAGCACCGCCTCGCGGTAGGTGTCGTGGTAGTTGGCGATCTCGAAGGGGCGGGCGATCGAGTCCACGAGCTGGCGCGCGATCTCGAGCTCGCGCTCGGCCACCTGAATGTCGGCCTCCTGGAGCTCCTCCAGGGCGGCGGTCCCGAGGATCTCGTCGGCGAAGTTCATCGTGGTCATCCTCAGCACGTCCTCGCGCGGGTGGATCGCGACGAGCTGCTGGCGGGAGCGCAGCACGACGCGCGCGATCGCGACTTTGCCGGTGTCGCGCAGCGCCTCCAGCAGCAGCCGGTAGGGTCGCGCGCCGCCGGTGTTGGGGACGAGGAAGTAGGGGCGGTCGAAGTAGATCGGGTCGATCTCCTCAAGCTGCACGAAGTCCTCGACCTCGATCGTGCGCGTGAAGGCGGGCTCGAGCGTCGCGAGCTCCTCGGGCTCGATCACGACGTGTCTGCCGGGGGCGATCTCGTAGCCTTTGACGATCTCGCCGTAGGGGACCTCCTCGCCCTCGGCGGAGCAGAACCGCCGCTGGACGATGCGCGCGTGATCGGTGGCGTGCAGCTGATGGAAGCGCACGCTGCGGTCGACCGTGGCGTTGTAGAGCTTGACCGGCACGCTCACCAGGCCGAAGGTGAGCGTCCCCTTCCACATCGAACGGGGCATTGGGACAGTGTCGGCCGTTACGCGATCGATGTCAAGCCACGGTCCGCGCCGTTCACGCCACGGTCCTCACCGTTCACGGCACGGCTCACCGTTCACGCGGGCTCGTCCTGCAGCCCGGCGCGCATCCGCGCGAGCGCTTGGCGGATCAGGCGCGAGACCTGCATCTGCGAGACGCCGATGCGCTCGCCGATCTCGGCCTGAGTCAGGTCCTCGCCGAACCGCAGCTGTAGCACGACTCGTTCGCGGGGAGCGAGACGCGCCAGCAGCGGCTCGAGCGTGGCGCGCTCCTCGGCGCGCTGGAAGCCGCTCTCGTGCGTGCCGAGCGTGTCGGCGACGCTCTCTCCCGCCTCCTCGCCGGGGAGGGCGGCGCGCGGGGCGTCGAGCGAGGCCGCGCGGTAGGCGGCGGCCGCCTCCAGCGCGTCGAGCACCTGCTCGTGGGAGGCGTCCACCGCGAGCGCGATCTCGCTCACCGACGGCGAGCGGCGCTCGCCCACCGACAGGCGCGTGACCGCCTGATCCACGCGCAGCGCGAGCTCCTGCAGATCGCGGGGGACGCGCACCGACCAGGTGCGGTCGCGGAAGTGGCGCTTGAGCTCCCCGAGGATCGTGGGGACCGCGTAGCTGGAGAAGACCACCTCACGGCCCATGTCGAAGCGGTCGATCGCCTTGATCAGACCGAGGCAGGCGACCTGCACGAGATCTTCCTGCGGCTCCTCCGCGTGCTGGTAGCGGCGGGCGAGCCGGCGGGCAAGCGGGAGGTAGCGCTCGATCAGCTGCTCGCGCGCGCGACCGTCTCCGTGCTCGCGCGCGCGAGCGAACAGCTCTGCGTCCGAGACCCCCTCGCGTGCGCCCTCAACGATCGCCCGACTCGAGGGCTGGCCGCTCGCGGAGCGTGTCGGCCTCATTCCACGAGCATAGCCGCGCGCGTCCGGGGCAGCTCAGGCAGAGGCCGCGGTGGGGCGCCTCGCTGACCGCGAACCCGCGGGCGTTGGCGCGCTCGACGCGGGCGCGCAGCGCCTCCTCCAACAGCGCCCGTTCCTCCGCGCAGAAGCGGGCGCCGACCCATTCGCCGGGACGCTCCAGGAACCAGTGGACGACCTCGACCCGCTGCGCCCCCGCGTGCAGGGCCGCCAGCCCGTACAGCAGACGCTGCGCCCCGTACTCGCGCTCGACGAGCCGCTCCAGATCCTCCTCCGGCGCGACCCTGTCGCTCTTATAGTCGACCACCAGCAGGCCGCCGTCAGGGTCGTGCGCGAGCAGGTCCAGGACCCCTGTGACAAGTTGCTCGCCGGGCATCGCCAGCGTGAATGGATGCTCGCGACGCATCTGCGCCGCCGCCGCGATGCGCTTCGCGAGCGCCGTCCCAGCGGCTGACCGAAGGAGCGCCGCGATCTCCGCGCGCTCGCGCGGGGATGTGGCGATGCCGAGCTCGCGCGCGACGGCCCCCACCTCCTGGGGGTTGGGAAGGTTGGGGTTGGCGAAGTCAAAGGACTCGAGCAGACTGTGCACAAGCGAGCCGCGCGCGCGGGCGCGCAGGCCCTCCCCGTGGTGCCCATCGCGCCTTCCGTCTGCCCGGTTCTCGGGCATCCCGAGGACGCGTTCCAGGTAGTACCTGTAGCCGCACCGCTCCAGCTCGCTGAGCGCGGTGTAGCTGAGCGGCACGGTCTCGATGCCGCCGACTCTCGGGCCGCTCGGGACAGGGTCGGCCCCGATGGAGCCGTCTGTCTCCCCGGCGTCGGGCTCCGCAGGGCCAGCTCCAGAGGCGGCTCCCTCCCCGGGTCCCCCAAGCGCCGCGGGCGTTGCCGTGAGGGGATCGAGAGACTCCTCGCGCAGAACCTCCCCAACGGTGGAAGGGCTGTTCAGCCAGCAGAGGATGCCCGCCCCACCCTCGCCGCCGACGGCGAGCTCGACCACGGGCCGCTCCAGCGTGTGCGCGAGCGCGGGCAGCTCGGGCGCGAGCGCGGGGGCGAGCCAGACGATCGGAGCCCCGCCGCCCCCGGGGCGCTCGGCGGGCCAGCGCTCGAACTCGATCGCTCCGCTCAACAGCAGGCGCTCGCGTGCGCGGGTCATCGCGACGTAGACGATCCGCTCCTCCTCGGCCGCCTCCGCGCGGCGGCGCTCCTCGCTGAGCTCCTCGTAGCGCAGGCAGGCCACCGGGGGAGCGCCATCGAGACGCAGGAGGCGCAGGCCGATACGCGGGCCGTCCACCAACAGGTCGGGGGGCGCCCCATTGGCGGTGCGGCCGAGATCGGCGAGGCACACGACGGGAAACTCGAGGCCCTTGGCGGCGTGAATCGTCATCAGGCGCACCGCGTCGGGCTCCGAGCCAGTGGGGGCGTGGGGCTCGGCTCCCTCAGCGAGCGCGCCGCGGTGCTCGACGTGGTCGAGGAAGGCGCGCAGGTCGCGGCCTTCCGCGGCCTCGAAGCGGCGGGCGAGACGCAGCAGCTTGTGGACGTTCGCGAGGCGCCGCTCGCCCCAGGTGAGCGAGCGCACGTGGCGTTCGTAGCCGCTCTGGGCGATCGCGCGCAGCAGCAGCTCAGCGGCGCCGTGCGCCGGCACCGCCTGCCGCTCGGCGGCAAAGCGCTCGGCGAAGCGGGCGAGGCGCTCGCGATCGGGGGCGGGTAGATGCGCGAACAGCTCGCCGTCCGAACCGGCGCCCTCGATATCCGCGCTTTCAGCGGCCTCCCCCTCAATGCCCGCGCCCTCCGTACCCACTCCGTGGGCACCCGCGATCGCCGCCCAGGCGCCGGTCCCCGCCGCGCGGGCCCCGAGTGCGACCAGCGCGAGACCGTCGCTGGAGATCCCCACGAGCGGGGAGGCGAGCACGGAGTAGAGCGCGAGCTCGTCGAGCGGGTTCGCGAGTGCGCGCAGCCAGGCGAGGAGGTCGCCGACCTGCTGGTGGCCCCAGAAGCTGCCCACCGCGGCGAGCGTGCGCAGGCCGCGCTCCTCCAGCGCCCGCTCGTACACCGGCAGGTCCCCGGCGGCGCGCAGCAGCACCGCCACGTCCCCCGCCGCGGTCTGCCCGGCGGCCACCAGCTCGGCGACGCGCTGGGCGAGCAGGCGTGCTTCGGCCTGACGCCAGAGGGGCGCCGACGGCAGCGCGCCGGCCACGGCCCGAGCGTGGGGTGACTCTGCCCAACCGCCCCTGTCGGTGAGCAGCAGCTCGACCGAAGCCGGGAGACACTCGCCTCCGGCGAGCATCCCCGTTTCGGCCAGCGGCCCGTCCGGGTGGCCTTCCTCGCGCGCGGGGATCAGCGGGGTGTAGGCGTCCCCGAAGCGCTCCCCGAAGACGCTGTTGACCGCGGCTATCAGCGGGGGACGCCCGCGGAAGTTGCGCGCCAGGGCGATCGCGGCCCCCTCGGCTTCGAGCCCATGACGACGCTCGCGGAAGATCTCGACCTCGGCGTGGCGGAAGCCGTAGATCGCTTGCAGCTCGTCGCCGACCGTGAACAGGTTGCCGCGCTCCAGCAGTTCCAGGAGCGCGAGTTGGCGGCGGTTGGTGTCCTGGAACTCGTCCACCATCAGCAGCTCGATGCGCTCCGCCCACGCGCGCCGCACCCCCTCGCTGCTCGCCAGCAGATCAAGCGCGCGTAGCTCCAGATCGTCGAAGTCGAGCGCGGAGCGCGTCCGCTTGAGCTGGGCGTACGCCCCCCCGAACTCCTCCAGGGCCGCGCCGAGCAACTCGCACGCGCGGATCGCCTCCTCCTCCGCGGGCTCCAAGGATTCCGGTCGGGGGAGGGAGGGCAGGCTGGCACCGCGGCTGCGCTGCTCGGCGTAGACGCCCAGCACCATCCTCCGTACCCGGTCGGCGCCGTAGGCCGCGAGCAGGTCCACTGCCTCCTCGCGACGCGCGCCCACGAGCAGGGCCGCGAGCGCGTGGCGGAACGCTAGCTGCCGCAGCCGCGCGGCGCCGGCCTCGTCGAGGATCGCGAAGCCGGGGTCCAGGCCGGCGCTCAGCGCATGTACGCGCAGCAGGCGCGCGCAGAAGCCGTGGAAGGTCCCGATCTGCGCGCCCTCGGTGTCGCGCGCTGCCCCCCGCTCGCCCAGCTCCAAGAGGCGCGTGCGCACCCGCGAGCGCAGCTCCGCGGCCGCGCGCTCGGTGAACGTGATCGCAAGGATCCGCGCCGGGGCGATCCCGTCCTCGCGCACCGCCCGCACGAAGCGCTCCACCAGCACCGAGGTCTTGCCACTGCCCGCCCCCGCAGCCAGCAGCAGCGGCCCCCGCCGGCGCGCCGCGGCCTCCTCCTGCTCGGCGGTGAAGGATTGCTCGGTCAGGACGGCCACGCTCACGTCTCGCAGCGGCAGATGGTGGGGTACATGCACCCGGAGCCACCGAATCCGCAGGTCTCGGGCCGCGCCTGCAGCGCGCCGGCGCGCGCCTGCACCCCCGCCTCGCGCGCCGCCGCGACGATCTCCCCCATGAGCTCCCGCACGTCGGCGGGCTCGCGCGTGTCTCCGCGCACGCATTGGAGCTCCACACCCTCGCCCTCCGCGAGCACCCCGCGGGCGCGGAGGTCGCGGCCGGAGAGCGGCTGGTAGAAGCCTCCGACCGCGCGCGCGCCGAGAAGCTCCTCGACGGCGCGCATGTAGAGGGGCACCTGGAAGCTCCGCTCCCCGACCCACTTGTCGGGCGGGGGGGCGTGGTTGCCCTTGTAGTCGTACACCACCGCCGCGCCCCCGGAGGCGAGGTCAACGCGGTCGATCCGGCCCCGCACGATCACCCCCTCGCCGAGATCCAGCGGGGGCAGCCCCCCGGGCTCCTCGGGGAAGCCGAAGGAGAGCTCGAGGTGGGTGGGCTCCAGGGTGCTCCCCTGCGTCTCATCGCAGTTCGCGGCGTGCTCGAGGTAGCGCTCAAGATCGGCCTCCAGGCGCCGCCGCACGCCGGGCACCCGCTCGGGGGCAGTGGAGAGCGGGTACTGCTCGGCGTGCTCTGCGAGCGCCACGTGCAGCAGCTCGCGGGCGCGCGGCAGCCGCTCGGGCGTGAGGCGCGCGGAGCCCGTCTCTCGATGCAGCCCGTCGAGCACGTCGCGCAGCGCGGCGTGCGCAAGGCCGCCGCGCGCCAGCGGCTCGGCGTCGGGGTCGAGGTCCTGCGCGCCGAGCAGGCGCTCCACGAACCACCGCACGGGGCAGCCCGCCCAGGTCTGGAGGCCCGAGGCCGACCACATCCGCCGCTCGCGCAGCTCCGCAAGCACCTCGGGGACGTGCAGCGGGGCGATGCCCGCATGAGTCTCCGAGGCCCCGATCTCCCCCACCTCGCCCAGCGCCCGCCGGGTGCGGGCCTCGTGCTGGCCGAAAGGGGGATGCGAGCCGAAGGCGAGTGTCTCCCCGCTTCGGTCGCATGAGAAGAGGTCGCACACGTCGTCCACGAACAGCGAGCGCGCGCTCGGCAGACCGTCGTCATCGGCGGTGTGCCAGCTCAGCACCAGCAGCTCCTCGGGGCGGGAGACCGCGGCGTACAGCAGGTAGCGCTCGGCGGCGAGCGCATCCTGTGGGCGCCCCAGCCGCAGACCCGAGGCTTCCGCGAGCCCGCGGCGCTCGTCCGCGGAGAGGAACGGCTCGGGGCGCGCGGGCGCGGGGAAGACGCCCTCCTGCAGGCCGCACAGGAAGAGCGCGCGCACGCGGCGGGCACGCAGGGCGAGGGGGTCGAGCACCGCGACGGCGCCGCTGGCGGAGGGCTCCGCTGAAACCACGAGCTCGAGACCGCGCAGCATCGAGATCAACTCGCGCGCATCGGGGGCCAGCTCCGGCGCCGAGCGGGCCAGCTCGCGCAACTCCCCGAGGGCTCCCTGGGCGGCCGCCAGCGCGAGCGCCTCGGGCTGCTGCTCCGCGGAGAGCACCTCCGCCGTGTGCAGCCGCGGAGCGCAGAACAGGTGCTCGAGCTCCGCCACCACGCGCTCGATCAGCGCCACCGGACCCCGCTGCGCGGCATCCTGGAGGCGGTTCAGAGCGTCTAACGGCCAGTGCTCCGCCTCCCACAGCGCGCGCGCCTGCGCCGTGCCATGGGCTCCGGCACGCCGTGCGCGCCGCTCCAGGTCGTCGGCGAGTTCCGGGCGGCGCAGCACCCCGGGGGCGCGCAGCCAGGCGAGCAGATCCCCCACTCCGCCGTCGAGGCCCGCGAGCGACTCCGGCGCTCGGTCCCCGACTCCGCTGTCGAGGTCCGCGAGCCTCGGCGCTCCCTGCGCGGTCTCGCCGGGCACCGCCGGGGACGATCCGGCCCCCCCGCCCTCCGGGAAGGCTGAGGCCAGCAGCCCCAGCAGCGCGCGGCCGAGGGCGGTGCCGGCGAAGGGCATCCGCCGCTGCAGAGCGTGGGGTATGCGGTGGGAGCGGAAGACCTCCCCCAACAGCTCTGCGATCGTGCCGGGAGAGCGGTGCGCCACGGCGATCTCGCCGGGGGCCATCCCGCCCTCCAGCAGACCCCGGATC
>JBIOEY010000075.1:0-11701 GCA_044446505.1 Solirubrobacterales bacterium
ACGCCGCGCTGCTCCGCGACGCCTACCCCGCGATCAAGGCCGCCGACCCCGGCGCCACCGTGCTCCTCGGGGGGCTCACCGGCAACGACTACCCCTACCTCCAGGAGCTCTACCAGGACGGCGCCAAGGGCTACTTCGACGCCGTCGCCGTCCACACCGACACCGCCTGCAACATCAGCTCCCCCTACGAATTCCTCCGCACCAATGACGGGCACATGATCCCCGACTCCTTCCTCGCCTACCGCGAAGTCCACGCCGTGATGCTCGCCAACGGCGACGACAAGCCCCTCTGGATGACCGAGCTCTCCTGGCGCACCACCGGGGCCACCTGCGCCGAGGGGTACTGGGCCGGGCGCAAGCTCCAGGGCGTCACCGACGAACAGCAGGCCACCTACCTCCTCCAGGCCTACCACTGCCTCGCCCAGGACCCCTACGTGCAGGTCGCGATCTGGTTCCCCCTCCAGGACCAGGGCTCCGACGTCGCCGGCCTGCTGCGCTCCAATGGCGCCCGCAAGCCCTCCTTCGGCGCGATGGAGCGCTACGCCCACGGCGGCGACCAGCTCTCAGAACCCTGCGGCTCGTTCTCCGGGCCCCGCATCGACGTCTCCGCGCCCTCCGACCACGCCACCTACACCGGCTCGCTGCCGATCAGCGTCGCCGCCCGCGACTCCCAGGGCGTCGGGCGCATCACGCTGAAGATCGACGGCAGGCTGATCCGCAACTACACCAACCAGGGGTTCCCCCACACGCTCGCGGGGGCGCTCCACTGGCACGGCGCCGCGCACATCTCCCGCGGCCGCCACATTCTCAGCTTCTTCGCCGTCGACAAGCTCCGCAACACGGCTGAAAGGAGGATCGTGATCTACCATCGCGCGCCCCACCGGGGCCATCGCCACCACCGCCGGCACGCGTGAGTGGCGTTCTGCCTCCTGACCATCGCGCGCCCCACCGGCGCCATCGCCACCACCGCCGGCACGCGTGAAGTAGCGTTCCGCCGCGTGAACATCGCGCGTACCCGCCTCTCCGGCCCGCTCGTGCTCGAACCGCCCGTGTTCGCCGACGAGCGCGGCTTCTTCTGCGAGACCTACCGTCTTGAGTGGCACGCCTCCCTTGGGATCCCCCCGGAGGAGCGCTTCATCCAGGACAACCACTCCCGCTCCACCCGCGGGGTCGTGCGCGGGATGCACTTCCACATCGGCCCCGGCGTCGCCAAGCTCGTGCGCTGCGCTCGCGGGCGCATCCTCGACGTGATCGTGGACCTCCGCCGCGGGTCCCCCACCTACGCCCAGTGGGAGGGGGTCGAGCTCGACGACGAGCGCATGCGCCAGCTCTACGTCCCGATCGGCTTCGCCCACGGCTTCTGTGTGCTCAGCGACGTCGCCGACGTCCTCTACAAGCAGACCGCCTACTACGACCCCGCCGTCGAGCGCGGCATCGCCTGGGACGACCCCGACGTCGCGATCGCCTGGCCCGCGGAGATCGAGCCGATCGTCTCCGCCCGCGACGCCGCCGCCCCCAAGCTGCGCGAGGTCGCGGACGAGCTGCCGTTCGTGTATTAGAGAGCCCGCCCGCCCTCAGCTGGCAAACTTCCGGCCATGGCCCCCCGCTTGGATCGCCTGCGCGAGCGCACCCACGGGTACACCCTCACGCCCCGCCAGTACCTGTTCGTCGCGTACGCCGCGCTGGGCGCGCTCACGCTGATCGTGCTCACGGGCGCGGCCGTGCGGCTCACGGACTCCGGCCTCGGGTGCCCGCAGTGGCCGCGCTGCTACGGCAAGCTCTACCCCCCGCTCGGGACGCACGCGGTGATCGAGTTCTCCAACCGCCTGCTCACGGGCCCCGTCTCGCTCGCGGCGCTCGCCGCGTGGGTGGGCGCGCTGCGCCGCCGCCCCCGCCGCCGCGATCTGGTGTGGCTCGCCGCGCTGCTCCCCCTCGGCGTGCTCGGCCAGGCGATCCTCGGGGGGCTCACGGTGCGCGGCAAGCTCGACTACGGCTGGGTGATGGGGCACTTCGCGCTCTCCATGCTGATCCTCGTCGCCGCCTCTGCGCTCGCCTGGCGCGCCCGCCCCGCGCCCGCCGGTGAGGAGTCCGGGGGGCGCCTCCCCGCCACTGCCTCCGCGCTCGCCCGGGGCGCCCGCCGGTCGCCGGACGGCGGGGAGTCCGGGGAGCGTCCCCCCGCCACCGACCGCGTGCTCGTGTGGCTCGCCCGCGCGCTCGTCGCGCTCGGGGCGCTCACGATCTTCGCCGGCACCGCCGCCACCGCCGCGGGCCCCCACGCCGGGGGTAACCCCGGGGAACGCATCAATCGCCTCGACCTCACCGGGCGCGGCACGATGGACTTCGTGATCCACCGCCACGCCGAGATCGCCCTCGCCTTCAGCCTCCTCGCCGTGCTCCTCTGGTGGCTCGCGCGCCGCCGCCACGCCGATCCGCTCGTGCGCCGCTCCACCACCGCGCTCTGCGCGCTGCTCGCCCTCCAGGGCGCCGTCGGCCTCGACCAGTACGAGACCCACCTCCCCACCGAGCTCGTCTGGGTCCACGTCGGCCTCGCCTGCGCCGCCTGGATCGCCGCGCTGTGGACCGCCCTCGCCGCCGCGAGCCTCCCCCCGCGTGCCGCGCAGACGCGGGTGCCGGATATGCAGCGGGATTCCGTCCTGGCTGGGCGCTAATCTGCCCGCTTTAAGCAATCACACCCCACACGGGAGGAGTGCCAATATGACCAAGAACGATCTGGCCGACAAGGTCGCAGAGCGCACCGGACTCGCCGCCAGCCAGGCCCGCGAGGCGCTTGAGGCGACGATCGAGGCCGTCGCCAACGAGCTCGCCGCCGGCGGCGAGGTCGCCCTCGCCGGCTTCGGCAAGTTCAGCGTCAGCCACCGCGCCGCGCGGCAGGGACGCAACCCCGCCACCGGCGAGACGATCAGCATCGCCGCCAGCAAGGCCGCCAAGTTCTCCGCCGCGAGCGCGCTCAAGAGCCGCCTCAACTGATCCCAGCGCGCCTGGACAGCGAGCAACCACATCACCGCCGCGCGGCCCGACGTCGCGAGGTTGCTCGGCGGCGGATGCTGGCTGCGGCAGGCCTCTTCGTTGTATTTGCCGCCGTGATCCTCGTGGTGGGGCTCGCGCCTGGGGGATCTTCCACACGGCCCTCCTCCGTCGCTAAGGCCGGCGCGAAAGCTGGTGCGCGTAGCCGCTCGACCGGGCATCCCCGCGCCGCCGGCGGGCGGGCGGGGGCCGGTAGAGAGGCGGTCCCGATCCTGATGTACCACGTCATCAATCCGCCGCCCCCCGGCGCGCCCTTCCCGGGCCTCTACGTGCCGTCGGCGGAGTTCGCCGAACAGATGCGCGCGCTCGCCGGGGCCGGCTTCCACGCGGTCACGATGGACCAGGTGTGGGCCAATTGGAGGGAAGGCGCGCCCCTGCCACCCGGCAAGCCGATCGTGCTCAGCTTCGACAACGGCTACCAGTCGCAGTACTCAAACGCCCTCCCGATCCTCCGTCGGCTGGGCTGGGTGGGCGTGGAGAACATCCAGCTCACCGGCCTCCCCCCCTCCCAGGGGGGGCTCTCCCCGGCGCAGGTCCGCGGCCTGCTCGCCGCCGGCTGGGAGCTCGACACCCAGGGCTTCAGCCACGCCGACCTGATCGCGCTCGACCCCACCGCGCTGCACTACCAAGTCGCCGTCGCGCGCGCCGAAGTGACGCGGCTCTACCACGTCCCCGCGAACTGGTTCTGCTACCCCTCCGGCCACTACGACGCCACCGTGATTGCCGCCGTGCGCGCCGCCGGCTACCGCGGCTCCACCACCGTCGTCCCCGGCGGGGCCCAGCCGGGGGAGGACCCCTACCGGCTGCCGCGGCTGCGCGTGCTCGGCGGCACCAGTGGGCCGCAGCTGCTCGGCGAGCTCGCCGCGGTCCGCGGCGGCGCGCCCCCACCTCCCTCCTACGGCTCCGGCTGACGCACGAGAGCCGGCGCTGGCCGATCTGTCGATCCCGTCGATCGACGATCGGTCTGCGTCCTCAGTCGCTCGCGTGCATAGCACGCCACGCTCCTTGCGTCCTTGACCTGCTTGGCTCTCGTGCGTCAGGGTGTAGGGAGCCGAAGATCGATATAGGATGCCGCCCATGTCTCCCATGTCGCACGTCCCCGGCTGGGGCTCCTGGACGTTCAACCCGATTGTGATCCTCGCGCTGGGGGTCGCCGCGGTGGTGTACGTGCGCGCGTACCGCCGCGCCGCGGCGCGCTCCTCCGCGATGGGGGCTGGCCACTGGGTGCCCTACGCGGGCGGGCTGATCGCGATCGCGATCGCGCTGCTCTCCCCGCTCGATGCGATCGGCGACGGCTACCTGCTCTCCGCGCACATGGCCCAGCACGTGCTGCTCTCCGACATCGCCCCCGCGCTGCTGCTGCTCGGCCTGCGCCGCCCGCTGCTGCCGCTGGGGCTCTCCCGCGGGGCGCTGCTCGCGGTGGCTCCCGGCGGGCGCTTCGGCCGGGTGCTCGCGCGGCTCACCTCCCCGTACCTCGCGATCCCGCTGTGGGCGCTGGCCACCTGGGTGTGGGCGCTGCCGAGCGTGTTCGACTACGCCGCCCAGCACCCCGCGGTGCACGCGCTCGAGCACGCCACCCTCTTCTACACCGGGCTCGCGCTCTGGTGGCTGATCGTCGATCCGCTGCCCCGCGCGCGCCTGCGCCCCGGGGGCGAGCGCCTCGCGCTGCTCGGCTTCACGCGCCTCGCCTCCGCCGCGATCTGCGTGCCGCTCACCTGGCTCGCGCACACCCAGTACCCCCTCTACGCGAGCGCCCCGCGCGCCTTCGGGCTCTCCGCGCTCAACGACCAGCACCTCGCCGGCGCCGGCATGTGCTTCGTCGAGTTCCTCGTCTTCGGCATCGCCTTCGCCGCCGTCTTCATCTCCATGCTCGGCCGCTCCGAGGCCGGTACGGCAGTGGCCGAACGCGCCGCGGGCGAGCGGCTGCTGATCTGAGGCCGGGCGGGCGTTCAGCCGGAGCGATCCGGCGCGGTGGTTTCCGGCGCTCTTGCCACGAACAGCGTGTAATCCGCCCAGGCGGCCTGCTGAGGTCTCGCCTGCAACTCCCTCTCCACTGCGCGGATGATCGCGCCGAACTCGCCGTGATCGATCCCCACGACGATCGCGCATCCCGCATGTTTGCGTCCGGCCTCCGCCCAGCGCCGCGCGATCACCGGAAAGTCCTTGACGTCGAATGTCACCATCACCCGGCCTTCCTCGGTAGCCAGCGACAGCAGTTCCCCGTCGGTGAAGCCGTCGAGGGGGCGCTCCTCATCGGCAGCCCGAACATCGTGGCCACGCCTGCGTAGCGGTATCGCCACACGCCTTGCTGAGATATGCGCGTCGAGGAGAAGCTTCACGGAGCGTATGGCGCGCGCTCAGACGTCCACACGGCTGACGGCAATGAACGGGAACTCCTCTTCGAGCTGCTCGATCGGCCGCCGATTTTCGTTGATTGCTGCGTCGATCTCCTCGGGGAAGCGCTCGTGGTAGTCGAGCGCCAGCTGGATCTGGCGCTCGTTGGCCGATCCGCCTTCAGCCATGCTCTCGACCGAGCCAATGTCCCGGTATGCGTCAACGATCTGCCATGCATCGAGCGCGGTCCCGATGACCCAGGCACGTCGATCCCAGTCGGTACCCCGGAAGGCGATGCCCGGAAAGAGCCGCATCCGCAACGCCTCCTCGGCCAGCGCCTCGACCACCGCCCCCTTGCTGCGACCCGTGCGCCTGGCCTCCGAATCGACAAGCGTCTCCATCTGCTTGGAGAGGCGCATGCTGAACGGTGCCGACTTCGCGCTCATCAGATAAGCGTATCACAACAATTACAGCGTAATCGCTCGCCTTTGATGTTTGAGCTACGCCCCTGAGGCCCGAGAGCCAAGCAGATCAAGGACGCAGGAAGCGAAGTGTGCTCTGCACACGAGCGACCGAGGACGCAGATATGCGCCGGCTCTCGGGCCTCAGCCGCAGCCGGTGTTGTTGCCGCAGGATGAGCACGTGTAGCAGGAGCCCGTGCGCTGCATCATGCCGCCGCACTGGCTGCAGGCGGGCCCGAGGTCGAGGCCCTGGAGCCTGGCGGGGACCACGGGTGGGGTTTCGGTGAAGGCCTTGGTGGGGGCGCTCGCTCCGCCGTTGCCACCGGTGGCCCTCGGGGCGCTGGGCGGCTGCTCGCCTTTGTTGGGGTCCGTGCCGGCGCTCGGGGGGTCCGTGCCGGTGCGGGGGCCCGCGGTGTCCGAGGAGATCACCGACTGCGCCGCCTCCTGGGCGGCCTTGCGGGCGCGCACCTCGGGGGTGAGGATGCCGAGCTCCTCCTGCGCGTCGGTGTCCAGGAAGCGCGAGGCCAGCCAGCGCATGATGTAGTCGGGCATCGATTTCGCGAACGGGATCTCCGGGTTGCCCGTGATCCCCTCGGGCTCGAAGCGCATGTAGCTGAACTTCTGCACCAGCGTTTCCAGCGGCACCCCGTACTGCAGCGCGATCGAGATCGCCGTCGCGAACGAGTTCATCATGCCCCGCAGCGTCGAGCCCTCCTTGCCGATGTCGGTGAGGAAGATCTCTCCGACGCTCCCGTCCTCGTACATGCCCGCGGTGATGTAGCCCTCGTGGCCGCCGATCGAGAACTTGTGGGTGATCGACTGGCGCTCGCGCGGCATCCGCTTGCGCCGCGGGCCCGCCTCGGCGAGGGCCTTCGCGACCGCCTGCTCAACCACTGCGTCCACGTCGACCTTCTCGGCCGGCTCGCCCTGCTGCGCGTCGGTGCGCAGCGCCTGCGCGGTCTTCGAGCCGTCGCGGTAGATCGCCAGCGCCTTGATACCCAGGCGCCACGCCTCGGTGTACGCGTCCGCGATGTCCTCCACCGTCGCGCTCTGCGGCAGGTTGACCGTCTTCGAGATCGCCCCCGAGATGAACGGCTGCACCGCGCCCATCATCTTCAGGTGCCCCATGTGCGAGATCGCGCGCTCCCCGACCGCCACGTCGAACACCGGCAGGTGCTCCTCCCTCAGGCCCGGGGCCCCCAGGATCGTGCCGTGCTCCGCGAGGTGCGCCTCGATCTGCTCGATCTGCTGCTCGGAGTAGCCCAGCGTCTGCAGTGCCAGCGGGACGGTGCGGTTGACGATCGTCATCTGCCCCCCGCCCACGAGCTCCTTGAACTTGACCAGCGAGAAGTCCGGCTCCACGCCGGTCGTGTCGCAGTCCATCAGGAACGAGATCGTCCCCGTGGGGGCCAGCACGGTCGCCTGCGCGTTGCGGTAGCCCAGGCGCTCGCCCAGCTCCACCGCCTCATCCCACGAGCGCCGCGCGGCCGCCAGCAGCTCGCGGTCGGCGCAGGTCTCCTGCGCGATCGCGTGGGAGGCGTCGCGGTGCATGCGCATCACCGCGTTGTGCTCCTCGCGGTTTTCCGCGTAGCGCTCGTAGGGGCCGAGCGCGCCCGCGACCTCCGCCGAACGGCGGTACGCGCGGCCGGTCATCAGCGCCGTGATCGCCGCCGCCGTGCCGCGGCCCCGCTCGGAGTCGTAGGGCATCCCGTCCGCCATCAGGTACGCCCCGAGGTTCGCGTAGCCCAGGCCGAGCTGGCGGAAGGCCCGCGCGTTCACGCCGATCTCCTCGGTCGGGTAGCTGGAGGGCCCGACGACGATCTCCTGCGCGAGCAGCATCACGTCGACGGTGTGCTCGAAGGACTCCACGTCCAGCGTGCCGTCGGGGCGGCGGAATCGCATCAGGTTGATCGACGCCAGGTTGCACGCCGAGTCGTCCACGTGCATGTACTCGCTGCAGTTGGCCACGACAAAGCTCTCGACGATGTACGAGTGATGCAGCGGCTCGCTCAAGTTGTAGACCTGCTCCTGGCCGTCGAGCTCTCTTGTGAGTAGCGACACGTGTGACTTGGTCGCATACCGTGCTGTCTCTTCGAGCAGTGCGTCAAGGGCCGCCTGCTTGCGTGGTGTGGAGAACCCGATCTGATCTGCGAATCGCACAAGATCGCTGCCGGTGATGCGCAGATCGAAGCCCTCACGCGAGACATACTCGACAGTGCTCCCGTCCTTGCGCGTATAGGAGAACGAGGTCTTGCCCGACTCGGACACGCGGTAAAGGCGTGCTCGAATCCCAAACGCAGACAGCACCCCCTGAACGTCACGCAACAATGTCCTGCTCTTGCTGCCGAGTCCGACATAGCGATTTGCCTTGCCGCCGCTCTCGATGCGAGCCACGCAGCCGTCGGCACCGAAGAGCCCACGCAGAAAATGAGCCTGAACTTCCTGTGGTGCCTGGAAGATGGAGTGTGGAACCCGCTTTTCATGGGCGCGAGCCGTTGTCACGCCTATCCCGCGGAAGAGCTCGCGCACGGCGCTGCTTCCGACTCGTAGCTGGAGCGTCCCGTTCGGCATCTCCTGTTGCGACACGCCACCGACCAGCTCTTCCAGCTGATGAGCGTGCCACTCGGCGAGGCCGTCCTCGATGTCGTCGCCGCCGTAGATCCAGTTCGTGGCGCTATCGGTAAGGCAGCCGTCACCGATCAGATGACCGGTCAGCTCTGCAAGCTGTCTGGTCCAGAGTCGGGGCAGCTCTCGATAAGCCACCGTTCCCCCGCGTGAGGAGCTCTTGGCAAGTGCCTCCACAGCAATCGGAAGCTCCCAACTCGCATCCGCGGGCGCTGTAACGCTGTCATTGAGCATTACCTGGTCTTGATGGCTCAGTGCCTCGGCTGCCACATAGCCGCGATTCAGCGTCCATAGCTTGTGATTTGGCGTGCAGCGCAACTCGGCGCCATTGCTGAACGTCAATCGGACGATAGGCCTGATCCCGGTGCGCTCGACACATACCGGCGCTGTCGCGACCACGCCTGTCCCCTTCTTGCGGGCGGGTGCACCATTCTCGCCAGCCGTTGCACGGTGTGTGTAGACGTCGATTCTCTCACCGGTGTTGAAGCGCTCGTAAAGCTCGGCAATTGGCATAAGGCCCTTCGACGTGTGTACGCGCGCGTTACCTGGGAAGCACGGGTTCGACGCGTTGATCCGCCCCGAGTTGGGGGAGGTGTGCCAGCGGTTGATCGTCGTGTCGTACTGCACCCCCGGGTCCGCGCAACGCCAGGCGGCCTCGGCGATCTCGCGCATCAGCTCGCGCGCCGGGATCGGCTCGCCCACCTGCTCACCCGTGACACGAGAGGTCAGGCGCCACTCGCGATTCTCCTCCACGGCGCGCATGAACTCGTCGGTGACGCGCACCGAGTTGTTCGCGTTCTGGTACTGGATCGAGGTGAAGCCCTCGCCGTCGATCGACATGTCGAAGCCCGCGTCCCGCAGCGCCTGCGCCTTGTCCTCCTCTTTGGCCTTGCACCAGATGAACTCGCGGATGTCGGGGTGGTCGACGTCGAGCACCACCATCTTCGCCGCGCGGCGGGTCTTGCCACCGGACTTGATCGTCCCCGCCCACGAGTCCGCACCGCGCATGAACGACACCGGCCCCGAGGCCGTGCCGCCCTTCGCGAGCGGCTCCATCGAGCCGCGGATGTTCGACAGGTTGATGCCCGAGCCCGAGCCCCCGCGGAAGATCATCCCCTCCTTGGTGTTCCACTCGAGGATCGACTCCATCGTGTCGCTCACGCTGAGGATGAAGCACGCCGAGCACTGCGGGTTCTCCTCGAAGCCCACGTTGAACCACACCGGCGAGTTGAACGCCGCCATCTGGTGCAGCAGGATGTGTGTGAGCTCCGCCTCGAAGGCCTCGCCGTCCTCCTCGGTGGCGAAGTAGCCGCGCGCGCGGCCCCACGCGGCGATCGTGCTCGCCACGCGGCCGATCATCTGCTTGACCGAGTGCTCGCGCGCGGGGTGGTCGAGCTGCCCGCGGAAGTACTTCTGCGCGACGATGTTCGTCGCGTTCTGCGACCAGCTCTTGGGGAACTCCACGCCGCGCTGCTCGAACGCCACGCGCTCCCCGTGGCCGATGCGCGCGTCGCGCGACTCCCACTCCACCGCATCGAAGGGGTGCGTCCCGGGGGACGTGAAGATGCGCTCGATCGACAGCGCCCGCCCGGGCGTCGTCGGCTCGACGGTGGTGGGGTGGGACATCGCTTTCATATCGGCCTCGCTCCTTCTTCTCCGCGCCGGCGCCACGGCGGACGCCCACTCGACTCTGTGTTACCTGGGCTGAGCAGCATCCCGCTTGGGTCGGACGGAAAAAGGTAGGTGAGCCGTTGAATTTTAGAGCGCTCAGCGTCCGATTCTGGCCCAGTCCGCGAACTCGTCCCAGGTGGCCGAGAGGCGCCAGCCGGCCTCCGCGAGCGAGTGGCGCAGCGTGACCGTCCAGCGGGGCTCGTACGCCCACCAGCGCGCTGCCCCCCACGCCAGGCACACGACGATCAGCAGCGCCGCCAGCGCCGCCGCCACGATCGCTCCCGTCGAGAGTCTCTTCGACCCCGTCGCCGGCCGCGTGGCTTTGGTGGGCAGCCCCGCGGCAGGTGCGACCGGCACCGTGGTCGGACTGGCAGGCACGGTGGTCGGAGCGGCCGGCACCGTGGTCGGTGCGACCGGCACGGTGGTCGGGGTGGCCGGCACCGTGGTCGGTGCGACCGGCACGGTGGTCGGGGTGGCCGGCACCGTGGTCGGTGCGACCGGCACGGCGGTCGGGGTGGCCGCTTTCGCTCCCGGTGCGAGGGAAGGGGTCGTGGCCGTCGTGGGCGTCCCCACCCGGGCGCTCGCCGGGACCCCGCTCTGCGCGGGGCTTGTGGGGAGCGCGCTGTGTGCGGCGCTCGCCGGGTTCGTGCCGGAGGCTCCATGCACCCGCGCGCTCGCCGGGATCGGGAACCGCGGCGGGAGCACGGTGCGCCGCGGGGCGGACGTGCTCCCCGCGGCGCTCCCCGCGGCGGGCAGGCCAAGCGCCAGCAGCGCCACGGCGGTCGCCACTCCTTGAATTGAGCGTCCACGGATGCTGTGCATCGCCGTTGTCATGCTAGATCAACACCGCCCGCCGCCCCTCCGGCTCGATCGAAGAGCAGCGGGCAACGGTCAACCACCGACCGACCCCACCAGGACCCCCTCGGGGGGTCCTCATCCAAACAAAAGCCCACCGCGCTCCACGCGCCTCGGCCTCGACGAGGTTGGCCGCTCACAGCAGGTCCGCGATCTCGGCCAGCGCGTCGTCCAGCACCCGCGCGGGTGGCTGCTCCGCGTCGATCGCGCGGATCCGCTGCGGCTCGGCGCGCGCGAGCTCCTCGTAGGCCGCGGCGATCCGCGCGAAGAACTCCTCCCCCTCCAGCTCCAGGCGGTCGGGATCGAGCGCGCGGGTCCCCTGGCGCGCGCGCCCCGCCTCGAGGGTGACGCGCAGCAGCAGCGTGCGCTCCGGCTGCAGGCCCCCCGTGGCGAAGCGGTTGATCGCGCGGATCTGCTCCACCCCGAGCTCCCGGCCCGCGCCCTGGTAGGCGAGCGAGGAGTCCACGAAGCGGTCCAGCAGCACCAGCGCGCCCCCCTCGAGCAGCGGGAGCAGCCGCTCCTGCACGAGCTGCGCGCGCGCCGCCGCGTACAGCAGCGCCTCCGCGCGCCCCCCCACCGTGAGGGCGGGGTCCTTCACGAGCTCGCGGATGCGCTCCGACAGCCGCACGCCGCCGGGCTCGCGCAGCAGTTCGACGGGACGGCCGCCGGTCCCGCGCGCCGCGATCTCGCGCGCGAGCCCTTCGGCGAGC
>JBIOEY010000076.1:0-11654 GCA_044446505.1 Solirubrobacterales bacterium
AACCCCACGCCCCCGGGCGAGGGGGCGCGGGGGGGGCTGTTGGGGCGGGCGGGCTCGCGTCCACGGCGCACGGCGTCGAGCAGGTTGACCGTCCCCATCACGTTGATCTCGTAGGTCTCGCGCGGCTCGCTCAGCGAGCGGCGCACGAGCGACTGCGCGGCCATGTGGATCACGACTTCCGCCCGCGCGGAGTCGAGCGCCCCGGCGAGCGCCCGAAAGTCGCGCACGTCGCCCTCGATGCTCTCCATCCCCTCCCCCACGCCCGCGAGCCCATAGAGGGAGGGCTGCGTGGGCACGCCGAGCGAGAAGCCGGTCACCTGGGCGCCGAGCGTCTGTAGCCACAGCGCCAGCCAGGCGCCCTTGAAGCCGGTGTGACCCGTCAGCAGCACGCGGCGCCCGCGCCAGAAACCGGGGTCGACGGTCATCACCAGATCCGCCAGGGAGCGTGCCCGGCGCTCCACAGCTGCTCGAGCTCGTTGCGGTCGCGCAGCGTGTCCATCGCCTGCCAGAACCCGGTGTGCCGGAAGGACGCGAGCTGTCCCTCGCGGGCCAGCGTGCGCATCGGCTCCTGCTCCCAGGTGGTGGCGTCGTCCTCGATGTAGCGACCGACCTCGGGAGAGAGCACGAAGAACCCGCCGTTGCGCCAGGATCCGTCGCCGCGGGGCTTCTCGTCGAAGCTGAGCACCCGTGTGCCGCCCAGCTCCACCGCGCCGAAGCGGCCGGGGGGCTGCACGGCGGTGACGGTGGCGAACGTGCCCTGCCCGCGGTGATGGGCGATCAGCGCGGTGATGTCGATGTCGGCCAGCCCGTCGCCGTAGGTGAAGCAGAAGTCCTCCTCGGCCACGTAGGGGAGGACCCGCTTCAGGCGGCCCCCCGTCATCGTCTCCTCGCCGGTGTCCACCAGCGTCACCTTCCACGGCTCGGTGCTCGAGCGGTGGACCTCGATCTCGCCGTGGCAGAGGTCGAAGGAGACGTCGCAGGTGTGCAGGTGGTAGTTGGCGAAGAACTCCTTGATCAGGTAGCCCTTGTAGCCCAGGCAGATCACGAACTCCTCGACACCGTGGGCGGCGAAGATCTTCATGATGTGCCACAGGATCGGCCGGCCACCGATCTCGACCATCGGCTTGGGCCGGACCGTCGTCTCCTCGCTGAGACGCGAGCCCAGGCCACCGGCCAGGATCACCGCCTTCATCGCGACTGGTCGAGGGCGGCCGAGCTGCTCTGGGGAGAAGTGGGTGCGAGCATGAGCGAAATCAAGCTAACAAGACACCTCTGCATAATCGAGCGGCCGGAGCGCCCCTCTCTGTTCGTCCGCTGTTCGGCCACGTGAGCCGGGGCGTTCGTGTTTCTGTCTGAGCCGCGCGCCGCACCTACAATGAGCCGCCCCGTGACGGCCTCCGCGCGACATCCGCTGCTCCCCGCTCGCAAGGTCGACCCCCAGCAGGAGCTCCCGGCGCTGGAGCTCGCGGTGCTCGAGCGCTGGCGCGAGCGCGAGGTGTTCGCGCAGTCGCTGCGGATGCGCGAGCGCGCGGAGCCGTGGATCTTCTACGAGGGCCCCCCCACCGCAAACGGCCGCCCCGGCGCCCACCACGTGCTCTCGCGCGTGTTCAAGGACATCTACCCGCGCTACAAGACGATGCGCGGCCACCGCGTGGAGCGCAAGGGCGGCTGGGACTGCCACGGGCTACCGGTGGAGATCGCGGTCGAGCAGCAGCTCGGGATCAACAGCAAGCACGAGATCGAGAACGTCATCGGGATCGAGGAGTTCAACCGGCAGTGCCGCGAGTCGGTGTTCGAGTACCTGGAGGAGTGGAACCGACTCACCGAGCGGATCGGCTTCTGGATCGACCTCGACGACGCCTACCGGACGCTGGACGAGAGCTACATCGAGTCGGTCTGGTGGGCGCTCGCGGAGATCCACCGCAAGGGGCTGCTCTACGAGGGGCACAAGGTCGTGCCCTACTGCTACCGCTGCGGGACGGCGCTCTCCTCGCACGAGGTGGCGCTGGGGTACCGGGATGTGGTCGATCCGTCGGTGTATGTGCGGCTGAAGGTGATTGCCCCCGCCGTGCCGCTGCGGGAGGGCGACGCTCTGCTGATCTGGACGACGACGCCGTGGACGCTGCCGGGCAACGTGGCGGTGGCAGCCGGGCCGGAGATCGAGTACGCGCGAGCGCGATCAGACGGCGAGACATTGATCCTCGCGGCCGCGCTGGTGGAGCAGGTCTTGGGGGAGGGCGCGGAGATCCTCGATCGGTTTCCCGGCACACAGCTCATCGGCGGCCGCTACCTAGGGCCGATCTTCACCCTGAACGATCGCGAGCCCGGTGGCTTTCCGGTCATCCCCGGCGACTTCGTCACGACCGAGGACGGCACCGGCCTCGTGCACATCGCCCCGGCGTTTGGCGAGGACGATTTCAACGCCGCGGCGGCCTCGCCCGACGTGCTGTTCGACCCGCGCAACCCTCACAGCCTCTACAACCCCGTCAAGCCCGACGGCGCTTACGACCAGCGCGTGCGCGATCGTGATGGGCGCCCATTCGAGGGGCGAGTCAAGGACACGGCGCTCACAGAGGAGTTGATCGCCGACCTCGACGCGCGCGGACTGCTGCTCAAGCGCGAGGAGTACGAGCACTCCTACCCCCACTGCTGGCGCTGCGGCACGCCGCTGATCTACTACGCCAAGCCATCGTGGTACATCGCCACCTCGAAGGTCCGCGAGCGGATGCTCGCCGCCAACGAGACCATTGCTTGGCATCCACCTCACATCAAGCACGGGCGCTTCGGCGACTGGCTGTCCAACAACGTCGACTGGGCGCTCTCACGCGAGCGCTACTGGGGCACCCCACTGCCGGTGTGGCGCTGCGAGGAGGGGCATATCCATGTAATGGGCTCGTTCGCGGAGCTCCAGGAGCGCTCGGGGCAGACTCTTGAGGACCACCACCGGCCCTATGTCGACAACGTCGAGTTCCCCTGCCCAGAGTGCAGCGCAACGATGCACCGCGTGCCGGAGGTGATCGACGTGTGGTTCGACTCCGGGGCGATGCCGTTTGCCCAGCACCACGCGCCACTGGAGCACGAGGAGCGCTTCCGCGAGCGCTTCCCCGCGGACTTCATCTGCGAGGCGCTCGACCAGACCCGCGGCTGGTTCTACTCGCTGCTCGCGGTCTCCACGCTGCTGTTCGACACCGCCTCCTACCGCAACGTGGTCTGCCTCGGGCTGATCCTCGACGCGGACGGGCAGAAGATGTCCAAGTCGCGCGGCAACACCGTCGAGCCGTGGCGGGTGATCGACGCCTACGGCGCGGACGCCTTCCGCTGGTACTTCTTCACCTCCAAGCAGCCCTGGGACGGCTACCGCTTCTCCGAGGAGGCGATCGGGGAGGGGGTGCGCCTGTTCCTCAAGCAGCTCTGGAGCACGTACTTCTTCTATGTGCTCTACGCCCACGCGAACGCAGACGCGCTGAGCCGGGCGCCGGCTGAGTGGTCCTCCAGCGAGGCGACGGCGGGGGCCCTCCAAAGCGAGGACCTCGACCGCTGGGCGCTCTCGCGCACGGCCGGGACCGCGGAACTGGTGGCCGAGCGCCTCGACGCCTACGACGCGACCGCGGCGGGGCGCGCGATCGCGGAGCTCGTGGCCGAGCTCTCCAACTGGTACGTGCGCCGATCGCGGCGGCGCTTCTGGGACGGCGACCCCAGCGCCTTCCACACCCTGCGCAGCTGCCTGCTCACGATCGCGAAGCTGCTCGCCCCGTTCTGCCCGTTCGTGGCGGACGAGCTCTACGACAACCTCGACGGGACGCTCGCGAGCGTCCACCTCTGCGACTTCCCCCTCGGCGATGCGCTCCCCGCGCGCGAGCGCGACCTCGAGGAGGCGATGGCGATCGCGCGCGAGACCGTGCGCCTCGGCCTCGGCGCGCGGGGGCAGGCGAAGATCAAGGTGCGCCAGCCGCTCGCGGAGGCCGTGGTGGTCGCGGCCGGGCGCGAGCGCGCGGCGATCGAGCGGCTCGCCGAGATCGTGCGCGAGGAGCTCAACGTCAAGCGCGTGCGCTTCGTCGAGGGCACCGAGGAGCTCGGGCGCTACGAGGCAAAGGCCAACTACCGCCGCCTCGGCCCGCTGTTTGGCAAGGAGATGCCGCTCGTCGCCGAGGCGATCGCGGCGCTCGACCCGACTCAGGTCGCGGCGGCGGTGCGGGAGGGCGCGAACGGACACCCCGCGCTCGGCATCTCCGTGGGGGGCCGCGAGCACACGCTCGCCCCAGAGGACGTGATCCTCACGATGCAGGCCCCCGACGGCTACAGCGTCGAGCGCGAGGGCGCCCACGCCGTGGCGCTCGACCTCGCGATCGACGAGGATCTGCGCCGCGAGGGCCGCGCCCGGGAGATCGTGCACGCCGTGCAGAGCGCCCGCAAGAGCGCGGGCCTCGCCGTCGAGGATCGGATCGAGCTCGCCCTCTCAGGCGACCCCGCGCTGATCGCCGCGGCCGAGGCCCACCGCGACCACCTCGCGCGGGAGACGCTCGCGGTGGGCCTCCACCTCGGCGAGGGCACGCCCGAGACCGAGATGGAGTTCCGCGAGCAGACCGAGATCGACGGCCTCGCAGTCGAGATCGCGCTGCGCCCGGTCGAACGCCCCAGCTGAGCACCGCCACTTGCCCAGCTGAACACCGCCACTTGAGGAAGGAGAGGCCCCAGCCTCCCGGCGCCCCGGCCCCGCACTGCGAACGCCGCGCGGCGTAGCCCCCTTGAGGGGCGGAGCCCATCCCAAACAAATCCCGCCCGCGACCGGCTACGCGACCAGGGCCGGCTCCAGCTCGGCCTCGATCTTCTTCTTCGGGTAGGCGCCGACGACCGTCTTGACGGGCTCGCCCGCCTTGAAGAGGATCATCGTCGGGATCGACAGCACCTGGAATTTGGCCGCCGTCTGCTGGTTCTCGTCGACGTTCAGCTTCACGATCCGCAGGTCCGCGCGCTCCTGCGCGATCTCCTCGAGCACCGGGCCCACCACGCGGCAGGGCCCGCACCAGGGCGCCCAGAAGTCGACCAGCACGGGGGTGTCGGATTCGATCACCTCGGCCTGGAAGTTCGTGTCGGTGACTTCGCTCAATGCGCCTGCCATGGGGGCCTCCTTTGCTCTGCCGCCACTCTCGGGAAGTTGGTTTCCCCTAATACTATACAAAGTGTAGTAAGGGACCTGAACCTCGGCGCGAAGCCGTTGAGCGGCTCGGCCCAGTGCGCGCCGACGGCCACCGCCCACTCGGCTCAGTGCCCGCCGACGGTCACCGTCCACCCTTCCCACTGGCGCACGATCGGGAAGTGCAGGCCGGTGAGCGTGGGGAAGAGATGCGGGGAGACGTACACCTCGATCAGCGCCGCCACCACCAGCACCGGGACCGCGATCGCCACCGTCACGAACGTCGCCGCGAGCAGCTGATCCCACTCCCCCCGGCGGCTCGCAATGATCCACGCGGCCAGCGGGAGGAACAGCCCGATCAGCTCCAGCACCGCGTGGGGCAGCACCGCGAGCAGCAGCAGCGCCGGGGAGATCCGCAGGAAGTGGGCGTACCCCGCGAGACGGTGGCCGAGGAGGTACGCCTGCGCGGAGAGCGAGAAGGCCGTGGCGCACACCACGAACGCGATCGCGATCCGCCCGCCGTGCTCGTGCACCCAGCGGGAGACCCCGCGGTGGGAGGCCGCCTGCAGCGGGAGGGAGCTGCCCGCGATGAACCCCGCCACGCACGCCATCGCGTGCAGCGCGAGCACCAGCATGTTGTGGCCCAGCACCCCCCTCACATCCGCCACGTCGCCCACCGCGAACGGCGGTTCCGCGGAGATCGCGTCCACGTAGCCACCCGACAGTGCCGAGACCAGCAGCACCGCCAGCAGCAGGCCGAACGCCGCGAGCGCCGAGCCCGCCACCCACGACCCCAGGATCCGCCAGCGGTTGTGCCGCCAGGCGCGCAGGGTGCCGCGGGTGCGGCGCACGCCGTGGGCGAAGGCGTAGGCGGAGGCATCCATCCCCACCTGATCGGCGCGCAGCCGGCGCTACCTGAGCACGTGGACGTTCCGCTCGGCGGCGGGGACGGCCTGCGGGACAGTCGATCCCCACCCGAACGGCGCGGGCGCCGCTACCTGAGCGCGTGCACGTTCCGCTCGGCGGCGGGGAGCGCCTGCGGCGGTTGGTGGCCGTAGCGGAGTTGCGGCACGAGCCACATCGCCTCCGCCGCGATCCGCCACGACATCTTGCTCTGCCCATGCCGGCGGTCACGGAACACGATCGGAACCTCCACCACATTGAAGCCCGCGCGCACCGCGCGGTAGGTGAGCTCGACCTGGAAGGCGTACCCGCGCGAGCGCACGCTGTCGAAGTGGATCGCTTCGAGGACCTCCCGGCGGAAGCACTTGAAGCCGCCCGTGAGGTCGCGCACCTGCAGGCCGAGCACGCGCCGCGCGTAGGTGGAGCCGCCCTGGCTGACGAAGCGGCGCAGCGGGCCCCAGTCGCTGACCCCCCCGCCCGGGACGTAGCGGGCGCCGAGCACGATGTCGGCGCCGTCCCGGATCGCCTCCAGCAGGCGCGGCAGGTCGGCGGGATCGTGGGAGAAGTCGCTGTCCATCTCCAGCACATACGCCGCCCCCTCCCCCAGCGCGTGGCGGAAGCCCGCGAGGTAGGCGGGGCCGATGCCTTCCTTGCTCGTGCGGTGCAGCACCCGCACCCACCGATGCTCCGCGGCGAGTCGATCCGCGAGCTCGCCCGTGCCGTCCGGGGAGCCGTCGTCGACGATCAGCACGCCGTACTCCTCGCACGGGGCGCGCCCCAGCGCCTCCCCCGCGGCGAGCACGATCGCCTCGATGTTCTCGGCCTCGTTGTAGGTGGGCAGTATGAGCCAGGCGGTGCCGTCCACTGAGGGGAGCCTATCGACGAGAATGGGGAGACATGGACTTGTCGAATGGGGAGATCGCCGCGGCCTTCGAAGAGCTCGGGGATCTGTACGAGCTGGACGGGGCGATCGTGCACCGCGTGCTCGCCTACCGCCGGGCCGCGGAGGCCATCCGCGAGGCCACGGTGTCCGTGGCGGGCCTCGCGCGGGCGGGGCGCGCGACGGAGCTCCCCGGGATCGGGGAGACCCTCCAGGAGAAGATCATCGCGCTGCTCGACACCGGCGCGATCCCCGCCGCCGAGCGGCTGCGCGCAAAGTTCCCCGCGGGCCTGATCGCGATCACCCGGATCCCCGGCCTCGGCCCGAAGCGCGCGCGGCTGCTGCACGAGCAGCTCGGCATCGACTCCCCCCAGGCGCTGCGCGAGGCCGCGCTCGGGCAGCGCCTGCGTGGGGTGCGCGGGCTCGGCGCGAAGTTCGAGGCGAAAGTACTCGAGGCGCTCGACGAGCTCGCGGCGGAGGGGACCTCGCTCGACGAGCTCGCCCTCGCCGGCGTCGCCGCTCCCCGGCGGGTGCTGCTGCCCGCGGCGATCGAGCTCGGGGAGGCGCTCGCCGAGGGCCTGCGCGCGCACGGCCCGCGCGACGTGCACATCCAGCTCGCGGGCTCCGCGCGCCGGGGGGTGGAGAGCGTGAAGGACATCGACCTCGTCGCCGCCACCGCCGACCCCGAGGGGCTCGCGGAGGCACTGGGGGCACTGGAGCAGATCGAGCGCGTCTCCTCCACCGGGCCCGCCGGCGCCCGCGCCCGCACGCACTCCGGGCTGAGCGTGGACCTGCGGATCGCCGCCCCCGCGCAGCTTGGCAACCTGCTGCAGCACTTCACCGGCTCCGCCGCGCACAACACCGCGCTGCGCGAACACGCCGTGCGCAAAGGGCTGCACGTCTCGGAGTACGGGGTCGCGGACGACGCCACCGGAGCCACCCGGACGTGCGCGAGCGAGGCCGAGGTGTACGGGCTGCTCGGCCTCCCCCACATCGAGCCCGAGCTGCGCGAGAATCGGGGGGAGCTGGAGGGGAAGCTGCCCAACCTGATCGAGCTGGGGGACATTCGCGGGGATCTGCACTGCCACACGGTGGCCTCCGACGGAAGGGGCACGATCGAGGAGATGGCGCTGGCCGCGCGCGAGCGCGGCTACGAGTACCTCGCGATCACCGACCACTCCGCCTCGCACGGCTTCGGCAACGACGTCTCACCCGCGCAGCTGCAGAGACAGATCGAGCGAGTCGCCGACGTGGACGCGCGCGTGGAGGGGATCAGGCTGCTGGCCGGCAGCGAGGTGAACATCCTGCCGGACGGGACCCTCGACTACGAGGACGAGCTGCTCGCGCGGCTGGATTGGGTGGTCGCGAGCGTACACACCGCCTTCGGGATGCCCGAGGCGGCGATGACCGAGCGGATGATCGCCGCGATCGAGCACCCCCTGGTGGACGCGATCGGCCACCCCACCGGCCGCCTGATCGTGCGGCGGGAGCCCTACGCAGTCGATCTGCAGGCGGTGTTCGAGGCCGCCGCGAGGACCGGGACCATGCTCGAGATCAACGCCAACCCCGCCCGCCGCGACCTCTCCGACGCGCACGCCCGCGCCGCGGTACGCGCGGGGGCGAGGATCGCGATCGACTCCGACGCCCACCGTCCCGAAACGCTCGCCAACATGCGCTGGGGAGTGCTCACCGCGCGGCGAGGGTGGCTGACGAAGGCGGACGTCGTCAACACCCGCCCGTGGGCGCAGCTCGCGCCGCTGCGCAAACGCGCGCGGGCCTCGCGTGCCGCGCGCCGGTAGCGGCGCCTCCCCACCCTCTCGCCTCCCTTCGTCGGGATCGCGCGGCTATTCCCCCAGCAGTCGCGGCAGCAGATCGTCGGCGACGATCCGATCGACGGCCGCGGCGGTGAAGGGCTCCACGAGCTCGGCCGCGCGCGCGGTGTAGTCCGAAGCGGGCGAGTCGAGCGCGCAGCGCAGAGCGGTACCGATGTCCTCGCTCACAAGGCGGGGGTCGAGCTCGCGGGCGAGCGGCAGCGCCAGGTAGGCCCCGGGAGCGGGTGTGGTCACAAGCAGGCACCCCTCAGCGAGAGCCTCCAGCTGAGCGATCCCGTACTCCTCGCGACGCGGGGCGCACACGAATACGCGAGCGCGACGCAGCAGAGCGCGGTAGTCGCTCTGGGAGAGCGTCCCCGCGATCTGGACGTCCTCGTCGTGCACCTCAAACCCGTTCTCGCGCAGGCGCTCGGGGGTGACGCCGACCACAACCAGCCGCTCGGACGGCCGGCGCACGCGCCGCCATGCCTCGAGCACACGGTCGAACCCCTTCTTGCGAGGGTTGGCGGCGTAGGTGATGGCGGCGATGTCGCGCTCCGCAGGCTCGGGCGGACGGGGACTGGCGTGTGCACTATGCGCGAGCTCGGGCTGATCCGCGAGGGGTGCTCCGCCCGCCCGAGGCGCCGGGACAGCGATCGGGACCGGCAGGACCAGGGCGCGCCGCTCGCACCCGGGGACCGCCGCGCGGGCCTCGGCGAGAGCCCCAACGCTCGAGGGCAGCAGCAGCGGCGCCTGGCGCAGACGGCGGCGCTCCAACGGCCGCTGCCAGAACCCGTGGCGACCGGGCCGGTTGGCGGCGGCGGGCGAGTCGAAGCGGATCGCGCCGGGGAGCGGCCAGAGCAGCGCGGCGGTGGTGGTCGAGTAGATCGCCGATCGCGGCGGGGTCCCCCCCAGGCGATCGAGCATCTCGCGGGCGGCGCGGCGGGCGGCGCGTGCCCAGCGCAGATCGGTGAGCATCAGCGTGCGGATCTCCCCGGGATGCACGGCGTTGGCAACGACCACATGTGCGCCGGCCCGCCGCAGCGAACCGGCGAGCTCCTCGTCGGCGACGCGCAGACCTTCGGTTGAGCCGAGCGTGACGAGCAGCACGTCGGCCCCCTTCATCGGTGCGCTCAACGCATCTGCTCGGGCCGCATCGCCTTGAACCCGGGGGCGCGCTGCAGCGCGATGCGGTGGACGGGGGAGGTGGGCATCACGTAGAAGCGAACCCCGTCGCGATCCTCGATCGCAGCGACCGCGGCGTGCTGGCGGCGCCACGCGAGTGCCCAGATGATCGCGAAGCCCGCCCCGATCCCCGGAATCTGGGGGGCGAGGAAGGAGAGGCCGCCGGCGAGCACCGTGAACACGAGCAGCGGCCAGAGCCGGTTGACGAGGATCGCCGCGGGGCGGTGCTCGGGCAGCGCGGCGGTGGCGCGCGCGCCGGCGAGCAGCTGCGCGATCGGAGGGCTCGTGTCGTTCCCCCGGCCGAGCGCGAGGCCGATCAGCGCGGCGATCACCCACCAGCCGACCGAGAGCAACGCGATCTGCGACTGCGAGCCGGCGGCGGCGGCGAGCACGGTGACGAGCGCGAGCGCCGTGGCGGCGCCGGCGCTGAGCAGAACGGTGGTCTTGAGAAAGTCGGTGAAGCGCACAGGCGGGCGGGGAGTGGACTAGAGAAGCGCCTCGAGCAGCGCACGCACGCCTTCGGGGCCATCGATTGCGAGATCGGCCTCCGCGAGCAGCGCGGGGGGAGCTTCGTCGGAGCGGACCGCCACGCATATCGCGCGCGCGAGCCTCCCGCGCTGCACGAGCGAGCGCAGCCCGCGGAAGGCGTCGAGGTCGGTGGCGTCGTCGCCGACGTAGAGCGCGGCGTGCAGAGCGGAGCTCTCCGGGCGCAGGGGGCTGGGATGCCGGCCCTCGAGCAGCGCGATGACGCCGAGTCCCTTGTTGAGCTCCACGGGGGGACGCACCTCGAGCACCTTGCGGCCCCAGTGCACCGCGAAGCCCTCCTGCTCTGCCCGCGCGGCAATCTCCCGCGCGGCGGCCGCCGCGGCGTCCTCGTCGGGGGCGCCGCGCCAGTGGAACGCGGCGATCGCCTGCTTGTCCTCGGCGCGCACGCGCAGGCGCTGGTGCTCGCTGGTGTAGACGCGCGCGGCGAAGGCCCGCACGCGCTCGCTCCACGCGGCGAGCTCGGGGTCGAGCTCGGGGCGGGTGGCACCGGGGCGCAGCAGCTCGCCGCCGTGGTTGCCCACGTAGGCGATGCTCCCGATCGCGACGATCTGGCGCGCGGTGGCAGCGCGGCGGCCGCTGACGCAGCCCACGAGCCGGTAGCGCTTGGCGATCTCGATCAGCAGCGAGCGGGTGGCCTCGGGGACATGGGCGTCGTCGGCGTGCCGCACGATCGGGGCGAGCGTGCCATCGATGTCGAGCAGTACGGCGGAGCGGGAGGGATCGGAGCGCAGCGGCTCCAGTGCCTCCACAAGCGTGGCGGCGGGGGACACGATCCTTAGTATGCCCAGCATGGCGGCGAGCAGATCGCCCGAGAGGGTTCTGAAGCTGATGGCGATCGGCACGGCGGCAGGGCTGTTCAGCGGGATCTTCGGGGTGGGCGGCGGCACGGTGATCGTGCCGCTGCTGGTGCTGTGGCTCGGATACGGCGAGCGCGAGGCGACGGGGACCTCACTCGCGGCGATCGTGTTCATCGCGGCGTTCGCAGCGGCGGTGCAGGCCGGCTACGGCAACGTGCGGGTGCTCGACGGGGTGCTGATCGGGGTCCCCGCGGTCGGCGGAGTGCTGCTGGGGACGTGGTTGCAACAGCGCCTGCAGGGTCGCACGATCGCCCTGCTGTTCGCGGCGGTGCTGGTGGCGAGCGCGGTGGAGCTGCTGGTGCGATGATCGGCGCAATCGCGATCGTGGTGGCGGCGGG
>JBIOEY010000077.1:0-11643 GCA_044446505.1 Solirubrobacterales bacterium
CCCCACCGCAGGGCGCCCGCGCTGTCCGCGCCGCCCCGCATCCGCACCGCCGCCGCCCGCGCGCGCCTCTCGCAGCGCTGACGACCTGGAGCCGGCGGCTGGGCGGCCGCTGGGCTGTGGGGGCCGTCCACCGCCGCGCCTGCCAGAATCCGCCGCTGTGAGCGAGCCTCCCGCCTCCGTCCTCTCCGACGGCACGATCCTGCGCCTCGTGGGCGAGGGGCGCATCAAGATCGACCCGTGGGACGAGACCCTGGTGCAGCCCGCCAGCGTGGACCTGCGCTTGGGGAGCACCTTTCGCGTCTTCCACAACCACAAGATCACCGCGATCGACCTGCGCGAGCCCCCGCGGGGGCTCACCGAGCAGGTCTCCCCCCCGGAGGGCGAGCCGTTCGTGATCCACCCCGGGGAGTTCTGCCTGGGCCGCACGCTCGAGCACGTGGAGCTCCCCGAGGACATCGTCGCGCGGATCGAGGGCAAGAGCTCGCTGGGGCGGCTCGGGCTGATCGTGCACGCCACCGCCGGCTTCTGCGACCCCGGCTGGCGGGGGACGCTGACGCTCGAGCTCAACAACCTCACGCGCGTCCCGATCAAGCTCTACCCGGGCCTCCCGATCGCGCAGCTCTCCTTCATGACCCTCGACGCCCCCGCCCTGCGGCCCTACGGGCACGAGGAGCTCGGCAGCCACTACCAGGGTCAGGTCGAGGCCACCGAGAGCCGCTACGGCGAGGCCCCCGACGAGCACCCCCGCGAGGCGGGCGAGAGCCGCTACGGTGTAGCCAAGAGCGCTTCCCAGGAGGACAGATGAGCACCGACCGATCCACGATCCCCCCGCCCGCGGGCACCGACGGGCAGGCAGGCGCTCAGCAGCGGGCTCAGGGCAACGGCGCCGCAGCCCCGCAGACGCTGAGCGTGACCGACAACCGCACCGGGCGCACCTACGAGCTGCCGATCGCCGACGGCACGATCCGCGCGATGGACCTCCGCCAGATCAAGACCGGCGAGGAGGACTTCGGGTTGATGGCGTACGACCCGGCCTACACCAACACCGCCTCGTGCCGCAGCGCGATCACCTACATCGACGGGGACGCCGGCATCCTCCAGCACCACGGCTACCCGATCGAGCAGCTCTGCGAGCACTCGAGCTACCTCGAGGTCGCCTACCTGCTGATCAAGGGCGCGCTGCCCACGCGCGCGCAACTGGAGGAGTGGGTGCACGAGATCACGATCCACACCTTCGTGCACGAGAACGTCAAGGACTTCATGCAGGGCTTCCGCTACGACGCGAACCCGATGGGGATGCTCGTCGCCTCCGTCGGGGCGCTCTCGACCTTCTACCCCGACGCCAACCAGATCCGCGAGGAGGCCGTGCGCGACATCCAGATCATCCGCCTGCTCGCGAAGATGCCCACGCTGGCGGCGTTCGCGTTCCGCCACAACATGGGCCAGCCCTACGTCTACCCCGACAACGACCTCGATTACGCGGGCAACTTCCTCGGGATGATGTACAAAATGACCGAGCTCAAGTACCAGCCCGACCCGCGGCTCGCGCGGGCGCTCGACGTGCTGTTCATCCTCCACGCCGACCACGAGCAGAACGCCTCCACCAGCGCCGTGCGCTCGGTGGGCTCGACGCAGGTGGACCCCTACTCCGCGGTCGCCGCGGGGGTGGCCGCGCTCTACGGCCCGCTGCACGGTGGCGCCAACGAGGCCGCCCTGCGGATGCTCGCGCGGATCGGAAAGGTGGAGAACGTCCCAGCCTTCCTCGAGGGCGTGAAGGCGGGCAACGAGCGCCTGATGGGCTTCGGCCACCGCGTCTACAAGAACTACGACCCCCGCGCGCGTATCATCCGCAAATACCTGGACGACGTCTTCGCGGTGCGCGGCAAGAGCCCGCTGCTGGACGTCGCCACCGAGCTCGAGAAGCGCGCGCTTGACGACGAGTACTTCACCTCGCGCAAGCTCTACCCCAACGTCGACTTCTACTCCGGCCTGATCTACGAGGCCCTGGGCCTGCCGGTGGCGATGTTCCCGGTGATGTTCGCGATCGGGCGCACCTCCGGGTGGATCGCGCAGTGGCTGGAGATGGTGCAAGACCCCGAGCAGAAGATCGCCCGCCCCCGCCAGATCTACACCGGCGAGCGCGACCGCGACTACGTGCCGCTCGAGCAGCGCGGCTGAGCTACAGCACCAACGTCCCCCCGTGGCGGCGCAGCCACTCGCGGTCCTCGCGCCAGCGCGGCCAGCGGCGCTCCACCAGCGCCCAGAAGCGCGGGGAGTGGTCGAGGATCTCCAGGTGGCAGACCTCGTGCCACACCACGTATTCGAGCACGCTCTCCGGGGCCAGCAGGAGGCGCCAGTTGAAGCTCATCCGCCCCTTCGCCGAGCACGACGCCCAACGGGTGCGCTGCGCGCGGATCGAGAGGCCGCTGTAGGGGGTGCCCGCGAGCGCCGTCGCGCGGTCCAGGCGCGGGCCGATCTCGGTGCGGGCCGCGCGGCGGTAGTAGAGCTCCAGCGCCCGGCGCGGATCGCCCGCGGGCACGAGCAGGCGCTCGCCGCGACGGTGCGCCCGCGTGCGCCCCGCCTGCGGGACCAGCTGCAGCGACTCGCCCAGATAGGGAACCGTGGCGCCCCGCTCGGCCACGCGCGCGAGCGTCTCACGCGCCTCGCGCAGCCGCCGCTCGATCCACGGGCGCAGCTCCGCCACCGCCGCCGCCGCCGCCCGCTCGTGGGCGCGCTCCGGAAGCACCACCTCCACGCCGGCGTGGGCGTGCACGTTGACACGCACCCGCCGCGCGCGGGTGGAACGGCGGACGGTGTAGGGGATCTCGCCCGCCGGCCGGTCGACGGGATGGCGCGGGACGTTGCTCATCGGCGGACGGTGCGGGGCATCTCGCTCACCGGCCGCCCACGGTGCGGGGCATCTCGCTCACCGGCCGCCCACGGTGTGGGGATGTCGCTCACCGGCCGAAGGTTACGCGCGCCGTCGGGTGCATAATCCGAGCCGCCATGCCCCGCTCGATCGTCAAGCTCCCCCGCGAGGTGCGCCCGCCGTACGAGGTCTACCTCAACGGCGTGCGCCAGGAGCTCGGCACCGACTACCTCGTGCAGCGCGGCGCGCTCGTGTTCGAGCGGGAGCTGCGCAAGGACCGCATCAGCGGCTGGCGCTGGCTGCTCGGTGCCTGGGGCGTCGGCACCTACCGCCAGAACGACTCCGTCGACGTGCGCTACGAGACCTCCGACGGCTCGCCGCGCGTGGCGGAGGGACTCGAGATCGACCCTGGGTGATCCCACGGCCGCGCGAGCTTCAGCGCGCTGAGGATCGCGCGGGTGGCGGGGGAGCGGTTGAGCGTGTAGAAGTGGATCCCCGGAGCGCCCCCCGCGAGCAGCTCCGCGCATTGCAGCGTGGCGTAGGCGACCCCGAAGTCGAGCACCGCCTCCTCCTGACCATCCCGCAGGCGCAGCTCGCGGTGCAGGCCCTCGGGGATCGAGGCGCCGGACATTTTGCTCATGCGCTCCACCTGGCCGACGTGGGTGATCGGCAGGATCCCGGGGATGATCGGGACCTCGATTCCCGCCGCGCGCGCCCGGGCGAGGAAGTCGAAGTAGAGGGCGTTGTCGAAGAACAGCTGGGTGATCAGGAAGTCCACGCCCGAGCGCACCTTCTCGGCAAGGTGCTCGAGATCCTCGGCGGGGCTCATGGCGTGGATGTGGGTCTCGGGGAAGCACGCCGCGCCGATCGCGAACGGGTAGTCGGCTCTGATCAGCGCCACCAGCTCGCTGGAATACTCCAAGCCGCCCTCCGTCTTCGTCCATGCCTGCACCCCCGCCGGGGGGTCGCCGCGCAGGGCCAGCACGTTCTCGATCCCCGCCCCCTCCATCTCGTCGAGCGTGGCGCGCAGCTGCTCCACGGTGGCCCCGACGCACGTGAAGTGCGCCATCGCCTCGAGGCCGTGCTCGCGCTTGATCCGCTTGACGATCTCGATCGTCCGCTCCCGCGTGGAGCCCCCCGCGCCGTAGGTGACCGACACGAACGAGGGCTCCAGCTCGCGCAGCTCCGCGAGCGCGGCGTACAGGTTGCGCTCGCCCTGCTCGGTCTTGGGGGGGAAGAACTCGAAGGAGAACACCGGGCCGGTGTCCCGCAGCAGCTTGTCGATGCGCATGGCCGCCCAGTTTGACAGCGCCCGCCGCGCGGGCTCAGACACGATGCGCCCGGGGTCGGCCGGCGCCTACTGCTCTCCAGCCCGGATCGCCGCCCATGTCTCCGGCTCCCCGGGGATGCGCCGGGCGCGCGCGGTGACCTCGAGGTGGGTGAGGAAGGCGAGCGTCTCGGTGAGCAGCCAGGGGGCGGTGCTGGGGACGAAGGGAACGTCGTCGATCACCTCGGGCACGATTGCAAAGGCGGTGCGGGGCTCGCCGGCGATCGCCGCGAGTACCCGCTCGGTGCGCTCGCGCACGAGCTTGCGGTTGCCTTCGATGTGGGCGAGGACGTCCGCGAAGGTCCGCCCGTGCCCGGGCAGGCAGAGCCGCGCTCCGAGCCGCTGCACGACGTCGAGGGAGCTCGTGAATTCGCCCACGGGGTCGGGCGAGTAGCCGTAGTCGAAGTACAGCGAGATCCGCCCCAGCAGGTGGTCCCCGGAGATCAGCAGGCGCCGCTCGGGCTGGAACAGGCACACGTGCGAGGGGGCGTGGCCGGGAGTCTCGTGCACCGTCCACGCACCGAGGTCGGTGGCGACGGTCACCCCGGGCAGCAGCGCGCGGTCGGGCTCGATCACCGCTGCGATCCCCGATTCGTGCTCGCGCCGCTGCGAGGCGTAGCGGCGCAGCGGCTCCTCGGGCACTCCGCTCTGGAGGGCCACCTCAAGGCGGCGTTCGATCGCGGCGTCGGTGTTCTGCGCCCACTGGGTCATGTGCTCGTGGTTGGGGTGCATCCACAGCTCGCAGCCCGCGCGCTCCACGATCGGGGCAGCCTGGCCGTAGTGGTCGGAGTGCGCGTGCGTGCACACCACGAGGCGCACGTCCTCGACGGCGAGGCCGCACATCGCCATCGCCCGCTCCAACTCGGCAAGCGATCCGGGCTGGTGCATCCCGGTGTCGAACAGCACGATGCCATCCCCCGCCTCCACCGCCCACGCGTTGCAATGGGGGACCCCCGGCCACGGCAGCGGCAGGCGCAGGCGGAAGACCCCGGGCAGGATCCGTTCTCCCCGGCCCAGCTCGCGTTTGACCCCCGCCTTCGGCGTCGGTGCCCCCGATCTGTGATCGGTCGATCTGCGATCGCTCGTCTCGGCCACCGGGAGGGAGCCTATTGGAGTCCCTACACTTCGGTTCTCGCCGCAAAACGCCCAAGGAGCAGATTGATGGCCGAGGAGAACGCAGAGCAGGCCGCCACGCGGGTGCAGGAGGCGGCCGCGAACATCCACCAGACGACGACGCCGCGGGAGCGCATCTCGGGATCTCGGGGCGACTCCGCGAGCGAGGCGGAGGGCGTGGCGCGCCGCTACTTCGAGGCGATCGCCGCCCGCGACCTCGACGCCGCCGTGGCACTGTGGGCGCCGGGCGGGCGCGAGAACGTGCGCGGCCAGGTGGACGTGACCGCCCCGGAGGGCGTGCGCGCGTTCATCGGCGACATGCTCGGGGCGCTTCCCGACCTGCGCTGGGAGATCGTGCACACCACCACCGAGGGCGATCGCTGCGCGGTGCAGTGGCGCATGACCGGCACCTTCGCGGGGCCGGGGACCTTCAACAACCTGGCCCCCACGGGGCACCCGCTGACGCTCGAAGGCGTCGATGTGCTCACGGTGCGCGACGGGTTGATCCACGCCAACGACGCGTTCACCGACACGATGACGGTGCCCCGCCAGATCGGGATGATGCCGCCGCTTGGCTCCGCCGCGGAGCAGCGGCTGCTGGGCGCGTTCAACATCAAGACCCGCATCACCGGCCGCGCGCTGGGCGAGCCGGAGCTGATCGCGGAGGGCGTGTGGGTCGTGCAGGGCCAGCCGGGGCGCTGCAACGTGTATCTGATCGAGGACGAGGGCGCGATCACGATGTTCGACGCGGGCGCCCGCACGATGGTGCGCGCGCTCGCCACCGCCGGCGCGAGGCTCGGGGGCATCCGACGGATTGTGCTCGGCCACGGCCACACCGACCACCGCGGCAGCGCCCCGGCGCTGGGGGCGCCCGTGTACTGCCACCCCGAGGAGGTGCAGGACGCCGAAGGCAGCGGCGGCTTTCGCTACTGGCCGGAGGGACTCGCCGGCCTGCCGACCCCCCAGCGCCAGATCCACCGCGCGCTGCACCGCTTCGCATGGGACGGGGGGCCGGTGAAGATCGCGGGCACCGTCGAGGAGGGCGATGAGGTGGCGGGCTTCCGGGTGGTCCACCTCCCCGGCCACGCCCCCGGCCAGATCGGCCTGTGGCGCGAGTCCGATCGCCTCGCGCTCGTGAGCGACACCTTCTACACCCTGGATATGTGGGGCCGCGACTGCCCGCCGAAAGTGCCGGAGTCCACCTACAACTACGACACCGAGCAGGCCCGCGCAAGCATCCGCAAGCTCGCCGCCCTCGAGCCCGCCGCGGCCTGGGCGGGCCACGCGAAGCCCGTCACGGGCGACGTGCGCAGCCAGCTCGAACGGGCTGCCGACACAATCTGAGCAGCCCCGCAGACTCGACGGACCGGCTCTTCGCAGCGCGGCTTTCGCGGTGGGAGATCCGAGGTGGCGGGATAGGCTTCTGAAGTGGCGCGACGCAAGCCCAAGCAGCGACCGGAACGGCTGAAGGCTCCCACCAGCGACTACACCGACGCGGCGGGCAACGTCCTCACGCTGCGCGGCTCGATGAAGCCGGCGACGCGGCTGAAGTACGCGGAGGTGCTGGCGGGCGAGGGCGCGCGTGCGGCGAGCACCCGGGAGGACACGTGGCAGCGCGCGGTGGAGTTCCTGTTCGAGCACCTCGCGGTGCGCTGGGAGATCGCGGGCGCACCGATCGAGCGTCAGCGCGAGCTGCTCGCGCGCTTCCGCGCGGCGAGCCCCGAGGAGCGCGCCTGGGTGCGCGATGTGCTGCGCAAGCACTGCGCGGAGCACTTTCCCGACATAAAAACTCCGTAGGACGATCCCAATCGCTACCGTGCGTGCGATGCGCCGCACGAAGATAGTCGCCACGATCGGGCCGGCCTCCCGCGAGCCGGAGACGCTGCTGGCGATGGTGAACGCGGGGATGGACGTGGCGCGGCTGAACTACTCGCACGGCACGCTGGAGGAGCACGCGGAGACGGTCAAGCGCGTGCGCGACGCGGCGGGCCGGGCGGGACGCCCGGTGGCGATCCTCCAGGACCTGCCGGGCCCGAAGCTGCGGATCGGACCGCTGCGGGAGGATGTTGTGGAGCTGAAGCCGGGGGATCGCGTGACCTTCTCGTGCGGCGACGGGGAGGGCGAGGGCGACGCCGGCCACATGACGATCTCCTGGCCGGGTCTCGCGGAGGCGCTGGAGCTGGGGGCGGTGATCTACCTGGCGGACGGGTCGGTGCGGCTGCGGGTGGCGGACCTGCGCCCGCAGGTCGCCGAGGTGGAAGCGGAGGTCGAGGCGGGCGGCGCGGTGGCCTCCCGCCAGGGTCTCAACATCCCGGGGCCGGTGGACATGCTGCCGGCGGTGCCGAAGGAGGATCTGGAGCTCCTGCGCCACGGGGAGTCGATCGGGGTGGACATGGTGGCGCTCTCGTTCGTGCGCCGCCCAGAGGACATCGAGCTGGTGCGCGAGCACACGCGCCTGCCGCTGATCGCGAAGATGGAGAAGCCGCAGGCGGTGGAGCGCGCCGAGGAGATCCTGCGCGCGGCGGACTGCGTGATGGTCGCCCGCGGGGACCTCGGGATCGAGCTGCCGATCGAGCGCGTGCCGATCGTGCAGAAGGAGCTGCTGCGCCTCGCGGGGTGGCTGGCGCGGCCGTCGATCACGGCGACGCAGATGCTCGACTCGATGGTGACCTCCTCGCGCCCCACGCGCGCGGAGGTGGCGGACGTGGCGAACGCGATCCTCGACGGCACCGACGCGGTGATGCTCTCCCAGGAGACCGCGATCGGCGCCTACCCGGTGGAGGCGATCGCGATGATGGCGGCGGTCGCCGAACAGGCGGAGGCGGTCGCACCGTACGAGGTGTGGAACGCCTCGCGGGTGCGCCGCACCGAAGCGGACCCCGCGTACACCCTCGCGCACAGCCTCTGCATCGCGGTGCGCGAGCTGAGCCTCGACGCGCTGATCGTCCCCACGCTCTCCGGGCGCTCCGCGCGCCTGGTCTCCGCGCACCGCCCGACGGTGCCGATCTACGCGCTCTCCCCCGGCCGCGAGACGGTGCGCCGCTGCGGGCTGATGTGGGGCGTCCAGGCCGCCTCGATGCCACGCCACGAGACCACCGAGGAGCTGATCGCCGACGCCGCCCGCCGCGTGGTCGAGCTCGGCTGGTGCCGCAAGGGCCAGCGCGTCGGGATCACCGCGGGGCTGCCCAGCGGGCGGCCCGGGACGACGAGCCTGGTGCAGATTCAGGTCTTATAGAAGGATCGTCCGCCCGGGCGAGCGCCCGCCATCGGGCGGGTGGGGCGCTGGGCCTCCCGCCCCGCGTCAAGACCCGCGTCTACGACGCCGCGCCGACCCCGCCCTTCGCGTAGAACTCCGCCTCCTGGCGTCCGAGCTCGGTGACGGGCTCATCGCCGTAGATCCACTCGCGCGCGATCCGGTGCCAGTTGGCGTGCGCGCGCAGCTGCGAGAGCACGGCGAGGGTGAGCATCTCCATGCGCCGGCCGAAGAGGTGCTCGGCGCGCATGTCCTGGTGGCGCATGTGGCGGAAGTGGTTGGAGCGGGGGTCGGAGCTTTCGATCAACACCTCCGTCGCGACCTCCGGCGTGAGCGCCACCACCTCGTCGGTCGTGTACCACCCGATCGCGTCCGTGAGGAACGCGAGCAGCTCCTCGGAGTCCACCCGCTCGGGGTGGGGCAGGAAGCCCGACTGCGCCAGCAGCGCATGCAGGGTGTCGGCATCGTGCTCGGTCACCGCGCGCTGCGCCGCGAGCTCGAGCTCCACCGGCGCCGCGTCCAGGCGCTTGAAGAGGCCGAAGTCCAGGAACGCCACGCGCCCGTCCGCGAGCAGCATGAAGTTGCCGGGGTGGGGGTCTCCCGAGAACTGGCGGTGGCGGTAGAGACAGCCGAGGAAGAAGCGGAACACGATCTCGCCGATCCGGTCGCGCTGCGCCTGGGGGTAGCCCTTCAGCTCCTCGAAACCGACCCCCTCCACGAGCTCGCTCACGAGCACGCGCTCGCGCGAGAGCCCTGTGATCACCTCGGGGACCATGATAAAGGGGTGGTCGCGGAAGATCCGCGCGAGCGAGCGCTGGTTCTGGGCCTCGAGCTCGTAGTCGAGCTCCTCGACGACTCGCTCCCGGATCTCCCCCGCGATCGCGCGCACGTCGAGCTGCGGAGTCATCCGCTTGAGCAGGCGCAGGATCATGTCCAGGTTCTGCAGGTCCGCGCGCACCGCGGTGGCGACCCCGGGGTACTGCACCTTCACCGCGACCTCGCGGCCATCCTCGCGCAGCCGCGCGCGGTACACCTGGCCGATCGAGGCCGCCGCGATCGGCTCCTCCTCGAAGGACTCGAAGACCGTCGCAATCGGTTCTTCGAGGTCGTCCTCGATCACCTTGCGCATCTGCTTGAAGGAGACCGTCGGCGCTGCGTCGCGCAGCTTCGCGAGCTCCTGCTGGAACTCCTCGCGGTACTCCTCATCCACCAGGCCCACGTCCAGGAAGGACATCACCTGGCCGAGCTTCATCGCCGCGCCCTTCATCGTGCCGAGCACCGCCACGATCTGCTTCGCCGTCTCGACCTGCCGGCGCGCGAGCGCCTCCTTACTCGCCTGCTCGGAGCGCGTCACGTTGGCCGCGCGCGTGCCGAACTGCTTCACGGTCTCAGTGGCCGCAAGCCTCCCCACCGTCGCCGTCCGGCGCACTCTGGATGTCGGGATCTTCTCGCGCGCCATGCCCCCATGTTAGGGGCCGCGCGGGTTACGCTCACATACCTCCTGGGGTGGCCGATGGGCAAGCAGAGCAAGGACGCAGTGAGCGAAGTGTGCTCAGCACACGAGCGATCGAGGACGCAGCTATGCGCCGCCCAGCGGTCACCCCAGAGGTTTGACCTGGGAGCCGGGGACTATGTCGTCCGAGCCATCCGGCCAGCGCACCCACGCCTTGTGGCCCCCGTCGTAGTCCCCGCACAGCAGCACCAGCGTCGCGGGCTCGCCCAGCGCGGTGCAACGGTCGGACCCCTCTCCGTCGAGGCCTCGCCAGACGCGGATGAACGGGTTGCTCTCCCACTCCTCAGCGACGGTCGTGGGGTCCGCGTGGCCCGGCTCGATCACCGTCTCGGGCGGCAGCTCCATCAGCGTCCCCATGATCGAGTCCTTCAGGTCCGTGTACGTCGTGTGGCCCGGCGCGCGCACACCGCCGACCGAGCCACGGAAGAGCGTGTCCCCCGTGAACACCACCCCTTCCCTGCCCGTGAACCCCCCCGGCGCGGTGCTCGAGGAGGGCCGTGGCTGTCCGTCGGGCTCCCCCACCGCGAACGACAGCATCCCCGCTGTATGCCCCGGCGTCAGCAACGGGCGCACCTCGAGCGCTCCGAAGCTCAAAGCCTGCCCCGGCTCCACCGTGCCCGTGGCGACCCCCTCCCCCAGCAGCTCCCGCTCCAGCGGATGGATCAGAACCTGGAGCTTCGGCCAGCGCTCCCTGAGCGCCCCGACCTCGCTCACATGGTCGAAGTGATGGTGGGTCAGCAGCACATGCGTGGGCACGACCCCCAGGCGCTCCGCCGCCTCCACGAGCGGCTCCACCGGACCGCCCGCATCCACGAAGAACGCCGGCCCCCCACGCCCATCCGCGACCAGGTACGTGTTCGACAAGAACCGCGGGTGCAGCGCCCGCTCGACGATCATGCCGCCCCATCCCATTCGCGCATCATCGCGCCATACTTGCACGAAGCCGGATCCGATAGATGGTCGCGGTCCTCCGCCCGACGGCCCTCGAACCGTACACTCCCCCCATGGCCCTCATCCACACCTGCTACCGCATCACCGACATCGACCGCTCGGTCGCCTTCTACAACGCCCTCGGCTTCGAGGAGGTCGGGCGCATCCCGATCCGTGACGAGGCCGTCAACGTCTTCATGAATCAGCCCGGCGACGGCGACATGCCGCGGCTCGAGCTGACCTACAACTTCGGCGTGGACTCCTACGACCTCGGCACAGGCTACGGCCACATCGCGATCACGAGCCCCGACCTCGACGCGACGCTCGCCCGCCTGGCCGAGCAGGGCATCGAGCCCGAGAAGCCGCCCTACTCCGTGCGCGAGGGCGGGTCGCGGCTCGTGTTTGTCAGAGATCCCGATCAATACCGCATCGAGATCATCGAGCAGCCTCGCCTCTAGCGCCGGGCAGCTGCGGGCGAACATCCCGATGGCTACCGCGTAAGGGTTCGCGACAAAATAAATGGCGGGATCGGGGTGGTCGATCCGTGGATGAGATGCGACGCACGTGAGCGCAGCCGTGCTGGTGGCACGGCGAGCATCACGGGTGGCGCAGATCGCCGCGGAGCGGCCGCACCGGAC
>JBIOEY010000078.1:0-11540 GCA_044446505.1 Solirubrobacterales bacterium
CGGCAACCAGACCGTACCCCCCAGATCCTAAACGACGGTCAGAACAGCTATATTTACGGACCAGCCGGAATCCCCATCGAGCAGATCAACGCCGAAGGCAAAGTGCTCTACCTTACACCACGACCAGCAGGGCTCAACCAGGCTCCTGACCGGCCAGACCGGCAACGTCGAAGGCACCACGACCTACGACCCCTACGGCAACCAGACCGGCAGCACCGGCAGCAAGACCACCCCGCTCGGCTACGACGGCCAGTACACCAACAGCGACACCGGGCTGATCTATCTTCGGGCGCGCGTCTATGATCCTAGGTTTGATCAGGAGGGCTCCGCTTCCTCCAGGCTCCCCGTCGTGGGCTGACGTCGCAAACATGACGCTTTCCGAGGTCCGAGCAGCAGCGCAGCGAGGGGAGCCGGGGTACAAGGTGATATATAAGCTATTGAACGACGGGAGGTTTAACAGGTAAATGGCAGTGATCGAGAAGCTGGTGGAGTTTTGTATTGCACTGGATGAGCGTCGTGCTCATTACGAGGTGCTGGTGACGAGACCAGAAGCCGTCATGGTGACACTCACCGTTCCAGGAGAGCGCTGGGAGATTGAGTTCTTTCATGACGGACACATGGAGATAGAGCGATTTGTCAGCCAAGGCGTCTTTGACGCGGGTCCTGACGTTCTTGATAAGGCGTTGCGATATTTCGATGATGTGCCGTGAGAATGGTAAGCGCTATAGCTGCTGATCTGCTTGCTTGGGTTCTGTTTTTGGGCGTTACCGCTATAGGCCTGGCGGTTACTGTCATTGGCGTGGCATATATATACCGCGCCGCACAATTACATCAACGAAGTCAGGCTGAGTCTATTGCCTTCGCGGCCGGAGCTACAATTTTGCTGTTTCTCGGAGGGTGGCTCTTTCTGTGTATGTACTGGTTGATGCGATGGATGCAGCACATGGTTCGACGCGTAGTGAATACTCATTGAGACTGAAAAGAGCCAGGTCTCGTCAATTCCTGGCGGCCCGCACGTTGCAGCGCGCCGCGTGCAGCTGCTTACAGACGACGAGGTAGCCGGGGCGGGGTTGGTAGTGGATGTTCATCAGGCCGGCGTCGAAGCGGGTCCTGCTGTTGCCTCCGGTCCAGTTGTAGATGTAGAGGCGCTTGATCCGGGGGTTCGAGGCCGCGACGCTGAACATGAAGCGGAGCACTCTCGCGGCGCGTGCGAGGCCTGAGCCGCGGTTGTTCGGGAAGGCGCCGCCGAACTTCACGATCCCGCCGGTCTCGGTCAGCCAGACCTGGCCACCGAGGGCTGCCACTAGGTCGCGCGTGCGCCAGCTTTCGAAGCGGTTGAGGTCGGAGTAGTCGTGCAGGCCCCACACCGACGGCATCAGCGTCTGCAGCCGGTAGATCTCGCGCTTGAATTCGGCGATGTAGCTCAGCGTCGAAGAGATGTTGTTCTGGTCCAGCAAGTCCAGGCCGATCACCGTGCATGGCAGGCAGGAGCGCTTCAGGGCCTGGTAGTACTTCGCCGCTTCCACCGCCGAGGGGCTCGAGAACCGTGCCGAGCCGCTACTCACGTTGCCGCGGTTGGCCTCGTCCCAGGACTGGTATTCCCTTACGTGCGGGAAGAGCCTCACGAACTTCGCCACGTCGCGCTTGTAGGTCGCGACGCTCGGCATCCTCGTCGGGGTGTACTCGGAGTGGTAGAAGGCCACCAGGATCCGAACGTGCCGCGCTTCCGCGGCACGGATCCACGCGGTGGCCAGCTGCAGCGAGTACGGCCTCGCCGCCGCGTCGTACGGGACCACGTAGCGCGCGATCTGCGTGTGCAGTTGCTGCCATAGCGGGTTGCCGAACATCTCCGCCTGGCCGTCGCCGACGCCGGTCATGAAGGACGGCCCGTGGGAGCGGGCGGCGGTCGCAGTGGCCGCCGGGGAGACCGAAACGGAGCGCGCCGGCGAGCTGCCCGCCGGCGAGGCGAGGGTCCAGGCGAGCACGAGCGCGGCCAGCAGCCCGCCGAGCGTCGCGGCGGAGATGCGGAGCGCGTGCTTGGGAGTCGACGATTCGTCGAAGGGAAATCCGGGCATGTTCATCGCAACAGCCTAGGCGTCCGGAGGTTGCGCCCGCGCCGCTTGCACCGACGCGTGCAGGGAGGCCGGTGGGGAGATGTCCGCCGTGCGCAGCACGATCACCTCCCCCGGGACGTTCGTGAGCAGCCACGCCACCGCCTCAGGGGTGAAGCCCTCGCCCGAGCTGTCCGCGCCCGCCGCCACCACCATCCGCTCGAAGCGCTCGTGCGCGATCAGCTCCCGCAGCGCGTGGCGCACCGTGCGCCCGCGCTCGATGCGCGAGTCGACCGGCACCTCCGCGCGGGCCGCCCGCTGCTCGATCGCATCCAGCAGTGGCAGCGCCACGTCGCACTCGCTGCGCAGCGGCACGTCCACCGACAGGCGCAGCGGCACGAGCGCCAGGTAGACCGGCATCAGCGTCGCCCCCTCCGCGCGCGCCAGCCGCAGAGCTGCCGCCAGCGCCGGCTCCGAGAGGCCTTCGCCGGTGAACGGGAACGCGATCCGCCGCACCCGCGCCGAGCCGTGCAGCGCGCGGGTGCGCCGCCGGCGCTCGAGGCCCAGCGCCGCGGCGAAGCCGACTCCCAGCGCCGCCACGATCAGGACCACCGCGAGCGGGGTCACAGCGCCGCCCCCTCCTCCTCCGGCTCCGCCTCGAGCTCCTCCGCGGTCGGGCGCAGCGTGCGATCCGCGACGATCCGCAGGTCCACCCCCGGCAGGCCTTTGAGCAGCCGGAACGGGAGCGCCGGCTGGGTCAGCCTGCGCCAGGCGCTGCGCGGCTTGGGCGTGCCCATCAGCAGGTAGGTGGTGCCGCGCGAGCGTGCCACGCCGATCGCCGCATCCGCCACGTCGTCGGCCTCCTCGAGCAGCAGGTGCGCACCCAGCACCGAGGCCAGGCGCCGCAGCGCCTCCAGCTGCTCGCGCTCCTCCCTGCTCGGCGTCGCCCCCGGAGGCCGCACCACCAGCAGGTCGAGCTCCGCCCCCAAGCGTTGCGCCGAGCGCCACGCGCGGCGCACCACCCGCTGCGAGCGGGGCGTCGGCGTGACGAGCGCGAGCAGCCGCTCGGAGATCACCTGCGGCGCCGCCCGCGCGATCAGCCGGTCCTCGCTGTGGCGCGCCACCGGGACCTCGCGCACCAGGCGCTCGAGCTCCACCCCCTCCGCCACCTGACGCAGCGCCGTCTCGCGCAGCGCCGAGAGGTTCTCGATCTTGAAGAAGTTGCCCAGCGCCGCCTGCACGCGCTCCGGGCGGTAGACCTTGCCGGCGCGCAGCCGCGCGATCAGCGCCTCCGGGGTGAGGTCCACGAGCACCATCTCGTCCGCCGCCGAGAGCACCGCGTCGGGGATCGTCTCGCGCACGCGGACGCCCGTCAGCTGCGTCACCTGGTCGTTGAGGCTCTCCAGGTGCTGCACGTTCACGGTGGAGAACACGTCGATCCCCGCCGCCAGCACATCGCGCACGTCTTCGTAGCGCTTCTCGTGCTCCACCCCCGGCGCGTTCGTGTGCGCCAGCTCGTCGATCAGGCACACCTCCGGGGCGCGCGCCAGGATCGCCGCGAGGTCCATCTCCTCGAGCTCCGTGTCGCGGTAGCGCACCCGCCGGCGCGGCGCCAGCTCGAGGCCCTCCGCTTGCGAAACGGTCTCTTCGCGGCCATGCGGCTCCAGGTAGCCGATCACCACGTCGCGACCCGCCTCCGCCTCCGCCTGGCCCTCCTGCAACATCCTGTATGTCTTGCCCACGCCAGCCGCCATCCCGATGAATACCTTGAGGTGTCCTCGATCGGATGGCACGGCGCCTCATTGTCCTGCATTGCTCGGCGGGGGAGCGCCTTGTCCGAAGCGCTGCTGAGCCTCATCTTCCTGAGCGGCGTCGTCGTGAGCCTTGGCTTCAGCTGGGTGCTGGTCACCCGGATCGAGCGCGTCGGCGCGCGCCTGCGCCTCTCCGAGGCGCTGCTCGGGATGCTCGCCGCATTGGCGGCCGACGCCCCCGAGATCACCGCGGCGGTGACCGCACTCGCCCGGCACGACACGCACATCGGCGCCGGCGTCGTGATCGGCTCGAACGTGTTTAACCTCGCCGCGCTGCTCGGCCTCGCGGCGCTCGTCGCCGGGCGGATCGCGCTGCACCGGCGGGTGATCGAGCTGAGCGGCGCGGTGGCACTGTGGTGCGCCGTCGTGTGCCTGTTGGTCGTCGTCGGAGTCCTCACACCGGTGGCGGGGCTCATCGTCGTCCTCGTGGTGTTCGCCCCATACCTCGCGATCCTCGGCATCGGCACCGACCGACTCGCGCACCTGCACCTGCCCGACTCGTGGGCCGGCTGGCTGGCGGCCGCAGTCGGGGAGGAGGAGCTCGAGCTCGAGGTCGCGATTCATCCCAGCCGCGGAGGCGCGCGCGACGCCGTACTCGCCGCGGCCGCCACGCTCGTCGTCGTGGGCGCAAGCATCGCGATGGAGCGCACCGCCTCCGAGCTCGGCGCGCGCCACGCGGTCCCCGGGATCGTGATCGGTGGCCTCGTGCTCGCCGCCGTCACGAGCCTCCCCAACGCGGTCGCCGCTGTCTATCTCGGCGCTCGTGGCCGCGGTGCGGCCGTGCTCAGCACCGCACTCAACAGCAACGCGCTCAACATCGTTGCAGGCCTGCTGCTGCCCGGGGCGATCGTCGGCCTCGGCGCCCCCTCGGGGCAGACGACGTTCGTCGCCGCCGCCTATCTCGGCCTCACCGCCGCCGCGCTCGGAATCGCCTATCTCGACCGCGGCCTGCGCCGCATCCCCGGCGCGCTGATCATCGCTTTCTACGTGGCCTTCGCGGTGGTGCTGCTTGCGAATACCTAGCCACCCAAGAGGTTGTGCACGACCAGGTCGATCAGCTTGATCCCGATGAACGGGGCGACGATGCCGCCGAGGCCGTAGATCCAGAGGTTGCGGCGCAGGAGCGCGCTCGCGCCGATCGGGCGGTAGCGCACGCCGCGCAGCGAGAGCGGGATCAGCAGCGGGATCACGAGCGCGTTGAAGATGATCGCCGAGACGATCGCCGACTGGGGGGACCCGAGGTTCATGATGTTCAGCACGTGCAGCGGACCCTGCGCTTCGCCGGTGGCCGCATAAGTGCTGATGAAGATCGCCGGCAGGATCGCGAAGTACTTGGCGACGTCGTTGGCGATCGAGAACGTGGTCAGGGCGCCGCGGGTGATCAGCAGCTGCTTGCCCACCTCGACGATCTCGATCAGCTTCGTCGGGTTGGAGTCGAGGTCGACCATGTTGCCCGCCTCGCGCGCCGCCTGGGTGCCGGTATTCATCGCGACCCCCACGTCAGCCTGCGCGAGCGCCGGGGCGTCGTTGGTGCCGTCGCCGGTCATCGCCACGAGGCGCCCGTCCTGCTGCTGCTCGCGGATCAGCGCGAGCTTGCGCTCGGGGGTCGCTTCGGCGAGGAAATCGTCCACGCCGGACTCCTCCGCGATCTTCGCCGCCGTGAGGCGGTTGTCGCCGGTCACCATCACCGTCTTGATGCCCATCGCCCGCAGCTGGTCGAAGCGGACCTTCATGCCCTCCTTGATCGTGTCCTTCAGGTAGATCACGCCAAGCACCTGGCTGTCGCGCGCGACCGCCAGCGGCGTGCCGCCCTCGCGGCCGATCCGGTCGAGCTGCGCCTGCAGCTCGGGCGGCGGGGAGCCGCCTTCGCTCTTGGCGAGCTCGATGATCGCGTCGCCGGCGCCCTTGCGCAGCCGCCGGCCGTCGATGTCGACGCCGCTCATCCTGGTCTGTGCTGTGAAGGGCACAAACGTGGCGTGCAGCGTGCTCATGTCGTGCTCGCGGATGCCGTACTGCTTGGCCAGCACCACGATCGAGCGGCCCTCCGGGGTCTCGTCGGCGAGCGAGGCCAGCTGCGCGATCTCGGCGAGCTCGGACTCCGCGACGCCCGGCATCGGGATGAACTCCGAAGCCAGGCGGTTGCCGATCGTGATCGTGCCCGTCTTGTCGAGCAGCAGCACGTCCACGTCGCCCGACGCCTCCACCGCGCGGCCGGATAGGGCGAGCACGTTGCGGCGCACGAGGCGATCCATGCCCGCGATCCCGATCGCCGAGAGCAGCGCCCCGATCGTGGTCGGGATCAGCGCGACGAGCAGCGCGATCAGCGTCGTCTCGGAGATCGACGTGCCCGCGAACAGACCGAACGGGCGCAGCGTCGCCACCACGATCATGAAGATCAGCGTCAGCGCCGCCAGCAGGATGTTCAGCGCGATCTCGTTCGGCGTCTTGCGGCGCGCAGCCCCCTCGACCAGCGCGATCATGCGGTCGAGGAACGAGTGGCCCGGCTCCTGGGTTATTTCGACGACGATCTCATCGGAGGTCACGCGCGTGCCGCCCGTCACCGCGCTGCGATCCCCGCCGGACTCGCGGATCACCGGCGCGGACTCGCCCGTGATCGCAGACTCGTCGACCGTCGCGATCCCCTCGATCACCGTCCCGTCGCCCGGGATCAGCTCGCCCGCCTCCACGACCACCACGTCGCCGCGGGTCAGCTCCGAGGCGGCCTTCGTTGAGCCGTCGCGCATCGTGGCGACCGTCTCCTTGCGCATCGAGCGCAGCGTGTCCGCCTGCGCGCGGCCCCGGCCCTCCGCGAACGCCTCCGCCATGTTCGCGAACACGACCGTCAGCCACAGCCACACCGCGATCGTGAACGTGTACCACGCAGGCTCGTTGCCGCCGCCCAGCGGCTTGCCGCCGAACGCCTGGATCAGCCACGTCACCGTCGTGATCACCGAGCCGATCTCCACCACGAACATCACCGGGTTGCGGATCTGCACGCGCGGGTCGAGCTTCTTGAGGCTGTCGATCAGCGCGCGCACCACGATCTCGCGCTGGAACAGCGAGACCGCCTGCCGTTCTGTGGCTGCCGGAATCGTGGACATCAGCTCGCACCTCCCGTCAGGCGATCGAGTGCCAGATTCAGTTCGAGCGCGTTCACTCCCGGCTCGCCCGAGAAACCGAGGCCGCGCCCGGATGTGTACTTCGCGATCAGCCCGTTTACGGTTGCCAGCAGGAGATGGCGCACGGCCGCGACGCGGTGGGCCTGGATCCACGCGTTGGCCTGCGAGATTTCAGGGTCGAGGTTCGAGGCCGAGGTGTTGACGGCGTCGACCGGCACCTGCGCCACGGTCAGACTCGGGTCATAAGGCTTGTTGAGTGCGAGATAGGACTTGATGTTTTCGGCGTCCGCTTCCTCGGTCAGCTTGCTGTTCGGGCCATGATTGGAGAAGGTGCTCGCCGCCGCGTTGTAGGCCCCGCCTTCGGTCGCCGAGGGGCGCGACTGGAAGTAGCGCGGGTCCGGTTCGGTGACCAGTTCTTCTTCTTCTTCCTTCGGCTTGCCGTTCTTGCCGATCACAGGGGCGGCGAAGCTCTGACCGATGATCTTCGAGCCGACCAGCTTCCCGTTCACGTGAATCTGCTGCCCGTTGGCGTTGCCCGGAAATGCGACCTGGCTGATGCCGGTGATCGCCAGCGGGTAGAGGAGCCCGAGCAGGATCGTGAACACGACGATGCCGATGGCTGCGGTGACGATGTCTCGTTTCATCTTTAGTAAAGGCGTCCGGTCAGGCCCTGCACGATCGGCCCGAGCAGCAGGGCCGGGAAGAAGGTGAGTGCGCCCACGAGTACGATCACGCCAATCAGCAGCACCACGAACGTGGGGTTGTCGGTGCGCATCGTGCCGAGGCCCGCGGGGGTGACCCGCTTGCCTGCCAGCGCACCCGCGACGGCGAGGGCGAACAGGATCGGCGCGAAGCGCGCGAACAGCATGTCGAAACCGCCGAGCAGGTCCGCAAACGTGACGCCGTGGGCGCCGAGGTTGCCGGCGTTCGGCTGGATGTAACCGGTGTATCCGGCGAACGCGGAGCCGTTGTTGTTCGCCTGCGACAGATAGGCGTAGAAGGTCTCGGAGAAGCCCTGCGGCGCGTTGCCGCCCGCCTTGGAAAGCGCCACTTCGGAGATCGACGCCCGGCCACCTTTCGTGGCGCTCGCCATCGCTGTGCAGAACAGCGCGGCCAGCGGCGTTATCAGGATGCCCAGCCCCGCGAGCTTGATCTCGCGCGCCTCGAGCTTCTTGCCGAGCCACTCCGGTGTGCGCCCGACCATCAGGCCGCCGATGAACACGGCCAGCAGCACGTACAGCAGGATCGAGTACAGGCCGGTGCCCACACCACCGAAGATCACCTCGCTGGCGGACAGGTTGGCCATTGGCACCGCGCCGCCGATCCCGGTGAACGACTCCAGCGCGCTGTTCACCGCGCCGCAGGAGGTGACGGTCGTGACCACGTCGAACAGCGCCGAGCCCGCGATCCCGAAGCGCTGCTCCTTGCCTTCCATGTTGCCGCCGCCGGAGCCCGCGATCACGTGCGTGTGCAGGCCAGCGGCGTGCTGCGCGGGGGAGCCGTGCGCCTCGGCGATGTAGGCGACCGTCACCGCGCCGAGGAACATCACCATCATCGTCGCGTAGATCGCGTAGCCCTGGCGGCGGTTGCCCGCCATCCGTCCGTACATGAACACCAGCGCCGCCGGGATGATCAGCACCAGCAGCATCTCGACGAGGTTGGTGAACCCGGTCGGGTTCTCGAACGGGTGCGCCGAGTTGACGTTGAAGAAGCCGCCGCCGTTGGTGCCGAGCTCCTTGATCGCCTCCTGCGAGGCGACCGGGCCCATCGCGATCGTCTGCGTCAGGCCGGTGATCGTGTGCGCCGTGAGGTAGGTCGTCAAGTTCTGGATCGCGCCCTGCGAGACCAGCAGCAGCGCGCCGACCACGGAGATCGGCAGCAGGACGTAGAGGACCGTGCGAACGATGTCCTGCCAGAAGTTGCCGAGGCCCTTCCCGCTGCGCCCGACGATCCCGCGGATCAGCGCCGCCGCGACGACGATGCCCACGCCCGCCGAGAGGAAGTTCTGCACCGTCAGCCCCGCCATCTGGCTGAGATAGCTCATCGTCGTCTCGCCGCTGTAGTACTGCCAATTCGTGTTCGTCACAAACGACGAGACCGTGTTGAACGTCACGTTCCACGAACCCGAGTGATAGCCCAGCGGGTTCAGCCCATGGGGTACGAAGAAGGCGTCCTGGGTGCGCAGGATCGCGTACAGCAAGAGCCACCCCGCGAGCGAGAAGACGATCAGGCTTTTCGCGTACGCCTTCCAGTCCTGTTCACGACGCTGATCCACCCGCATGATCCGGTAGAGCATCCGCTCCGGCCACCCCAGCAGCGGCGACAGGAATACCCGCTCGCCGGTGTACACATTCGCCATGTAACGCCCGAGCGGCAGCGCCAGCGCGGTCAGGATCACCGCGAACAGGACGATCGTCAGCCAGCCGGTGAAGGTCATCGCCTAGAGGTTCTCTCCGCGGACGAGTGCATAGAAGAGGTAGCCGATGATCAGCAACGACACCACCAGGCCGAAGAAATCGGCGCCGCTCATGTGCGCGATGAATGCACCCAGGGGAGGCGCGACGCTCATATCCGGTCGATCCCCTGGATCAACGCGAGCAAGATCGCGAACATCGCGACCCCCAGCACTATCGCCACCACGTCCATGCGCTCACTATTCCCGATGCGCCGTCACGGCCGCGTGACGATTCACCCCCCGCGCATAACGATTTCGTTACGGTCCTCTTGTGTCACCCCAACGGCCGCTCGTCGTCACCACGGACGCTCGCATGGGTCACGTGCACTGCGCCCCGGCACCGCGCTGCGAACGCCGCCGGCAGCCCCGGAGGGGGCTGCTCATCCTGAAAAACGGTACCCCACACCCGGATCGGTGAGGATGTAGCGGGGGCGCTCGCCCGGCGGCTCGATCTTCGCGCGCAGGCGCGCGATGTGGGTGCGCAGCGACTGCACATCGTCCACGTACCCCGGCCCCCACACCTCTCCGAGGAGCGCCCTGTGCGTCAACAGCCTCCCGCGGTTCTGCGCCAGCACCCGCAGCAGCTCGAACTCGATCGGAGTGAGGTGGATCGGCTCGCCCTCGCGGCGCACTGCGTGCGCGGCCAGGTCCACCTCCAGGCCATCCGCCGCGATCACCGGCTGCTCCTCGCCCGCTCCCTCGCTGCGGCGCAGCGCCGCCCGCAGCCGCGCCACCAGCTCGCGCGCCCCGAAGGGCTTCGTGATGTAGTCGTCCGCCCCCGCCTCCAGCGCCCGCACCTTCTGCTCCTCGTCCCCCACCGCCGAGAGCACCAGGATCGGCATCCCGCTCCACTCCCGCAGGCTCCGCGTCACCTCCACCCCGTCGCCCCCCGGCAGCACCAGGTCCACGATCGCCGCCCGCGGCGCCCGCACCGCCGCGAGGTCCAGCGCCTCCGGGGCGCTCTGCGCGCTCACCACCTCGAAGCCCGCCTCCCGCAGCACCACCCGCAGCGCCCGCAGGATCTGCAGCTCGTCGTCCACCACCAGCACCCGCGGTTTCGCGGGAGTCGATCTGATTGAAGAGGGGCCCGACCGAAGCCGGGGGACACTCGCCTCCGGCTCGCATCCCCGTTTCGGCCAGCCGGCCTCCGGCCGACTGCGCCACCCTCTAGGCTCAACCCCCACTGCTCGCTCCCACCGCCGCTCCCGGCACCGGCGCGCTGCGCTCCAGCGGCAGCTCGAACACGAACGTCGCCCCCTGCCCCGGCAGCGACTCCACGTGCAGCGAGCCCCCGTTCGCTTCGAGGAAGCCCCGCGCGATCGCCAGGCCCAGGCCCGAGCCGCGGCGTCCGCCGCGCGCGGTGCCCGCCCGGTAGAACGGCTCGAACACCCGCTCCAGCTGCGCCGGCGGGATCCCCGGGCCGCGGTCCACCACGCGCACGATCAGGCGGTCCCCCTCGCCCGCCAGCGTCCGCACCGCCCGCGCCCGCACCGACACCGGGTGGCCCCCCGAGTGGCTGCGCGCGTTCTCCAGCACGTTCACGAACGCCCGCTCCAGCTGCGTCGGGTCCGCCCGCACCGGCGGCAGGTCCCGGTCGATCGAGAGCTGAAACTCCTCCTGCTCGCGCTCGGTCTCCGCGCGCGGCGAGCCCGGCGCAGTCGGCTCATCGAGCGTTGTGGAGGGGGATGGGTTTGGAACCAGATCCTCGAGCGCCGCGCCGATCGTCTCCTCCACCGACAGCCACTCCTGCCGCGGCTCCGCCGCCCCCGCCTCCAGCTTCGAGAGGTCCAGCAGGTTGTCCACCAACCGCGCCAGGCGCCGCGTCTCCCCCAGGATCGCACCCGCCAGCTCCTCCCGCTCCTCCGCCGAGACCCCCGGCAGCGCGATCGCCTCCGCCGCCGCCGAGATCGCCGTGAGCGGGCTGCGCAGGTCGTGCGAGACCGCCCGCAGCAGCGCCGTCTTCACCACATCCGCCTGGCGCAGCGCCGCCGTCTCCACCACCCCCCCCTGCAGCCGCTCCCGCTCGAGCGCCGCGCTCAGCAGCGCCTCCAGCGCCGGCACCACCCGCTCCTGCAGCCGGTACAGGCTGCGCTCCGAGCTGTCC
>JBIOEY010000079.1:0-11463 GCA_044446505.1 Solirubrobacterales bacterium
ATCCGCTCGGCCTCTCGCAGCTTGCGAATGATCTGCTCCGGCGTGTGCCTACGTCGCTTCATCAGAGTTCCTTTCTCGCCCATGATCGCGGGCGCAAGAAACTCTCACAAGGGTCGGACCGAACTCAGGGGGTCAGGCCAGAACGCCTGCGACCCGAGTCTCGGGGAACTCGGTCGACGAGGAGATGGCCACCGCCCTCGGCGCCCTCCAGGACGCTCAGGAGAACCTGGACGCCTTCCGTGAAAACACCGAAGCGATACGCCTGCTCGGAGACGACTGGAGCACATGGCTGGCGCAGTACATCGACGCGGTCTCGCAGGCCGAGCGGCGGATCGACGCGCTCGGTGCTCGCGCGGCCGTCGGCGTGCACGGATTGACCGCCGAAGCGCTGCGAGCCCTGCCGCGCGAAGAGACGCAGGTGGTCAGGGCGTTCGTCGACGTGATCTTCCTACGACCCGCGCAGGGAGGCCGTGGCCGCCACGTACTCCGGTGGGCGACCCGGTACCCTCATCCTCTGGAAGGGCGACGGGCCGTCCGATCTCCCCCGCCCTCGCCGGCGCGGCGGCCCGATTCAACCGTTCCTCTGGCCGGACGAACGTGAACTGCACGCCGGGGTTGGCGCGGCGTAGCGATCGGGCAAGCTGAGCCAGCCCCAACCGCAGCGCCTGCTCGGACATGGGTCTATGTGCCATGCCGATACTGACCAGGAGCGGGTCAGAACGGCCAACGAATCAGACTCAGCCGTAGGAGTGGGCATCACTTTTCCAGGTCGGCCTCCAGTCGTTCCAGCCATCGCTCGACGTAGGCGTATGTGTCGGCGCGCAGCCGCGCGACGAGTGCCGGGTAGCGAGTGCCGCTCGGCTCGAGCGCCTCGGCGAGCGGGACGATCTCCTCGCGCATGTGAGCACTGACGCCGCGAACGCGCTCGCGCAGGCGTCGCACCAGCGCCAGCTGGTCCTCCTCGGCAAGGGCATCGGCGAGGAAGAGTCGCAGCACGCCCTCGTCGCGGAACTGGGTGGGAGCTTCGTGTGTGGAGCGCAGCCAAGCCTCCAGCGCCATCTCGCCCTGCTCGGTGAGCTCGTATGCGAATCGCTCGCGCGAGCCTTGGGGGTCCTCGCGGCGGGTCAGCAGCCCCGCCCGCACGAGCCGCGCCAGCTCCGGATATACCTGCGCCAGCGAGATCGGCCAGAAGAAGCGGGTCGAAGCGTCGGCGGCCTTCTTGATCGCATATCCAGATCGTGCGCCGAGGCGGATCATGCCGAGAATGATGAAGGCTGAAGGCGTGAGCTTCATCGCCTGTGCCTACCGGGTCGCTGGGACCGGTTCCGCGAAACCTCTTGCGACACAGGGACATATCTGCTCCGATACATAGGTGGTGTCATATCGCACAGCAGCGAGGAACGCAAGTCCGCCGGGGCCGCGTGGGCCCGGGCTCGCCCTCGGCCTCGGCTGGCTGCTTGCTGAGCAGAGGCTGTTTCCGCGTTGGCGCGAGCGCTACGGCGATGTCTTCATGCTCCATGCGACCGGCTTTGGGGTGCCACTCGTCGTGGTCTCCGACCCGGCGGAGGCGAAGCGGATCTTCGCCGGCGACCCGGCGACCCTGCGCGCCGGAGACGGCAACAGAGGGCCGCTGCGACAGCTGGTCGGCGAGGAATCCGTGTTGATCCTCGACGAGGAGCAACATCTGCACAGGCGCAAGCTGATGCTCCCGCCCTTCCACGGCGAGCGGATGCGCGTCTACGGCGAGCTGATGAGCGAAATCGCGGACGCCGAGATCGACCGCTGGCCGCTGCACCAGGCCTTTCCCCTCCGCCCGTCGATGCAGGCGATCACGCTGCGGATCATCCTCCGCGCAGTCTTCGGGATCGAGCGCGATGAGCGAGCGCTCGGCCATCTCGAGCAGCTCTTCGCCCGCTACAGCAACCAGGGGATGCGGCCATGGATGCTGCTGATGGCCCAGCGGGAGCTGCCCCGCTTCGGTCCGTGGCGGCCGTTCCTGCGCACGCGGGCCGAGGTCGATGAGTTCCTGCGCAATGAGATCGACCGCAGGACCCGCGACCCCAAGCTCGAAGCCCGGCAGGACATCCTTTCGCTGCTGATCGGAGCCCGCGACGAGGATGGAGGGGGCCTGAGCCCGGCAGAGCTGCGCGATCAGCTGATGACCCTCCTGATCGCCGGACACGAGACCACCGCCACCGCCCTGTCCTGGTCGATCGAGCGGCTGCTGCGCCACCCACAGGCGCTGGGGCGCCTGACGAGCGAGCTCGCCGAAGATCGCGACGAGTACCTCGGGCACGTGATCCAGGAGTCGCTGCGCAGCCGGCCGGTGATCCCGTTCGTGCTTCGCTATGCGACCGAGCCTGTCCCCGTCGGCGAGTATCTCGCCCCGGCCGACTCGCTGATCGCGGTCTCGATCAGCCTGATCCACCAGCGGCCCGACCTCTACCCGGAGCCTGACGCGTTTCGCCCCGAGCGCTTCGAGGACGGCACGACCGAGAGCTTCGCGTGGCTCCCCTTCGGCGGCGGCACACGGCGCTGCCTCGGGGCGGCGTTCGCCACGTATGAGATGCGGATCGTCTTGCGCCGCGTGCTCGAGCGCTGCGAACTGCACGCTCCCGATCCGCGGCCCGAGAGACCTCGGCGGCGCGCTGTGACCTTTGTTCCCCACCACGGGACCCGCGTGGTGCTGCGCCGGCGAAGCCCGGCGTCACCCGCCGGGCAGAGCGAGGAAATCGACATCAGAGAGAAGGAGACGGTATGAGCGAAAAGGGATCGGTCGTCGCGGCGCGGGACAGGGTGCCCCTGAGCGCGCGGGCGCTGATGCTGACCGGCGGCGTAGTGCATGTCGTCTACGGTGCGGTATCGCTGTTCGCGCCCGAGAAAATGGTCTCGGCGCACTACGCACCCGACACGCACGACCTGGCCGACCCCAGGCTTCTTCTGCGCGCCTTCGGCGGCCACCTGCTGATATCCGGATGCATGGTGCTCGCCGCCACCCGCTCTCCGCGGCACGCTCGCTCAGCGACCGCGCTCTGCTTCCTGATCAACACATTCGACGTGACCTCCACCATCCTGGAGCTGCGCGCCCGTGGTCAGAGCGACCAAACAATCAAAGGCGGGATCGCCCTCTCAGGCAGCGGGGCTCTCTCCTTCGCCGCCGCCCTGTGCGCGCTCCGACGCTGATGCATCGTCTGATCTTTCGGCGGAGCACGGAGTACATGTTCGAGCGGCTCAGCCGCGGCGAGTGGCAATCGGTGGTCGAGCGCTTCCTGGCCGAGGACGTACACCACATCTTCCCCGGCGCCCACCCGCTCGGTGGCGAGCGCCACACGCGCGCGGCCGTGCTGCTTTGGTTCGAGCGGCTTGATCGCCTCTTCCCGGAGCACACCTTCCATGTGCATCGCGTAGCCTCGTGTGGCTGGCCGTGGAGCGCATGGGTGGCGGCGCAGTGGAGCGCCCATCTACGGCCACAGGGAGGCGAGCCTTATACGAACCATGGCACCCACTGGATACACCTCCGCTGGGGCAAGGTCACCACCCTGCACGCCTATCTCGACACTCAACAGGTCGCCGAGGCATGCCGGGGGATGGCGCAACGGGGCGTGACCGAGGCCGCCGCCACCCCGATCCTCGACTCCATCGCATCGAGCTCCGCCTCGCCTCCCGCCCGATGAGCCCCTCCGACCTTGAGCCGGCCAACCCCCAATCGCCGCCGAGGCGCAGCGTTACGCTCCGAGGAACCTTCGAGCGCTTGGCGCAGCGGAGAAGCTTCGCAGCATTGGGTAGGGGTTTGGCTCCGCTGGACTCCCTGCTTTACCGGGCCAGCCGAGGTCGCCTCACGATCCTCGGTCCCCAGGGCGCCGCCATGCCGGCCACCCTGCTGCTCACCACGATCGGCAGGCGCAGCGGCAAGCGACGCAGCACGCCCGTGATGTACCTACGTGATGGACCGAACCTCGCGATCACCAGCGAGAACTTCGGACAGCAGCGCCCGGCCGCGTGGCCGCTAAACCTCGACGCCAACTGCGACGCAACCGTCCAGATCGGCGGGGAGATCGTCCGCTGCCGTGCCCGGCGAGCCACGGAGCAGGAGCTCGGGCGTCTGTGGCCGCGGTTCGTGCGCATATGGCCTGCCCACGAAGCCTACCTGGCGCGCAACGGCGTCCGCAACACGTTCATCCTCGAGCCACGGAGCGGGATGGAAACGCCTTGTTGAACAACAGATCTGTCAAACGTACGCCATCTTCACCGTTCTCGAACTCCGGAAGGAGAGGAAGTTCTCGTGGCCACAAGCGGAGACACCAGCACAATCTTGCTGATATGAGTTATCACGGGGTCGGGGAGGACGATCTGCGGCCCATGGCTCATCGTGTTCGCTCCTGTGCTGGTGGTTGGACGATTCGGCTGACGGTGCGGACGATGCCTGGTATCCGGCTGGTGCGGCTGGGCGCGATCGAGTGGTGAAAGCGCGGCCCGTAGTCGCGGTCGGGCAGCTCGGGGTGCGCGAGCGATGGGGTCTGTGCGTGGCTGCGGCGCATGTTCTGAGCGAGGCGCTGGATGCGGTCGGTGTCGTGACCTTCCACTCCAAGGTCCTCGCGCGAGACGAACCAGGCGGTGCCCTGGCGGGCACGGGACGCCTCGACGTAGGCGGGCTCCTTGCTGGTCTGCCAGCCCCCCGTGACGACGAGGGTGCGGGTGACGGTCGCGCCCTGCACGCGGTGGATGTGCTGGGCGTAGCCGAGGCGCACGCGGCCGAGGTCGTCGCCGGCGAGTGTTCGCTGCCGGCCGGTGACGTTGAACTCGATGAGCACTTCGCCGGCGGGGATGATGTCGAGGATTTCGCCGCGGCTGCCGTTCTCGATGCGCTCGGAGCCTGGCTCGTGGTGCTGTTCGATCATCGCCACGCGGTCGCCCTGGCGGATGCCGTAGTGGACGCCGGGCACCTGGACCTCCAATTCGCCGAGTTCGCCGCGCTGGGAGCGGTAGTGCTGTGCGCGGACGTTGAGGCGGTGGATCTCCTGGTTTGAGGCGTCGGAGATCAGCGCGACCTCGCTCGGGTCGTGGGTCTCGGTGAGTGCCGCCCAGCTCTCCACGGCCTGCTCGACGGCCTCATCGCGGGTGTCTGCCATGTGTAGCTGCCCGCGTGAGTGGTAGTGCGCCATCGCGCGGTCAGAGCGCCCGGCCCGCAGGTCCGCCCATGCCCGCTGTTCCTCGGGGTCCAACGTCCGGCGGATGTTTGAGAGCTCGGCGCTTGGCACGATGCCGGCGAGGCGGTCGAACACGCCACCGGCGCCGATCGAGGGGAGCTGCGCGGCGTCGCCGATCGCGATGAGCTTGGAGCCGGTGAGCTCCACAACTTCGGTGAGCCGGTCAAGGCGGTGGGTGTCGGCCATCCCGGCCTCGTCGAAGTAGATCGTCGTGTGCTCACCTATGGCGAGCTGCCCGCGCTCCACGCGCGAGACGAGCGCGTCGAGCGTGAGCGTCTGACCGGCCAGCGCCGGGCTATCCTGTCCGAGCCGCTGCGCGGTGGAACCCGACACCGCGATCCCCAACGTCTGATGGCCGCCGTGCTGCTCGGCGCGGGCGGCGGCGTCGATCACCACGCCCTTGCCGGTCCCCGCAGGCCCGACGAGGATCGCGCCGCGCTCGGGGCCAGTGATGACCTGTAGCGCGTGGGCCTGCTCGGCGCTCAGGCGTCCGCCGATCCGCTCGGCCACCTCCTCGCCCGCGACCGTGCGGGCCTGCGCCCCGACGTCCCGGCCGCCTGCGCCGGCGAGCCCGGTGAACCTGCGCTCGATCGCCTGCTCGCGGGCGCGCACCGCGAGCGTCGTCATCAACCCGCCCTCCAGCGGGAGGACTCGGCGCTCGGCGATCATCGCTTGTGAGAACGCCAGGGCCTCGCGCGGTGAGAGCTCGCCGACGGACTGCTCAAGCAGGACCGCCCGGAACTCGCCGGGCTCGAACGTCGCGGCGCGCTCGGTCAGACGCTCCTCGACGCGATCCTCAAGGGCACCATCGGGCCGTGGTCCGGGTTCCGCGCCGAGCAGCCGCGCGGGCTTATCTCCAGCGAAGTCAAAATGCGCCGCCGTCTCGTTCCAGACCACCTGCAGGTCGGCGCGCGTGACGAGCACCTTCGCCTTGCGGTTCTCGAGCTTGAGCTGGCGCAGCTCCCCGCGCTCGGGCGCCCGACCCCACTTTGCGCGGAAGCGCTCGGCCGCCCTGGCGACCTCGCGGCTGCGCGCCGAGAAGGCGTCCAGCAGCCCGCGGGGCACACCGGCGATCTCGAAGTAGCGCCCGTGTCTGCCGGTGCCCTGCTCGATCGCATACCCACGCTGCTGGAGTTGGTGCGCGAGCGCCGAACGGTAGTACGCGCCGACCTCCCGCGCCGAGCGGAAGATCGGCCGCGAGGCGACCGCGACGATCCGCCCGTCCTCTCGGATCGCGTTCGTGATGACGACATGGCTGTGCAGCTGCGGGTCCGGCGCGTCCCCTTCAAGGACACCCCGAGAAGTGGTGTGGCGGTACTCGGCGGCCACAACCTCCCGCGCGTGCTCCTCGACCTGCTGCCCGCCGTAGCGACGGCGCACCGTCGGCACCCTCTCGGTGAGATGAGCCATCGCCTCGCTAACGGCTGCAGCGTGCGCGGCCTCCATCTCACGACGCTGGGCTGGGTCCCCGAGCGCCCACACCGCAGACACCGACTTCGGAGCGCTGAAGGTCAGGTCGATCCCGCCGCCGCGGCCGCCGGTGGCGCCCGCCCGGCGAAGCCACGCCCCACTGCGGGGATGGCGGCCCTCCATCAGCGCGATGAAGTCCGGGCCCTCGATCGAGCTGCCCTCGATCCCCAGCCGCGCGAGCGCGTCAGGGCTCGCGAGCCACTGGCCGGGGGCCTGGGTGGGCTCCCCGTCGGGGCTCAAGTAGTAGTCCCCGCGCTCTGGCTCCACGGTCTTCGACTCCAGGTAGCGCGCGTACCCGCCGCCCTTGGCGGTGCGCCGGCAGCGGGAGCCGGGAGCGATAGCGAGCGGCGAGCGAGCAGCCCGCAGGGCTGCTCGGGTCGGCGTAGCACGACGCCGGGACGGCTAGCAGAGCCGACGTGGGAGGCTCGGTCGGTGGGCGGCGAGAGCCCGCAGGCGACCTTGGTGACAGCGCGGCGACGGCGCTGCGTGCCGTGAGCCGCAGACGACAGGGGATCTCCGGGCAGTTGGTGCGCATTCGCCGAGGCTTCCGCAGCGCGCCCTACAGTCCCGTGAGATGACCCCGAGCCACGGTGCACCGTTTCGAGGATTCCGCGACGACAACGAGTCACCGTTCTTCTGTGCGGCCGGACATACCCCGGAGGAGACCTGGGACATCAGCGTCGACCGGCTGGCCCACCTGCTCGTGGACCTCGGCCCGCTCGCCGACAGCGGCCCGATCGAGATGTCCACCCAGCTACTGTGCTCCTGGCATCGCGAGATCTTCGGCGCACTGTTCCCCGAGGACGCCGGCCGTCTGCGCGACTTCCGAGAGGGGCAGCGGGAGCATGTCTACTTCGGGGTGCACAACCGTGGCTACCGGGGCACCAACCCCCGCGAACTCCCACGCAGGCTGGAAAAGATCTGCACCGAGTTCAACACCGCCGCCGGGGGGATCCGCGAGTCCGCGGGCACCGACAGCTTCGATGCCGTCCACGTCGCCACACGTCTCTATGCCAAGGTGCTCCGCGCCCATCCTTGGGTTGACGGCAACCTCAGAGGCACGACCGTCGCGCTCAACGCGGGCCTGGTCACGCTTGGCCTCGACATAGTCGGCTTCAACGACCTCGAGCGGCATGACGAACTGCTCGGCATCGCGCTCACCGGCAGGAACGACCCCTACCGCCCGCTCGCCAAACACATCGCCGAGATCATCGACGACACCCGAACCGCTTGACGAACGTCCTATCCTGAAACCATGACTGAGCACACCAACAACGGCCGCCGCCACTACGCCGTCGTCGACGGTAAGCGCGTTCCGCTCGACTACGACGCCGCGCGACGCATCGCCCAGCAGGCGCACCTGCTCGCCCTCGGCGACCCCAAGCGCGCGGCCGAAATGGTCTCCGAAGCCGAGCGCGCCGAGCGCGAGCGGCTCACAGCCTGAGCTGCACCGTCCAAGCTGCACTCCTTCGAGGGCGACGGTTCCCGAGGCTCGATAGCAGTGCAGTTGCAAAAGCGTCGCAGTCGATGTGCGCGACGCGCAGCTGGGCGGGCTCGGCTGACACTCTCAGGCGAATCTAGCGCCCCTTCCGGCGGGCACCGCTTGACGGCTACATCCGCGTCTCGCGGGTCAGCGATCGCTCTGGCGGGAGCCATGTGCAGAGATCTCCGGGGGCTGGTGCGTATTCGCCGAGGCCTCCGCAGCGCGCCCTACAGTCCCGTGCGATGACCCCGAGCCACGGTGCACCGTTCCGCGGATTCCGCGACGACTCCGAGTCGCCGTTCTTCTGCGAGCCCGGGCAAACCCCAGAGGCAACCTGGGACATCAGCATCGACCGGCTCGCCCGACTGCTCGTGAAGCTCGGGCCCGTCGCGAAGTCCGGAGCGATCGAGATGTCCGCCGAACTGCTGTGCTCCTGGCACCGTGAGATCTTCGGTGAGCTCTTCCCCAAGGACGCCGGACGGCTGCGCGGACGCCACGAGGGCGAATGGGAGCACGTCCAGTACGGCGGGTACGTCGGCACCCGACGCTCCCGGCGTATCCGCGTCTACCGCGGCGCCCACCCCCGCCGGCTTCACCGCCGGCTGGAAAAGATCTGCAACGAGTTCAACACCGCCGCCACGGAGATTCGCGCATCCCCCGACACAGACAGCTTCGACGCCGTTCACGCCGTCACGCGCCTGTACGCCAAGGTGCTGCGGGCTCACCCCTTCGTCGACGGTAACCTCCGGGCCGCATTCGTAGCGCTCAACACGGGCCTGCTCACGCTTGGCCTCGACACGGTCGAGTTCGCCGACCTGGAGCTCCATGACGAGCTGCTGGGCATCGCGTTCGTCGGCAAACACGACCCGTACCGCCCGCTCGCCGAGCACATCGTCGAGATCGTCGGCGACACCGAATCCGCTTGACCGATGTCCTATCCTGGAACCATGAGCGAACGCACCAACAGCAACGGTTCGAACAGCAATGGTTCGCAGACCGCCTACGCCGTCATCGACGGCAAACGCGTCCCGCTCGACTACGCCGCCGCGCGCCGCTTGGCGCTGAACGCGCACCTGCTGGCCCTCGGCGACCCCAAACGCGCAGCCCAAATGGTCGCCGAAGCCGAGCGGGCCGAGCGCGAGCAGATCACAGCCTGAGCCGCACCATCCAAGTCGCACCCCTCAAACGACGGCTCTCTTCCATCCTCGATAGCAACGCAGTTGCAAAAGCGTCGCAGTCGATGTGCGCGACTTGGAGCTCGGCGGGCTGGGCGAGCATCATCTCAGCGGTGGGTGTCGGAGGGGGGCCGAGCCGGCATAGACGACGAGGACGAAGACCTCATCGTTCGGGCCGCGCTTGTAGCGCACGCGGGCGCCGCTATCGACCTCATACTCCCAGAAGCCGCCGAGGCTCCCCTTCAGCTGAAGGTGGCGATTGGTCTGCATCGCCGGAAACGGGTCGTCGGTCAGCTCGATATATCAGCGGCACATCGGACCCGGCCTGTTCTGGCAGAGCTTGTTCCAATCACGATAGACAGTCGAGAAGACCCTGTGACGCCCCTTGTAGCGCCCCTGCGGCGCGTGGACCTCTCGGGTCACGCGTGAGCCGCCCGGACCTGCCCTTCGGACGGAGGAAATACCTCCATGAGTTCAGCGGCGTCCATCGGAGCGCACAATGCCTGCATCACGTCGGGCTGCCCGTAGATGCCGGCGGTGGACTCCCAGGCGCGCAGATTGCCCTCGATCTGCTCCAGCGTGCCTCGCTGGGCAGCATCGAAGGTGTAGGCCACAAGCTCCTGGGCAAACTCGGCAACCTCCTCAGACGAGAAGGCAGCAAGCCACGGATAGGCGGTCTGCATCGCCCACCGACCCGGGGGCACCTCACGATGCTCGTTGAAGATAGCCAGAAACCGACCCGCCTCGGCCATCTGCTCGCGCAGGCGCCGCTGGAAATCCGCGATGCTCTTGCCCTGGATGATCAGCAGCTCGCCATCGGAGTCCAAGACCTCCTGCGGCCTGTCCTTGGCCCGATCCAGCAGCGTCCGATAGTCACGCTGAATCTCAGTCGGACCCCAAGGAGCCCCGGCGCTCCGGCCAGACGCTCGACCGCGCGCCACAGCTACCGGCATCTCTTTCTCTCGGCTTCTGCTCGCCATCCTAAAGTCTTCCTACATAGATTTCTATGTATAGATTAGCATCCATACCGCGCCCACGCCACCCCGCCCATCAAGTCGAGTCGATTCCGTGGTGAGTGGCATCCGATCCGATGCAATTCGCGATCGGGGCGAGTGACGGTCCTCGACACCTCGGCCGTCGTCGATTACCTGCTCGGCGTCGGGGCCGCCAAGCAGGTGGAGGCACTGATGAGTGACGAGGGTGAGCCCGCGGCGTGGATGCGGCACGCGGCGCTCACCGCACGGCCGCCACCAGCGGGGGCGGGCGGTGGTGGGCCCGGTAGGCGGCGTTCAGGGCGGCCACGGCGCGCGCGTAGGACTGTGCGGGGCGTGCGCCTTCGAACGTCGTCACCGTGAGCGAGCCGGAGGCGCCATGCAGCGCGATCGTCGCGCTGCTCACCGGTCCGCTTGCGGTGCGCGCGTTACTCGCCCACGTCGGCAGCACCCAGCGCAGCGGCGTGCCCGGTGTGAGGGCACCCCGCCAGGTCAGAGTCTCGCCGTGGCTCGTGGAGCGCTCGGTGAAGGAGATGAGGCCGTGGTCGGTGGGCGCTGCGGCGACCGTGATGTGCTGCCCCGGCGCGAGCCACGCGGGGCTGGCGCCGGCGAGCAGCTCCACGCCGCCCGAGGGGACGTCCAGCACCAGCATGTTGCGCAGCAGCGCCACGTATTCCGCGGCGAACGTGCCGTGCGGGGCGAGGTTGGTCGCCGAGGCGCGTGCGCCGAAGGGGGCGATGCCGGTCTCCCAGCCGCCGTCGGTGGAGGTCGTGTGGACGAGCTCGGCGTACAGGCCCGCCACGGCGCCCGCGGCGTCCCCCGCGGCCAGCTCGGTCTGGAAGATCCTGAACCCCAGATAGTCGTGCAGCTCGCGGCCGCCGAGGTAGGTGGGCAGGCCCTCCGCCATGTGCGCGCGCGCCCACGCCAGCGTCGCTCTGAGCGCCGGAGAGCCCGCGTCGAGCACCTGCGCGGGGAAGGCCGCCCAGTAGTTGCCCCAATCCTGCCCGCCCGGCGCGTCGAGCACCGGTGGGACGTTTCCCGCTCGGGAGAGCGCCGCCGCGAGCGCGCGATCGAGCGAGGCCTCGAAGCGCTCGTCGAGCGCCGTCCACGCCGCCGCGTCCGCGCCACTCTCCGCC
>JBIOEY010000080.1:0-11396 GCA_044446505.1 Solirubrobacterales bacterium
ACGGGGGAGCGGGCGCCGCGGCGGGTGCGGGGGCCGTGGGCCCGGTGGTAAGCCCTGCGGGCGCGAGCGGAGGTGGAGCCGCGGACCCGGCGGGGGGGATGCTCACATGCGAGTTCGTGGAGGACATCGCGAAGCCGTACCCCTCGCAGGCGATCGCGCACGTGATGGGCGTCCCGCTCCAGGATGCCCCGCGGCTGCACCACTGGTCGAACTGGATCCAGCGCCAGTTCGACGCGATCTCGATGGTGGAGGAGCGCGCGGGGATCGAGCGGGCGGTGGCGGAGTTCTACGAGTACGCGTGGGAGCTGCTGCGCGCGCGGCGGGAGAGCCCGGGGGACGACCTGATCTCGCTGCTGATCGCCGCGGAAGAGCAGGGCGATCGGCTCTCGGACGTGGAGTGCGTGAACCTCGTGCTGAACGTGCTGATCGGCGGGGTGGACACCACCCAGAGCCAGCTGGCGCACGCGATCCGCCTGCTCGCGGAACACCCCGACCAGTGGGCGCTGCTCGCGGAGCGGCCGGAGCTCGCGGGGGCGGCGGTGGAGGAGGCGCTGCGCTTCGAGCCGATCACCCCGTTCACCGCGCGGATCGTCGTGGAGGAGCTCACCTTCCGCGACGTGACGTTCCCGGCGGGGACGATCGTGATGGTGTGCGCGTTCACCGGCAACCGGGACCTCCCCGCGGACGCGGGCGACCCGGACGCGTTCGACATCCGCTGCGATCGCAAGCGCGCCCGCGCGCTCACCTTCGGGGCGGGCGTCCACAACTGCCTCGGCGCCAGCCTCGCGCGCGTGGAGCTCCAGGAGGCGCTCGCCTTCCTAGCCCCCCGCATGCCCCGCCTGGAGCTCGCGGGGGAGCCGGTGTTCGAAGGCATCACCGGCATCTACGGCCTCGCCGAGCTGCCCCTGCGCTTCGCGGGGTAGCCACGTGGAACAATTCGGAGGGGGGGCATAGCCGGCTCCCCACCGACATTGAGAGGAGATGGCTCTGCGAGCTCTGAAGCGAACCCTCCTTGTGGGCCTTGCGCTCGCCGTTCTCTCCCCTGCCGCGCAGGCCGGGGAGTTCCACCTGTACTCGTGTCGAACCCCCGCCGGGCAGGTCGCGCCCACCGATGGGTGGAGTTCGCCGGAACATCCGGTCTACGACCCGACTACGAACACGTGCGAAGCGGGGGGCGGGCTTGTGGCTGCATTGGATGCTGGCTATGTCCATACTCCTGACTCGGTAACCGACAAAGCGTCATGGGCCTTTGAAGCCCCGACCGGGGAGACCATCGCCGAGGCGACTCTATGGCGCGCGGGCGACACGCTCGGTGGATCAACGGAAAACGCGTCGTATGTCTTCTGGCTATCCGGAGTCGCTGCAACAGGGCCGAGTGCGCACATCTTTGACGAATGCTCCGCAGGTGAAAATTGTCTGAGTAGAGGCAGCAAAACAAATCCAATGGCAGCAGAAAACCGTGTCATCGCCCCAAGCAACGCACTGAATAGCCGCTATCTCGCTGTGAGCACTTACTGTGGATCTTTCGTCAAAACATCTTGCCCGCCAGGCGAAGGCGGCGAAAACCGCTTCTCCGCCATGGTCGAGCTCTTCGCCGCGGACCTCGTGCTCTCGCAGCCGGCAGGACCGACGGTCTCGGCCGTGGGGGGCGGCCTCGCCGAAGACCCGACGGTGAGCGGCGCGAGCGATGTGGCGTTCCACGCCGCCGACCCGGGCTCGGGGATCTACGAAGTGGTGGCGCTCCTCGACGGGAGGCCCCTCAACCGGAGGGTGCTAGACGAAAACGGGGGCCGCTGCCGCGACGTCGGCGGGACCACGGATGGGCTGCCCGCGTTCCTCTACACCCGCCCCTGCCCCGCCGCGCTGAGCGCGGACGAGCCGCTCGACACCACGGGGATCGCCAGCGGCGTCCACCATCTCGTGGTGAGCGTCACCGACGCCGCCGGCAACGCCGCCACCGTGCTCGACCGCGAGATCACGATCGTCAACCCGCTGCCTCACGCGTGCGCCGCGAGCGCGACCGTCGGCGCGGGGGTCGCCCTCACCGCGCAGTGGAAGGGTCGCACACGCCCGGGCCTCCGCAGCCGCTACGGCCGCGCGCACACGATCGAAGGGCGCCTCGCCGGCTCCGGGGGCGCACCGATCGCGGGGGCGACCGTGGAGGTCTGCGAGCTCCCCGCGTACACCGGCGCGGCCAGCCGGGTGCTCGGAGCCCCCCGCACCGGCGCCGACGGCCGCTGGAGTCTCGCGCTCCCCCGCGACCTCCCCTCCAGCACGCTGCGCGCGGGCTACCGCAGCCACCCGCTCGACGCGCAGCCCGCGGCCACCGCCACGCTCACGCTCACCGTCCCCGCCGCGCTGCGGCTGCGCGTCTCCCCCCACATCGCCCGCGCCGCGGGCGCGATCCGCTTCAGCGGGCAGCTGCTCGGGGCGCCGATCCCACCCGGCGGCAAGCAGCTGGTGCTCGAGGCCCGCGCCCCCGGCGGGCGCTGGATCGAGTTCCACGTGATCCGCACCGGCCCCCGCGGACGCCTCCGCTACCGCTACCGCTTCCGCCTCCCCGGCCCCGCCCGCTATCAGTTCCGAGCCGTCAGCGAACCCGAGGCCGACTTCCCCTTCGCCGCGGGCAGCTCGAACGTGGTGAGGGTTTTCGAGCGGTGAGGGGGCGCCCACCACCGCTGCACGTGCTCCTCACAGCGCCCTTGGTCTAAAGCGCTACTAAGGTGTGGTCCAAAGCATCATTGGACTGTGGTCCAAAGCGTCATTGGATCGTGGTCCAAAGCGCTAATCTGTTTGTATCGCTGCCCAGGACTACACACCGCGCCTTGTCGACCCGCGTCTGCGGGAGCTCTTCCTACAGCTGCCGGCTCTATTGGTCACGGGTCCCCGCGCAACCGGGAAGACCACTACCGCCCTGCGCCACGCCGCCGCAGTCGTGCATCTCGATCGAGACGTCGAGGCGGGAGCGTTCCGCGCCGATCCAGATGTGGCGCTGCGATCGCTGCCCGAGCCACTCCTGCTCGACGAGTGGCAGGCCGTCCCCCAGGTGCTCGGTGCCGTGAAGCGAGCCGTTGACGAGGACTCCCGTCCTGGGCGCTTCCTACTTACCGGCAGTGTGCGAGCGGACCTCGATGCCCAGACGTGGCCCGGGACGGGGAGAGTCGTGCGCTTGCAGATGCACGGGCTCACCGTCGGCGAGATCCTCGGCCGCACGCGTGAGGAGTCCTTCCTCAGCACCCTCGCCCGAGGGGAGATCGCGGCGTTCGAGGCGCCCGCGGATGCGCCCGATCTGCGCGGCTATGTGGAGTTTGCGCTGCGCGGCGGCTACCCCGAGCCAGCTCTGCGCCTTACCGGTCCCGCTCGTCTTTCATGGCTCGAGAGCTACATCGAGCAGTTGCTCACCCGAGACGCCGAGAGCCTCGGCGGCCGTCGCGACCCGCGCCTGCTGCGCCGCTACTTCGAAGCGCTCGCCATCAACACCGCGGGCGTCGCTGACATCAAGACCCTCTATGACGCCGCCGGGCTCAGCCGGGCGACAGCGGTCGCATACGAGCGGCTTCTCACCAACCTGTTCGTACTCGACCTCCTGCCCGCATGGCACACCAACCGGCTCTCCCGCCTCACGAAGGCGAGCAAGCGCTACCTCGCCGACGCCTCTCTCGCCACCACCGCGCTCGGCCTGGACGAGCTGGCTGTCATGCGCGACGGGGGGCTCCTCGGACGGCTCATCGAGACCTTCGTCCTCTCGCAGATCCGACCGGAGTTGGAGCTCGGTCCCTACCGTCCCCGCCTGCACCACCTACGCGCGAGGAACGGCCGCCACGAGATCGACCTGATCGCCGAGATGTCCGCGGGTAGCCTCGTCGCGATCGAGATCAAGGCCACCGCCGCCCCCAAGGCCTCGGACACCAGGCACCTCGCATGGCTGCGCGACCAGTTGGGTGACCGTTTCCTCGCCGGCGCCGTGCTCCACACCGGGCCACGCCCCTTCGTGCTCGGCGAGCGCATCTTCGCGCTGCCGATCTGCGCGATCTGGGGAGCCCGGTAGGGTCTGAGAACGTGAGTACCCGCGTCCCAGAGCAACTCGTCTGCCCCATCTGCGGCGGGGGCTCGCGGTTCGCGTTCGAGGTGGGCGACCGCAACCGTGGGCTCGGCCCGGTGCGGTCCAGCTACCAACGCTGCGAGGCCTGCGGGACCGTGTTCGTAGCGGAGACCCCCGACGATCTGGGTCGCTACTACGAGGCCGACGGCTACGGCTCCCACAGCGACCATTTCGTCGAGGAGTTCGTGCGGCGCGAGCAGGCGAAGGTCGCGCTCGTGTCGCAATTTGCGCCCGCCGGCCGCATGGTGGAGGTCGGACCGGGGTCGGGGATGTTCGCGCGCGCCGCCCTCCGCGCCGGGTTCGACTACCAGGCGGTCGAGATGGACGCCCGCTACTGCCGCTACCTCACCGAGGAGCTCGGCGTGCAGGCGATCAACAGCGACGCGCCCGCCGAAGCTCTCTCCGCGCTCCCGGCGAGTCAGGCGATCGTCATGTGGCACGTGATCGAGCACCTCCCCCAGCCCACTGAGGTACTCCGAGCCGCGTGCGAGAACCTCGCGGACGGAGGCGTGCTCGCCATCTCGACCCCCAACCCCGACTCGTTGCAGTTCCGGCTCCTCGGCCGCTACTGGGCACATCTCGATGCCCCCCGCCATCTGCAGCTGATCCCTCACGCCGCCCTCCTCGACAGTCTCGCCCGGCTGGGCATGCGCCACGTCCAGACAACCACCACCGATCCGGTCGGCCTGGAGTGCAACCGCATGGGATGGGAGTACGCCATCCGCCGCCACCCCGCCCGCCGGGCGTCGAGTGCGACCAGCATGCGCTCGGCGAAGCTCCTCACCATCTGCCTCGGCCCCGTCGAGCAGCGCCGGCTGCTGGGCGCCGCCTACACATCGCTGTTCGTCAAGGGCCCACCCGCGATCCGCTGACTCTATATTCCGAATGCCGATGCAGAGCATCACCGCAAGGGTCGCGCGGACCCTCCCACGAGGCGTCCTGGAACGGATACTCCAGGTCGTCTCTCGGGTACAGATCGCCTGGTGGCTGATCCGGCGGAAGCGATCGAGGTTCGTGACAACGTATCTCGACGGGCTCAAAGGCGTGGAGATCGGCGCGGCGAGCCACAATCGCTTCTACCTCGACGCGATCAACGTGGACAGGTATGCGAGCAACGACACCGTGTACAAGCGCGAGGAGCGCCGGCTCGCACGGCGCCCTGCGACGGTCGATGTGGTGGCGCCCGGAGACGATCTGCCCTTTGCCGAGGACTCCTATGACTTCGTGTTCTCATCGCACGTGATCGAGCATTTTCCAGATCCGATCAAGGCGCTCCGAGAGTGGGTGCGGGTAGCACGGCGTTACGTTGTGGTAGTCGCCCCTCACCGCGATCGCACCTTCGATGCTGGTCGATCGCTCACACCCATAGATGAGCTGCTCGAGCGACATCGCGATGGATTCACATCCGAGGGCGACCGGCACTGGAGCGTCTGGACCTGCGAGAGCTTCATTGAAATGTGTAAGCGCGCCGACCTGCCCGTGATCGACAGTCAGGACCCCGACGACAAGGTCGGCAACGGCTTCGTGGTCGTGATCGACGCGAGCGCAGCACTGCCGGCCCTCACGAGCCCACCACCACCGCCAGCCCTCGTCGATTAGGGCACGATCGCGCGCGCTCCCCACGCAAACCGCGCGAGGAGCAGTTTTCGGTCGCGATCGCCGCACTCGTACCTGCGCGTCTGGTTGTCCGCGACGAGCAGACCCGCCTGCGCGGCCTGCCAGAAGGTCTCGCTGCGATCCCACTGCTCCGGCTCGTAGCAGGCGCCCTCGCGATCGACCACGAGCACGCGCAGACCGAGGCGCTGGACCTGGCGGGTGTAGCTGTGCCGACCGCTCTCCAGGGCGAAGGCGTGCACCTTGCGGCGCAGGCGACGCCCTGAAGGGTTGAGCGACACGAACAGCTGACGATCCACGAGGAAGGCGGTGGTGCGCAGATGCGGGGCGGGAAACGAGTCGAAGCCGGCCACCGCCTCGATCGTCGCCCGCGAGGTGTTCAGCTGGCGGCGCAGCCTCGGGAGGCGGGTGGGCTCGCCGAAGCGCTCGCGGTCGATCGCCAGGAACTGCTCCTGCATCCAGCGCCGGTTGGGGAACACCGAGCGGTAGGGGCTCGGCAGCCGGCGATCGTGGAGGAGATGGGAGCGCTGCGAGCCCCACGAGCCGGTGGCGCCGACGAGGCCCGTCTGGGGCCGATCGAGCGCGCGCACGAGCTTGGCGAGCCAGTCGGGGGCGAGGATCTCGCTGTGGGAGTTCACGAAGCAGAGGCGCTCGTGCTCCAGTACGCGGGCGGCCTGCGCATAGGCGGCGAGATCCTGGACGGGCTCCGGCATGACGAGGAGGCGGTGGGGCACTCCCTCGAGCTCCGCGAGCAGCTCGGGCCGCTGGGACTCGGCGACGTTGTTGAGGAGGATCACGAGCTCGTGCTCGGCACCCGCGGGGTGCTCGCGGTGGGAGCGCAGGAACCTGCGCAGCGGCTCCGGGCCCAGCGGGCCCCACACCAGATGCGCCACGCCCAGCGGAGATGCCCGCCGCACCGCCGCATCTCCCACCGACTCCGAGCGCGGGCCTGAGAAGCTGTCGGTCAAGGCGGGGGCTAGGATACACATGCCTGTGAACGTTGCCGCCGAGCAGCAGCCGCTGACAAAGGGCCAGCCGGCATCCGACCTCCTCGCCACCTCGGCGGCCGGTCCCGCGGCGGTCCGGGGCGGCGCCCTGCGAGTGGGTGGCTACGTGGTGGGGATGCTGGTGAACGCGGTATCCGCCGCCCTGCTCTTCCGGCATCTGGGGCGGGTGGACACGGGCCGCTATGTCCTCGCGCTCTCGCTGGTGGCGATTGTCGCGGCGCTCTCCGACCTCGGCCTGACCGCCGTCGGCGTCCGCGAGATGTCTGCACGCACGTCCGCCGAGCGCTGGGTGGTGGCGCGCGACCTGCTCGGGCTGCGGATCGCGCTCACCGTGCTCGGGGGCGCCGTGGTGACGGCCGTGGCGGCGTGGGGGTACCCGGGCGTGCTGGCGGCGGGGGTCGCCTTCGCCTGCGTGGGCCTGCTGCTGCAGGCCACTCAAGACAACTTCGTGCTCTCGTTGACCGTCGGTCTCAGGCTCGGCTGGGTCGCCGCGCTCGACTTCACGCGACAGCTGCTGACCGCGCTCGCGATCCTCCTGCTGGTCCTCGCGGGCGCCGGGCTGCTGCCCTTCTTCACGGTTTCGATCCCCGTTGGGATGATCGTGCTGACCCTGACCCTCAGGCTCGTACGCGGCACGCGAGCGCTCTCGCCCACGTTCGACTGGGGGAGGTGGCGGCCGCTGGTGAGCGCGATCCTGCCCTACTCCGCGGCGGTCGCCGCGTCGGCCATCTACTTCCGGGTCTCGATCCTGCTGCTCTCGGCCCTGTCGAACGGCTACCAGGTCGGCTACTTCGGAACGTCGTTTCGCATCATCGAAGTGCTCACGATCCTCCCCGCCCTGCTGGTCGGCGCCGCGCTGCCGATCTTCGCCCGCGCTGCGCACGGCGACCATGCGCGCTTCGGCTACGCATTGGAGCGGGTCTTCGAAGTCGCGCTGCTCGCCGGAGCATGGGTCGCGGTCTCGATCGCGGTGAGCGCCCCGCTCGCGATCGCGCTGATCGGAGGACCGACCTTCGCCCCGGCGGCTCCGGTGCTGGCGATTCAGGGCGTGGCGCTGGGCGCGATGTTCGTGAGCCTGGTGTGGGCCAACGCCCTGCTCAGCCTCGGCCTGTACCGCCGGATCCTATGGATCAGCCTCGCGATGCTGGCCCTCGGCGCGCTGCTGGTCACCGTCCTCGCGCCGATCGACGGAGCTCGCGGCGCGGCGATCGGGACTGCTATCGCGGAGATAGTTGCCGCGGGCCTTCAGGCGCTCGCCGTGGTGCGGGGACGACCGGATCTGCGGCCCTCTCTGCGCGTGGTCCCCCGCACGGCCCTCGCCGCGGCGGCGGGACTGGCGCCACTAGCGCTGACGGGGCTGCCCGTGATCCTGCGGCTGGCGCTCTCGACACTCCTGTACGGCATCGTCGTGCTCGCGCTGCGCGCCCTGCCGAACGAGCTTTTGAGCCTGCTCCCCGACCGGATCGCGCGACGGGAGCGATGAGCGTCCCCGGCGGCCCGCACGATTCGCCGATCCCGCTCGCGCCGCCCGCCGGCGGAGGGCGTGAGGGATCTCGGCGGTTGGGGGTCGTGCACCTGGTGTGGGGTCCCCTGGGGCCGGAGCCGCTGCGCAGGTTCGTGCGCTCCTACCGCGCACACCCCGCCGGTGTGGAGCATGAGTTGATCGTGCTGCTCAACAACGTGAGCCCGCGCCAACGGCCCCGGCTGCTTGCCGAGCTGGAGGGAGTGCCCCACCGCCTGCTCGTCATGCCTGAGCCGGAGCAGGATCTCGCCGCCTACGCACAGGCCGTCCGCTGGCTGGAGCACGAGCGCCTCTGCTTCCTGAACTCCCACAGCGAGATCCTCGCGCCCGATTGGTTGGCGATGCTCGATCGCGCGCTCGATCAGCCGCACGCGGGCCTCGTCGGCGCCACCGGCTCATGGGCGAGCACCCGCTCATGGGTGTTGCACTCGTACTTCCTGCCGACCCCCTACCGCGGACACATCCCGGAGCGAGGGATCGCGCGCGCGCAGTTCCTCGCGATCGAACTCGAACGCGCCGGCCTGCCCGTCTCGGACGCGTCCGAGCCGCCGACGCGCACGCTGCGCGAGTCGCTGCGGGCGAAGTTGCAAACGCTGCCGGATATGCCCGCCCAGATTCTCGGCTTCGAGGGGTTCCCCGCCCACCATCTGCGCACCAACGCCTTCATGGCCGCGCGCGCGACTCTCGACAGAGTGTGGGAGCGCCGGATCGAGACGAAGATGGACGCCTACCGCCTGGAGAACGGCCGGCACAGCATCACCCGCCAGGTGCAGGCGATGGGCCTGCGCACGCTGGTCGTCGCGCGCGACGGATCGTCCTACGACTGCGAGCAATGGCCGCTCAGCCGCACGCTCTGGCAAGGCGATCAAGAGGGTCTGCTGATCGCCGACAATCAGACGCGCTCCTATGCCCACGGTGGACACGATCGCCGCAGGCTGCTTTCGGCCTTTGCATGGGGCCCACACGCCGACCCTTTTCTCTCCGACGGAGAGCAGCGCAACGGCAGGCGAGACCACGAGGGATGATCGATCTCGCCCAACTCGAGGCCGCCGCGCGCGCGGGATTGCGATGATCGGCCTCGTCCACCTCGTCTGGGCGCCGCTCGGGCCGGAGCCGCTGCGGGAGTTCCTGCGCTCCTACCGCGCCCACCCCGCCGGCGCGGAGCACGAGCTGGTGGTGGTGCTCAACGGCGGTGCGCACGCGGACCTGCTCGCGGAGCTGCGCGACGTCGAGCACCGCCTGATCGTCTTGGAGCGCCCGGCGCTCGACCTGCCTGCCTACGGCCTGGCTGCCGGTCAACTGGAGCACGAGCGGCTGTGCTTCCTGAACTCCTACAGCACGATCCTCACGGACGGCTGGCTCGGGCTACTCGCGCGGGCGCTCGATGATCCGGGAGTGGGACTGGTCGGCGCCACCGCCAGCTGGGAGAGCCAGGCCGAGTGGATCCGCGGCCGGCCGGTCTACTGGCCCTACCAGCTTGCGGGGCTGCCTGGCGCACGGCGCGACTACCCGCGCTTTCCCAACCCCCACATCCGCACCACAGCGTTCATGCTGGAACGCCCCCTGCTGCTGGAGATGGGTCTCGAGCGCGCCGCCGACAAGCGCGCCACCTATCTGCTGGAGAGCGGCCGGCGCAGCATCACCCGCCAGATCATGGAGCGGGACCTGCGCCCCGTGGTGGTGGGGCGCGACGGTCGTCCCCACGAGCTCGAGGAGTGGCCGCGCAGCGCCACCTACCGCGCCGGCGGGCAGGAGAATCTGCTCGTCGCCGACAACCGCACGCGTGACTGGGAGCGCGCCTCCCCGCGGCTGCGACGCCGGCTATCGCGCGACGCGTGGGGGGCAGCCGCGATGGACGGCCACCCCGCTACCGCTCTTCTCCCGGTCCCCTGACCGCCCCGCGCCGCAGCGCGAGCGACTCGCGTAGGGAGATGGAGTGGTCGATGGCCTCTTGGGGGGGCCAGGGGTGGCGCTCGCAGCCTCGCGCGGCGTGCCAGCCTTGGAGGCGGCCGCGGAGGGCTTCGAGGTCGCGGCAGAGGAGGGCGTCGCCGGCGACGACGAGCGCCTCGGTGAGCAGGGCGCGGGGGGCGACGCGGCGGCGCAGGACGCCGTAGCGGCGCAGCAGGTAGCCGCGGCTGAAGCCGGCGAGGCGGCGTTGGGTGGCCGAGCGGCGGCCGTAGGTGACGGAGCCGAGGTGCACCCCGACGGCGTCGGGGGCTTGCGCGGTGGACCAGCCGGCGCTGCGCAGCCGCAGCGCGAGGTCGAGGATCTCCATGTACGCGCTGATCGTCTCGTCGAAGCCCCCGACCTGCTCCCACGCGGCGCGCCGGTAGGCGCCGGTGGTGCCCTCGGGGCCGGCCAACGCGGGGGCGCTGTCGAGGCCGGCCAACGCCGGGGCGCCCTCGGGGCCGGCCGGCGCGGAGATGCCCTTGAGGCCGGCCATGGTCGGGACGCCCTCCGTGCCGATCGGCGCGGGGACCCCGGCGTGGACCCGCGCGGGAGGTTGGCCCTGGAGGCGGGCGAAGCCGGCGAGCGTGATGTCGGCGCTGACGCCGAAGCTGTCGATCGTGGCGCGCTCCCCGGGGGCGAGCATCAGCGCCGCCACCGAGCCGACGCGCGGGTCGCGCTCCATCGGCGCGACGAGCCGCTCCAGGCAGTCCGGCTGGGGTTGCACGTCGTTGTTGAGCAGCACCACGTACTCGCCCTCGCCGGCGCGGACCCCGTGGTTGACGGCGCGGGTGTAGCCGCCGTTGGACTCGAGCTCGAGCACCGTCGTGCGGGGCCACTCCCGCCGCAACCGCTCGGGCGTGCCGTCGCGCGAGCCGTCGTCGACGACGATCACCCGGTGGGGCGCGCTTTGCGCCGCGAGGTGCTCCAGGCAGGAGCTCATCAGCTCGTAGTGCTCGTAGACCGGCACGACCACGTCGATCACAGGTAGCGATGTTATTGGGAGCGGGAGCGCCGGCACCCGGGACCGACAGGCACGCCCGTATATTGGCTGCATATGCCGGCCCCCCGCACACTGGAGATCGCGCTCCTCCCGGGGGCGCGGGAGCTGCTGGCGCTCCACGCGCGGGAGCTGCCGCAGCGGGACGATCTGTGCGGCGCATTCTGCGGCGCGCTGGCGCTGGGGGCGGCGGGGATCGAGCAC
>JBIOEY010000081.1:0-11334 GCA_044446505.1 Solirubrobacterales bacterium
GCGCTGATGCTCTCCGACGCGCTCGTGATCTTCGACCACCTCAAGCACACCGTCACGATCCTCGCGAACGTCGAGGTGAAGGAGGACCTCGAGCGCGAGTACGCCGCCGCGGCGCAGGCGATCGCCGAGATCCGCGCTGCGCTCGACGGTCCCGTGCCGCACCGGGAATCGGAACCCACCCACCCGGAACCCACCCACCCGCGGGCGATGCCGAAGTTCGAGTCGAACATGCCGCGCGAGCAGTTCGAGGGGATGGTGGAGCGGATCGTGCGCTACATCCACGCGGGGGACGCCTTCCAGGTGGTGCCCTCCCAGCGCTGGTCGGCCTCGGTGCCGGTGGAGGCCTTCTCCATCTACAGGGGCCTGCGCGCGGTGAACCCCTCTCCCTACATGTACTTCCTGGACTTCGGCGACTTCCAGGTGGCGGGCGCGAGCCCCGAGCCGCTGCTCACCGTGGCCGGCCGCCACGTCTCGACGCGGCCGATCGCGGGCACCCGCCCGCGGGGCGCGACCCCCGAGGAGGACCGCCGCATCGCCGATGAGCTGCTGGCCGACGAGAAGGAGCGCTCCGAGCACGTGATGCTGGTTGACCTCGGCCGCAACGACCTGGGACGGGTGTGCGAGTACGGCAGCGTGACCGTGGACGAGCTGATGGAGATCGAGTCCTACAGCCACGTGATGCACATCGTCTCCTCGGTCTCCGGCACCCTGCGCGCGGGGATCGGGGCGATGGACGCGCTGCGCTCGGTGCTCCCCGCAGGCACGCTCTCGGGAGCGCCCAAGGTGCGCGCGATGCAGATCATCGACGAGCTCGAGCCGGTCAAGCGGGGGGGATACGGCGGTGCGATCGGCTACCTCAGCTACAACGGCGACCTCGATACCGCGATCCACATTCGCACGGTGGTCGTGAAGGACGGCGTCGCCCACATCCAGGCCGGCGGGGGCACCGTGGCGGACGCGAAGCCGGCGTACGAGTACGAGGAGTCGGTCGCGAAGTCCACCGCGGCGATGCGCGCGATCGCGCTGGCATGCGAGCAAGCGGATTGGGCATAGCGATGCGGGTTCTAGTGGTGGACAACTACGACTCGTTCACCTACAACCTCGTGCAGTACCTCGGCGAGCTTGGCGCGGAGGTGCACACGGTGCGCAACGACCGCGCCACTGTGGAGGAGCTGCTCGCGGAGGAGTACGACCACTGCGTCGTCTCCCCAGGGCCCTGCACCCCCAACGAGGCGGGGATCACGCTCGAGGTCGTCCGTAGGCTGCCCGAAGCCGGCGTCCCCACGCTCGGGGTGTGCCTCGGCCACCAGGCGCTCGCCCAGGCGTTCGGGGGCCGCGTGGTCCTGAACCCCCCGGTGCACGGCAAGGCGACCACGATCGAGCACGACGGCCGCACGATCTTCGCGGGCCTCTCCTCCCCGTTGACCGTCGGGCGCTACCACTCTCTGATCGTGGACCCCGACCTGCCCGACTGCCTGGAGGCCTCGGCCCGCGGCGACGGGGTGCTGATGGCCCTGCGCCACCGCGAGCTGCCGGCGGAGGGCGTGCAGTTTCACCCCGAGTCGGTGCTCACCGAGGAGGGCAGGCTGCTGCTGGAGAACTTCCTGCACCCCGGGTGATGCACCCCGCGTGAGGCTTGACCAATGCCAAACCCCGTTCTGACCCGCGCGATCGACGCGCTCGCCTCGCGCGAGGACCTCAGCGAACAGCAGGCCGCGGAGGTGCTTGCGGAGATCATGCACGGGGAGGTCTCGGAGACCCAGATCGCGGGCTTCCTGATCGCGCTGCGCACCAAGGGGGAGACCGTGCAGGAGCTCGCGGGGCTCGCGCGCACGATGCGCGCGCTCGCCGCCCACGTGCCGAGCACGCGCACGGACCTGCTGGACACCGCGGGGACGGGCGGGGGACGGCGCACCTTCAACGTCTCCACCACCGCGGCACTGATCGCGGCGGGCGCGGGCTGCGCGGTGGCCAAGCACGGCAACCGCTCCGCCACCGGCCCCTCCGGCTCGGCGGACCTGCTGGAGGCGCTCGGCGCCCGCATCGACCTCGATCCCGAGGGCGTGGCGAAGTGCATCGAAGCGGCGGGCTTCGGCTTCATGTTCGCCCCCGCACACCACCGCGCGACCCGCTTCGTCGTGCCCGTGCGCCGCGAGCTCGCGGTCCGCACGATCTTCAACCTGCTCGGCCCCCTGACCAATCCAGCCGGGGCGTCCCGCCAGCTGATCGGGGTCTCCGATCCGGGCTTCCTCGAGACGATCGCCGGCGCGCTCGTGCTGCTCGGCGTCGAGCGGGCGCTGGTGGTCAGCGGCGAGGACGGCATCGACGAGGTCTCGAGCTCCGCTCCCACCCACGTGGTGGAGGTCAACGGCCACGACATCCGCCGCTACACGCTGACCCCGGAGGATTTAGGACTCCCGCCCGCCCAAGCCACGAGCGCCGCCTTCGACCCCGCGCTCGCGGGGGGCACACCCGCCGAGAACGCGGAGGTGACGCGGGCGATCCTCGCGGGCGAGCGGGGGCCCCGCGCGGACCTCGCGCTGGCGAACGCGGGCGCCGCGATCTACGCGGCGGGCGCCGCCCCGACGCCGGCCGCGGGCGTGGAGGCCGCGCGCGCCGCGATCGCCGAGGGCGCCGCCGCGCTAGCGCTCGAGCGGTATGTGAGCGCCAGCCACTCCCACGCGCCGGTCGAGTCCCCCTCGTGAGCGCGACGATTCTCGAGGGCATCCTCCTCAGCACGCGCGAGGAGGTCGATCGGCGCAAGCGCGAGGTTCCCTTGGAGGACCTGCTGAGCGTGCGCACGGAGGGGGCGCACCCTCCCGCTGTGGCCCGTCCCGGCGGGGGACCGTTTCATACAGCCCTGACCGGCCCCGGGATCGCGGTGATCGCCGAGTTCAAGCGTCGCTCCCCCTCCGCTGGAGCGCTGCGCGAGCGGCCGGTGGGCGAGATCGTGCGTGCCTACGAGCGTGGCGGGGCAGTGGCCCTGTCGATCCTCACCGACGGCCCTCACTTCGGTGGCTCGCTGGATGACCTGCGCGCAGCACGGGCCGCATGCGCGCTGCCGATCCTGCGCAAGGACTTCATCCTCGACCCCTATCAGCTGCACGAGGCGTGCATCGCGGGCGCCGACGCGGTGCTGCTGATCGTGGCGGCGCTCGATCAGCCCACCCTCAGCGCGCTGCACCGCGCGGCCGGCGAACTGGGGCTCGAGGTGCTCGTTGAGGTGCACGATCGCGCCGAGCTGATCCGCGCGGTCGACGTGGGGGCCGATCTGATCGGGATCAACAACCGCGACCTGCGCGACTTCACGGTCGACGTCGAGCGCACCTTCGCCTTGCTGGAGGAGGTCCCACCGGGCGTAGCGGTGATCTCGGAGTCCGGGATCGCCAATCCCGAGCAGCTGCGCCGCCTGGAGGAGCAGGGCGTTCAGGGGGTGCTGGTGGGCGAGGCGCTGATGCGCGCCCCCGATCCGGAGGCTGCGTTGAGGACCTTGAAAAGTTTTAGCGACAAAGAGGCTCGGCTTTAGATCGCCTTGATCGCGACCGATCATCCTGTGCTCACATGAAACGAATGTTCGCAATCCCCTTCATCGCCGCCCTCATCGGGGGCGGCGTCGTGGTGGCCGTGATCGCGGCCGCCGGTGGACTCGGCTCCACGCAGAAGACCGTCACGCAGATCCAGGCCGCAACGCTGGCACCCTCCAACGCCACCACCTCCCCCGCCGCTGCCGCCGCCAAGCGCAGCGGCGGCGGGCTGACCGCCCATGAAATCTACGAGCGCACCGCCCCCGGCGTGGCGTATGTGACCTCCACGATCGTCCGCCAGAGCGAATCGCCCTTCGGCTTCGGCGGCGAAACCCAGCAGCAGGGCACCGCCACGGGCTCGGGATTCGTGATCAACGCCAACGGCACGATCCTCACCAACTGGCACGTGGTGGAGAACGCGGTGAAGGTCAACGTGAGCTTCGAACACGGCAAGACCGTCGAAGCGCGCGTGGTCGGCAAGGACCCCTCGCAGGATCTCGCCGTCCTGCGCGTCCCCACCGAAGGCCTCTCGCTGCACCCGCTGACGCTCGGCAGCTCGAGCGCCGTACAGGTCGGCGACCCGGTGCTCGCGATCGGCAACCCCTTCGGGCTCAGCCGCACCCTCACCACCGGCGTGATCTCCGCGCTGCAGCGCAAACTCGAAGCGCCGAACGGCTTCACGATCGAGAACGTCCTGCAGACGGACGCCCCGATCAACCCGGGCAACTCCGGGGGTCCGCTGCTCAACGCGGCGGGTGAAGTGATCGGCATCAACTCCCAGATCGAGACCGGCGGGGGCAGCAACGGCAACGTCGGCATCGGCTTCGCGGTGCCGATCGACACCGCCAAGTCCGAGCTCCCCGAACTCGAGAAAGGCGGGACGATCCGCGGCGCCTACCTCGGCGTCAGCACGCTCACCGTCGATGGCGCGCTCTCGAGCCTCAACCTGCCGGTCAAAAACGGCGCGCTGGTCGAGAAAGTCGAAGCGGGCAGCGCCGCCGCCAAGGCGGGCCTCCGCGCCGGCAACATCGAAGCAAAGATCAACGGCAGTGAAATCTCGGTGGGCGGAGACATCATCGTCGGCTTCGACGGCAAACAGGTCACGAGCTCCGAAGCCCTCGCCACGATGGTGGGCGCCAAGAAGCCCGGCGACACCGTCACGATCGAACTGCTGCGCGCCGCGGGCAACGGCACCTACAGCAAGAAGACCGTCACCGCCACCCTCGGCGAGCGGCCCAACTCGAACCCCAACAGCACGACCCCCGGCAACCCCAACACGCCTGAATAGTCCAAGAGCAGCCGCACCCCGCGTTCGAAGCGCCCGCATATGCGGGCGCTTCGTTCGTTGAGAGGTCGAGCAGGACCACCCGCTACCGTTGGCCCATGCCCGAAACCGCCCCCCGGATCAAGGTCTGCGGGATCACCCGCCTGCAGGACGCCGAGCTCGCCGTGGAGCTCGGGGCGTGGGCGGTGGGGATGGTCCTCTACGAGGGCAGCCCGCGGGCGTGCTCCACCGCGGAGGCGCTGCGCATCGCGACCGCGATGCGCCGCCGTGTGGAGGTGTGCGGGGTGTTCGTCAACTCCCCCCTGGACGAGGTCGTCCAGGCGAGCGACGAGCTCGGGCTGACGATGCTGCAGCTGCACGGCGACGAGGGGCCCGCCTACTGCGCGGAAGCGGGGCACCGCACGGGCGCGCGGGTGATCAAGGCGGTGCAGGTGGAGAGCATCGGGGAGGTGCGCGACGTGGAGCGCTTCCACACCGACTTCCACCTGCTCGACGCGCGCTCCAGCGCGCCGGGCAAGCAGCAGCTGCGCGGGGGCACGGGCGAGCCGTTCGACTGGGGCCTGCTCGCCGCGCGGCGCTCGAGCGTGCCGCTGATCCTCAGCGGCGGCCTTGCGCCGGAGAACGCCGCGGAGGCGTTCCGGGCGGCCTGTGAGCAGGGGCATCGCGCGCGGCCAATCGCGCTCGACACCGCCAGCGGCACCGAGGCCGCCCCGGGGCGCAAGGACCCCGAGCGCCTGCGCGCGTTCTTCGCAGCGGTGGAGGGCGCCGCGGTAGGCTCGCCGGCGTGAGCACGATCGAGCACCGCTTCGGACGCTACGGCGGGCAGTACGTCCCCGAGACGCTGATGCCCGCGCTGGCGGAGCTCGAGCAGGCGTGGCTGCAGGCCCGCGAGGACCCGGGCTACCGCGCCGAGCTCGACGGCCTGCTGCGCGACTTCGGGGGGCGCCCGACCCCGCTGTACCGCGCGCGGCGGCTCTCCGAGCGCCTCGGGCGCCCGGTGTACCTCAAGCGCGAGGACCTCAACCACACGGGCTCGCACAAGCTCAACAACGCGCTCGGCCAGGCGCTGCTGGCCAGGCGGATGGGCAAGCGGCGGATCATCGCGGAGACCGGCGCGGGCCAGCACGGCGTCGCCACCGCCACGGTGTGCGCGCTGCTGGACCTCGAGTGCGTGATCTACATGGGCGTCGAGGACGCCCGCCGCCAGCGCCCCAACGTGCAGCGGATGGAGCTGCTCGGGGCGAGCGTGCAAGAGATCGACGCGGGCGCGCGCACGCTCAAGGAGGCGACCTCCGCGGCGATCCGTGACTGGGTCACCAACGTGGCGGGCACCCACTACGTGATCGGCTCCGTCGTCGGCCCCGCCCCGTACCCCGCGCTCGTGCGCGACCTGCAGCGCGTGATCGGCGACGAGGCCCGCGCGCAGCTGCTCGAGCGGGAGGGGCGCCTGCCCGCGCGCGTGATCGCCTGCGTCGGCGGGGGCTCCAATGCGCTCGGGATCTTCACCGCGTTCCTCGACGACCCCGGCGTGCAGCTGATCGGCGTGGAGGCCGGGGGGGAGGGGATCGACACTCCACGCCACGGCGCCCCGCTCACCGTGGGCGGGCGCGCGGGCGTGCTGCACGGGGCGCTCTCCGCGGTGATGCAGGACGAGGAGGGCCAGATCGTCGAGGCGCACTCGGTCTCCGCGGGCCTCGACTACCCCGGCACGGGCCCCCAGCACGCGCACCTGCGCGACAGCGGCCGCGCGCGCTACGTCGCCGTCAGCGACCGCGACGCGCTCGCCGCCTTCAGGGAGCTGGCGCGCCTGGAGGGGATCATCCCCGCCCTGGAGACCGCCCACGCGCTCGCCTGGACGCTCGGGCTGGCCGAAACGGGGACGCTCGCCAAAGGCGAGCGTCCCCCGGCTTCGGTCGCGGGCGAGCTCGACCTCGTGTGCCTCTCCGGCCGCGGCGACAAGGATCTCGCCGAGGTGCTCGCCCTCTCATGAGCATCGCGGACACCCTTGGGATTGGGGAGGGGGACGAGGATGGTGCCTCCGCGCTAAAGCGCTCCGGCGAGCGGCGTTCGCAGCGCGGAACCGGGGCGTCCGGCACAGGCCTCGGCTCGGTCATGTCGGTGGGCGACGCGCACGGCGAGCGGGGCACGGACCGCATCGCGGCGGCGTTCGCCGCCGCGGCGGGCGAAGGACGCGCCGCGCTGATGCCCTACCTGATGGGGGGCTACCCCACGCTCGCCGAGTCCGCCCGGATCGGCGCGGCGTGCGTGCAGGGGGGCGCGGACATCCTCGAGCTCGGCGTGCCCTACTCCGACCCGCTCGCCGACGGGCCGGTGATCCACGCGGCGGGCGCCCGAGCGCTCGCCGCCGGCGCCACGCCGGCGGGTGTGCTGGGCGTTGCGCGCGCCCTCTCGGCGAGTGTCCCGGTCGTGCTGATGTGCTACGCCAACATGGTGCTGGCGCCCGGCGCTGACGCGTTCGTCGAGCGGCTCGCCGGGACGGGGGCGTGCGGATTGATCGTGCCCGACCTGCCCGTCGGGGAGGCGCCCGAGGTGCGCGAGGCATGCGTCGTGCACGGCTTGGCGCTGGTACCGCTCATGGCGCCGACCACGACGCCCGAGCGCCTGCGGACGATCGGAGCGCAGGCCATGGGGTTCCTGTACGCGGTGTCGGTCATCGGCACGACCGGCGAGCGCGCGGCGCTGGCCGAGAGCTTCGCCGAGGTAGTCGCGCGGGCGAAGGCGAGCACGCGGGTGCCGGTGGCGCTCGGCTTCGGGATCGGCACGCCCGAGCAGGCGCGGACGGCCGCGGATGCGGGCGCGGACGGGGTGATCGTGGGGACGAGGCTGGTGCGCGCCGTGAGCGAGGCACGCGAGGGCGAGCGGGCGGCGGCGGCGGGTGCGGTCCTGCGCGATTTGGCCGGCGGCCTTGCGCGATGACGCGCTCGGCGGCCGGGCGACATGCACAGCCCGGTCACGCCGGCTGAGCTTCGGTAGGATTCCGCTGGGATGGGGCTCATTCTCACAGTCACCGCCGGCCTGATCGTTTGGGTCGTGCTGTGGGCGCTCGGGAGCAAGGGCTTCGACGCGTTCATGCTCTCTGCGGCGATCATCCTGGTGGGCGCCTCGCTGAGGATCCTCGCCGGCTACCTGCCCGGCCGGCGCAGCTAGCCGACCGGTGCGCGCGCGCTGGCCCTGTCCGGTGTCGCGGCTGGCGGCGCTGACGGCCGCGATCATCGCCGCCGTCACGGTGGCCTCGGCGCTGGCCGGGTGCGGCGGTGTGGGGGTCTCCGGCGCGGCGAGCGCCACCGGAAGCCAGCTGACGATCTACTCGAGCCTGCCCCTGCAAGGGCCTTCGGGGGTGATCTCCGAACAGATCGTCAACGGGGAGAAGCTGGCGCTCGCCGACGCGGGGGGTCACGTGGGCACGTTCAAGGTCAGCTACGTCTCGCTGGACGACTCGAACCCCGCCAGCGGGCGCTGGGATCCCGGGATCACGGCGACGAACGCCAAGACTGCGGCCCAGGACACGAGCACGATCGCCTATCTCGGTGACTATGACTCGGCGGCCACCGCCATCTCGCTGCCGCTGATCAACGCGGCGGGGATCCTGCAGGTCAGCCCCGCGAGCCCATACGTCGGGCTCACCTCCTCGGCCGACGCGGGACAGGATGAGCCCGAACGCTTCTATCCGAGCGGACAGCGCAACTTTGGACGCCTGCAGGCGAGCGATCGCATGCAGGCCGCCGCCCCGGTGCGGCTGATGGGAGAGCTGGGCGTGCGCAGCGTGTACGTGCTCGACGACCAGGATCCGTTCACGATGCCGCTCGCACAGTTGCTCGCCGGCGACGCCCGCCAGGCAGGGATCGCGGTGGTGGGCGCGGATGGTCTGGATGTGACCGGGAGCTCGGTGTTCTCGGGCGAGGCCGAAAAGGTCGCCCGCAGCGGCGCGCAGGCGGTGTTCTTCGCCGGCCGTGGCGGAGCGGGTGCGGCGTCGCTGTGGCGGCAGCTGCACGCTGCTGATGCACGCCTCTTGCTGCTTGGGTCGAGCACGATGACGGACAAGTCGTTCACGACCGGGATCGGTGCGGCGGCCGTGAGCACGTATCTGACCACGCCGGTGCTGGCCACGGGTCTCTACCCGCGCTCGGCCACGCCCGTGCTCGAGGACTACCGACGTCGCTTCGGAGGAGAAGGCGGAGCGTATGCGCTGTACGGCTATGAGGCGATGCGCGTGGTTCTCGACGCGATCCGCCAGGCCGGCTCGCACGGGAACGAACGCCAGGCGGTGATCGGCCGGTTCTTCGCCGTCAAGAATCGCGACTCGGTGCTGGGGCGCTACTCGATCGAAGCCAACGGCGACACCACGCTGGCGCGCTACGGGGTCGATCGCGTGGTGAACGGCGAGGCGACGTTCTACCGCGCGATCGTCGTCCGCTGATCCTCGACGCGCCTTCAGCCGGCCTGCTGCTGGAGACCGAGCACCAGGCGCAGGCGCTCGACGCCTTCGCCGAGGCTCTTCGTGCCGCCGGCGAGGGTTGCGAGCGTGCGCAGGTAGGGCACGAACCTGGAGATCGTGGGGTCTTCACTCAGGCCCACGCCTTCGAGCAGGCCGAGGAACGTCGGGAAGTCGACGATGATGCTCGGTTCGAAGCCTTCGCCGAGCGTGGTCTTCGCCGCGCTGTAGGAGGCGGCGTCGGCGAGGGTGCTCGACGGGTTCAGCGCGGCCGCCACGGAGGCTTCGGTGAGGCCGATCACGAACCTGGCCTGCCCGTGTGCGTTGCGGCCGGCGACGATATCGAGCGTGACCGGAAGGCCGGTGAAGCTCACGCCGATAGCCGCTTCGGCGCCCGGGATCGAGACCGCCTGCACCGAGCCGCCCGCCCTTCCCAGGAGCGCGGCGAGCTTGGACACCGCGGCGCGAGAGCGAGCCGGGTCGGTGGAGCTGATGACGATCCCCGCCTTCAGGTCGAGCAGCCCGGTGCCGCTCGCGAAGATCCCCGCCGAGCCCATCCAGCTTTGGAAGTCACGCCTCGCCTGGGGGGTGTCGGCGCCGAGCAGACCGAGCGGAGTGAGGATTCCTTCGAGCAGGCCCTTCACCGTGAGCCCTGCAGACGCGGTTTCTGTGCCGGATCGCCCGAGCGAGCTGCTGAGCGACGTGAGCGCGCGCAAGCCCAGAACGTCGCCGCCGAGCGTCGTGCCGACATCGCCGAGTCCGACAGCCAGCCAGGAGTCTCCCGGCAGTTCTCCCGCTGCGCGGGCCGCTTCCGAGCCGCCGGCGAGCAGGCCGCCCGCCTGGCCGGTCGGACCCTGTGCCCCCGCAACCGGGGTCAGGCCGTCGGCATCGAGCTCGATCGAGCTCTTGGTGGGCACGAGTGAGATGTTCGCCTCGCGCGTCCCCGCGAGCAGCCCGAGCAGACCCGCGAGGCCCTGCGATGACGATCCGGATGTCGGGCCTTCGCTCGACCCCGATCGACCGGTCGATCCCGACCCGCCCGAGCCGGAGGCGAGGCTCGGCCCGGCCGCTCGGGGATTCACGTACACGTGCGCGAGGGCTCCGGCGGGAGCGAGGGCCAGCAGCTTCGCGTAGCCGGTCGCGTGCGCGAGCGACGCTCCCCCGAGCGTCGTGTCGATGACGCTGCGCAGGCCATCCTCGCTGCCGATGACCGCGAAGCGGTCGACGAGCCCGAAGGCGACGCCTTCGAGGGTGACCTGGTAGGCGACTCCCCGGTAGGCGGCCGCGTGGGCACCCGCATGCCTGGCCTGGGAGTCCAGGAAGGCGCGCGCCTTGGCGGCGTCGCTCGTGTCGAGCACGATCGCCCCGCGGGCGCCGTGGGCGGAGAACGGGAAGGCGCTAGCGGTCGGGGAGCCGGCCAGGAGCCCGCGCGCGAGCAGCGACAGCAGGGCGCTTGCGCCCGACCCTCCGGAGGCGCCCAGCGAGCTCAAGAAGACCCCCGCACGGGGGCCCAGCCAGGGCGCCACGTCGCGACCGAAGTCCAGCGGCGCGCTCCCGGGCGTCTGCATGGCGGTGAGGAGGCGGAGGTAGGGGTCGGCCTGCCGCGTGAACGTCCGCCCGGCAGCCGCGGCGTTCGTCTTCAGGGAGCCTTCGGGCCTGACCGTCGCGCCGGCGTAGAGCGGCGCAGGGCTGGGGACGGCGCCGGCCGGGTCCGCGGAGGTGCCGCTCGTGTGCGAGGAGCCGCAGCCGGCGATCGCGGCGAGGACAGCCACCAGCGGGAGCGCGGTCGCGATTCGGCGCGGCCGGTGGCCATGGATCGACATGAGAGGCGATCGTAGCGGCTGGGTCGAGCTGCAAGGGATGTCCCACGCGAACGATGTGCATCCGCGCTTGCAGATTGGCGCCGCCGAGAGGGTCACGCTCCTTGCGCGGGAAAGTGGCTGTGGGCGGGCGTTTTCGCGCACCGGGGCGGCCCGGTAAGAAAGAGTGGGAGAAAATGTGCAATTGGGGTTGCGTTGTGGGGCAAAGTGGGATAGGTTGCCGAAAGCGAGCCGAGGTGGAGGGGCTCCTCC
>JBIOEY010000082.1:0-11053 GCA_044446505.1 Solirubrobacterales bacterium
CCAGGCGCTGCCGGTGTCGCGGGCTTCTCGCTCATACCGACCGCGGAAGGAGCCCAGCCTTCGATCGCCTTCACCTGGACCCCGCCTCCGCCGGCGGTCCTCACCGGGCCGGCAGGCGCCCTCACAGCCACGACCGCGGCGCTCGCCGGTACGGTCAACCCCAATGCATGGCAGGTGAGCAGCTGCGCCTTCGACATCTCCCCCGCCGCCTCGGGCGTCGCAGCGATCCCCTGCGCCCAGCAGCTCGGCGCCGGCGGTACACCACTTCCGGTCTCCGCGACCGCCACCGGTCTGGCGCCCGGCACGACATACACAGTCACGCTCGTCGCGGCGAGCGCCCAGGGGACCGGCAGCGGCGGTGCGGTGACCTTCACCACCCCCTCCGCCAGCGGTTCCGCCCCCGGCGGCGCAGGCCCCGTCGTAAGCGCGCTGGGGCTGAGCCCGACGCGCTTCCGCCGCGGCACGCACGCCGCCATGCTCGCAAGGCACACCCGCAAGCGCCCACCAGTCGGCACCACGATCTCCTTCAGACTCTCTGCGGCCGCAACCGTCAAGCTCGCCTTCCAACACGCCCAGCCGGGCATCTCAAGCGCAGGGCGCTGCTTGGCGCCCTCCTCCAAGCGCCGCCACGGCCACCGCTGCACGCGCTACATCTCGGTGCGCGACAGCGTAAGCATCGCCGCCCCCGCCGGTAGCGACCGCGTCGGCTTCGACGGGCTGCTCACGGGTGGCACCAAGCTCGCGCCGGGCAGCTACCGGCTAGTGCTCAGCGCCAGCGACGCGAACGGAACGACCGCCGCCGCGCAGCATCCTTCGTTTACGCTGGTTGGGTAGACGGCTTGCATTGCATTTTGTTATACTCAATGTATGGCGCAGGTCGTAACTCGTCTTGACGACAAACTCATCGCGGATCTTGATGGCCTCGTTGCAGACGGTCTCGTCGCCAACCGCTCCGAGGCCGTGCGCGTCGGCCTGGAGAGGCTTGTGGAGGAGCATCGCCGCCGCCGAATCGGCGCTGAAATCGTTGAGGGATATAAGCGTCATCCCGAGACCGATGAAGAGCTCGCACAGGCTGCGCAAGCGACCCGCGCGCTGATTGCAGAGGAACCCTGGTGAGCATCCCCCAGCAAGGGGATGTTTGGTGGGCGGAGACCGAACACAAACGCCGACCTGTGCTGGTGATCACGCGATCGGAGGCGACACCGGTGCTGACGCGCGTCGTGGTGGCGCCGATCAGCCGCACGGTACGCGGAATCCCGACCGAGATTGGCCTCGGGTCGAGCGAGGGCCTTCCAAGCGAATGCGCCGCCTCGTTCGACAACCTTCAGACCATCCTGCGATCCGCGCTCACCGAGAGAGCCGGCGCGCTTGGGCTACGGCGCGGGGAGATCTGCGACACGCTGCACGCTCTCGCCGACTGCTGAGCGTGTAGGCTTCCGCGCCGCGATGAGGTTCTTCGAGTTCGAGGCGCGCGAGATCGTCAAGCGCGCCGGCATCCCCGTCACCGACTACGGCTTCACCACCGACCCCACCGAGGCCGGGGAGATCGCGCGGCGCATTGGGGGGCCCGTGGTCATCAAGTCCCAGGTGCTCACCGGGGGGCGCATGAAGGCGGGGGGGGTCAAGTTCGCCGACACCCCTGAGGAGGCCGAAGGGCATGCGCGCGACATCCTTGCGCTGGAGATCGGCGGGCACATGCCCCGTGGGGTGCTCGTCGATCCGAAGGCCGAGGTCGAGCAGGAGTACTACGCCGGGGTCGTCTGGGACGGGATCCGCAAGCAGCCCGTGATGATCTTCTCGCCCGTCGGGGGCATCGACATCGAGCAGGTCGCCGAGGAGCAGCCCGAGAAGGTCGGCCGGCGACACTTCTCCAACATCCTCCCCCTCAGCGACTTCCTCGCCAAGGAGGCGATCGCCGCCTCCGGCGTCACAGGCTCCGCGCTGAACAAGCTCGTGCCGATCCTCACCCGGCTGGCCAAGCTGTTCGTCGAGCACGACATGGTCCTCGCCGAGATCAACCCCCTCGGCCGCCTCGCCGACGGCTCGTTCATCGCGCTCGACGCCCACATGGACATGGAGAACGAGGCCCGCGGGCGCCACAAGCAGCTGCTCGCCGAGCTCGGCGTCGGCGAAGAGGAGACCCGCCAGGCGCGCGAGGCCACCCCGTTCGAGCTCGCCGGCGAGAAGGTCGACGCGACCGACCACCGCGGGGTCGCCGGCAACGTCACCGAGTTCGACGGCAACCTCGGGCTCGTGATCGGCGCCGGCGGCGGCTCGCTCACGCTGTTCGACGCCGTCCGCGCCCACGGCGGCCACCCCGCCAACTACTGCGAGATCGGAGGAAACCCCTCCGTCGCCAAGACCTGCGGCCTCGCCAAGCTCGTACTCAGTAAGCCCGGCGTGGACAAGATCGCCGTGATGATGTCGATCGTCTCCAACACCCGCGTCGACATCGTCGCCCGCGGCGTCATCAAAGCGTGCCTGGAGCTCGGCCACGACCCCGCCGAGAAGATCGCGATCTTCCGCATCCCCGGCGCCTGGGAGGAGGAGGGCTTCAAGATCCTCCAGAAGTACGGCGTCGACTACGCCGACCGCTCCGTCTCGCTCAACGAGGCCGCGCGCCGCGCGGTGGAGAAGATCCAAGGAGCAGCAGCGTGAGCATCCTGATCGACGCCGACACCACCTTCATCGTGCAGGGGATCACCGGCCGCGAGGCCGTCAATTTGACCCGTGAGTGCCTCGACTACGGCGCCGGCGCCAAGGTCGTCGGCGGGGTCACCCCCGGGCGCCTTGGGCGCGAGGTGCACGGCGTGCCCGTGTTCGACACCGTCGCCCAGGCCGTCGCCCACCACGGCTCGCCGATCCACGGCTCCGTCGTGACCGTCCCCCCCGCCTTCACCAAGGACGCCGTCTTCGAGGCGATCGAGAACGGGATCAAGCTGATCGTGATCGTCACCGAGCGCATCCCCCGCCGCGACGTCGCCCAGATGGTCGAGCTCGCCACGCTCCGCGGCACCCGCATCATCGGGCCCAACTGCCTCGGCATCATCGTCCCCGACGTGATCAAGATGGGCGGCATCGGCGGGCCCGCCAAAAACGCCGCCCAGGCCTACGCCCCCGGGCCGATCGGCGTGATCTCCCGCTCCGGGGGCATGACCACCGAGATGTCCTCCACCCTCTCCGCCGCCGGCCTCGGGCAGTCCACCGCCGTCTCCATCGGCGGCGACGCGATCATCGGCTCCACCTACGCCGAGCTCATGCCCCTCTTCGAGGCCGACGCCCAGACGCAGGGGATCGTGATCTACACCGAGCCCGGCGGGCGCATGGAGGCCGAGCTCGCCCGCTGGGTCACAGAGAACAACTCGCGCCTGCCGATCGTCGCCTTCATGGCGGGGCGCTTCATGGACGAGATGCCCGGCATGAGCTTCGGCCACGCCGGCACGATCGTCGAAGGCAAGGAGGACACCGCCTCCGAGAAGATCGCCCGCCTCGCCCAGGCCGGGATCACCGTCGCCGAGCGCATCGAGGAGATCCCCAGGCTGATTGGAGCCAAGATCGCCGAGCGCGCCAGTGGGACAGCCGCAGGGAGCCCCGCATGAGAAGCGACGGGACCTTCATCGCCGTCGAGGTCGACGACGACGCCGCCGCCGCCGACGCCGAACTCGCGCGCAGGCTCGCCGAGGCCTGCCCCGTCGACATCTTCGCCCAGCGCGGCGGCGGCGGACTGGAGATCGTCGAGCGCAACCTCGACGAGTGCGTGCTCTGCCGCCTCTGCCTCAATGCCGCGGGTGGGTGGGGTCCGGATACGGCCGTCAAGGTCATCAAGCTATACGACGAAGAAGCTATGCTGGCTTCGTGAACGAGAACCTCTCCCTGATCGCAATGTGCTTCTTCCTGGTCGCCTCCCTGGCGTTTTTGGCCGACCAGATCCTCTCTTACCACTGAGCCCGGACCGGGCGGTCGAGGGCCGGGTCCGCCGAACGCGAGGCTACGTCTGACGCGCGCGGCGGGTGCGCAGGCGCTCCTGCTGGCGGTCCACCACGTTCACGATCAGCTTCAGGAACTGCTCCGGGCCCGACGCCTTCGCCTGGCCGTACGCGAACGCCTCGATCCAGTCCGCCACCTTCGCTTCGCGCGCCATCACGTTGAAGAACTCCCGGCGCATGTCCACGCGCAGGCGCGCGTCCGCCGCCGGGCCCTTCGTCACCTTGATCTCCGGCATCTCCAAACGGAAGTGCTGCACGTCCCCGCGTCCCCGCAGTTCCACGCCCACCACCAGCTTGATCGGCTCCAGCGCCGGCACCTCGCGGATGAACCTGCGCACCGCAAGCTCGATCAGCCCCTTGGCGTCATCTGCCATACAGATCCTCCTGTCCGCCGCTCCCGCTCCGCCCCATAGCCTACACGGAGACCAAATATCGTCACGATTGCACTCCGTGCGCCGCTCGCCACCGCGCTCGCGCCGAGGGAAGGCTACGGCGCGCGCGGAGGCCAGAAGCGCTCCGTCCTACAGCTTGTGGCGCTGCAGCAGCTTGCGCCCGATCACCATCCGCTGAATCTCCGAGGTCCCCTCCCCGATCAACAGCAGCGGGGCGTCCCGGTATAGCCGCTCGATCTCGTACTCCTTCGAGTACCCATAGCCGCCGTGGATCCGGAAGCACTCCTCCACGCAGAACCGCCCCGCCTCCGAGGCGAACAGCTTCGCCATCCCCGCCTCCAGGTCCGAGCGCTCCCCCGCGTCCTTCAACCGCGCCGCCCGCAGCGTCAGCAGGCGAGCCGCATCCACCTGGGTCGCCATGTCCGCGAGCTTGAACTGGATCGCCTGGTGTTCCGCGATCGGCTTGCCGAACGTCTTGCGCTCCTGCGAGTAGCGCAGCCCCAGCTCCAGCGCCCGCTGCGCGATGCCCACACCGCGCGCCGCCACATTCACGCGGCCCACCTCCAGCGCGTCCATCATCTGCGCGAAGCCCCTGTTCAGCCCCGCCTCCTCGCCGCCCAGGATGTTCTCGGCCGGGCACCGGTAGCCGTCGAACACCAGCTCCGTCGACTCCACCCCCTTGTAGCCCAGCTTCTTGATCTTCGGCGGCACGTTCAGGCCCGCGTACTCCCCCGTGTTCTCCGAGACCCCCGGCTCCTTCTCCGCGATGAAGCACGTGAAGCCCCGGTGGCGCGGCTGCGCCTCCGGGTCCGTCTTCACGAGCACGAACACCAGCGAGGAGAGCAGGCCGTTCGTGACCCACATCTTCTGGCCGTTGATCTCGTAGCGCCCGTCCTCCCCCCTCTTCGCGGACGTTTTGATCGCCTGCACGTCCGAGCCCAGCTCCGGCTCCGACAGCGAGAACGCCGCGCGCACCTCACCGCTCGCCATCCGCGGCAGGTACTTCTGGCGCTGCTCCTCGCTGCCGAACTTCATCAGCAGGTACGAGCCGATGAAGTGCGTGTTCACGATCCCCGAGATCGAGATCCACCCCCGCGAGAGCTCCTCCACGATCATCGCGTACGTCGTCAGGTCCAGCCCCATCCCCCCGTACTCCTCCGGGATCGTCACCCCGAACAGCCCCAGCTCCCGCATCTGCTCCACGATCGGCTCCGGGAATGAGTCCTCGTGGTCGTAGTGCTTCGCGTTCGGGATGATCTGCTCGTCCGCGAACTGGCGCACCATCTCCGTGATCGCCTTCTGCTCGTCGGTCTTCTCCGTGTACGGCGAGGGGGCTACAGCCATGGTGGGCAACGCTCCGGGGTCGGGGGTCGGCTTCGTTCGGTGTCCCGTGAGGATACCTGCGCAGCGCGCTCCCGCAGGCGCCCCGGCAGTCGTCTGGCAGACTGGCGGCCCCGTGAACTTCGCCCGCGACGTCCTCGACCCCCTGCCGCCCCAGGGGCGCGCGCTCGTGGAGCTCGCCCGCGACGGGCGCCGGCGCGAGTGGAGCTTCGGCGAGGTCTCCGAGCGCAGCGCCCGCCTCGCCGGCACGCTCGCCCGCCACGGGGTGCGCCGCGGGGACGTAGTCATGACCCTGATCGGCAACCGCCCCGAGTGGGTGCTCACGATGCTCGCCTGCTTCCGCCTCGGCGCCGTCGTCCTGCCCTGCACCGAGCAGCTCCGCGCGAAGGACCTCCGCCTACGCCTCGCCGTCGCCCGGCCGCAACTCGTCGTGGCCGACGAGCGCAACCGGGCCGAGATGGATGACGCCCAGGTCGCCGGGGAGGAGGTCGAGGTGGTGCTCGTGCCCGACGACTCCCTCTTCGACGCCCCGCCCGGCCCTGCGGTGGAGCTCGCCCCGGAGGACCCCTGCCTGATCACCTTCACCAGCGGCACCGCCGGAGAGCCCAAGGCCGTCCTTCACGGCCAGCGCTACCTCCTCGGCCAGCGTCTCCAGGCCGCCCACTGGCTTGGGGCGCGCGCGGAGGAGCTCGTCTGGTGCACCGCCTCCTCCGGCTGGTCCAAGTCCGCGCGCAACGTCTTCATCGCCCCCTGGCTCTCCGGCGCCGCCGCGCTGCTCCACGACGCCCGTTTCGATCCCGCCGAGCGGCTGGAGCTGCTCGCGCGCGAGCGCGTCAACGTGCTCTGCATGGCCCCCACCGAGTACCGCGTGATCGCCAAGCGCGCCACGTTAGGCGCGCTGCCACAGCTGCGCGGGATGGTCGCCGCCGGGGAGGCCCTCAACCCTGCGGTGCTGCATACATGGCATGAGGCTACGGGCCTTTTTATCCGCGACGGGTACGGCCAGACCGAGACCGGGCAGCTCACTGGGATGCTCCTCGACCGGGAGCCCCGCCCCGGGTCGATGGGGCGCGCGCTGCCCGGCGTGCGACTCACCGTCGAGGATGGCGAGCTTGTCGCGGACCCCGCGAGCGTGCCCACATTCTTCCTCGGCTATCTAGGCGAGGACAGATCCGATCCCGCCCACCCCTGGCGGACCGGGGACCGTGTGCGCGAAGACGACGAGGGCTATCTCTACTTCGAGGGGCGCACCGACGATCTGATCGTCTCCGCCGGCTACCGCATCGGGCCCTTCGAGGTCGAGTCAGCGCTCGTCGCGCATCCCGCCGTCGCCGAGGCCGCCGCGGTGGCCGCCCCCGACGAGGAGCGCGGCGCGGTGGTGCGCGCCGTGGTCGTGCTGCGCGACGGCCACACCCCCTCCCCCACGCTCGCGCGCGAGCTGCAGGAGCACGTCAAGCGCGAGACCGCCCCCTACAAGTACCCCCGCATCGTGGACTTCGTGTCCGAGCTCCCCAAGACCGCGAGCGGCAAGGTCAAGCGCGCCCAGCTGCGGACCGAAGCCGGGTGACACGCGCCTTACGGCGCGAGTCCCCGTTTCGGCCAGCGCTCGATCTGGAGTGCGCGGTCGATAAAGGGGCCGAGCAGCTCGGTCATCGAGGAGGCTGTCATGCCCGCCGGGTCGATCGGGAGGGTGGTGTAGCTGATCGCCAGACGCACCAAGCACTCCGCGAGCAGCGCCGTGTCGTGCGCCGCCGCCTGCGGCCAGCGCTCCGCGATCGCTATCCGCAGACGCTCCGCGGCGCCCTCCACCAGCGGCCGGCCCTGGGTGGTGACAAACGGCAGCATCTCCCCGGAGCCAACGATCGCCGCGCGGATCAGCGGGTCCTCTCCAGCAGCGGAGAGGAACAGACCAAACGCCGCCGTGAGCGCCGCCTTGGGATCATCCAGATTGGCGTCCAACGCCCCTTCAACCGCTCCGATGAAGCGCTCCGCTTCGCGCAGCACGAATACCTGGGCGAACTCCTCGCGAGACCCAAACTCCTTGTAGAGGGTCTGTCGGCTGACGCCCGCTTTGGCCGCCACGTCAGCCATCGTGACCTCGCCCCACGGACGGTGCTCCAACTCAGCCCGCGCCGCGTCGAGGAGCGTGTCGCGCAGCAGCTCCCGCGCGGCCACCGCATAGGGCGCAGGCGCGCTCACTCCGCGACCTCGAAGTCCACCTTGTCGCACACCCCGCAGTCCGGGCACGCCCAATCGTCGGGGACCTCGCTCCACTGGGTGCCCCCCGGGAAGCCCTCGCGGGGGTGGCCCCGCTCCTCGTCGTAGAGATAGCCGCAGCCCGGACAGCGGTAGCGGCTCATGCGCTCGCCCCATACCGCGCGAGCACGCGGGGACGCTTGCGCGGGGCGATGTTCGCGCGGGCCACATCCCCCCCGTAGTGCGCCAGCAGCCGCCGGTCCATCACCCGCCGCCACAGCGGGGGCACCGCCGCGAGCAGGATCATCCCCGCGTATCCCGTCGGCAGCTGCGGCGCCTCCTCCATGTGGCGCAGCGCCTGGTAGCGCCGGACCGGGTTCGCGTGGTGATCGGAGTGGCGCTGCAGGTGGTAGAGCAGCACGTTGGACGCCACGTTGTTGCTGTTCCAGCTGTGCTCCGGACGCGTGCGCTCGTAGCGCCCGTCCTCACGGCGCCCGCGCAGCAGGCCGTAGTGCTCCAGGTAGTTCACCACCTCCAGCAGCGAGAAGCCGAGCACCGCCTGCGCCAGCAGGTACGGCAGCACCACCACACCAAACGCCGCCGTGAGCGCCGCGAACAGGGCGATCGTCATCGCCCACGCCCCCAGGATGTCGTTGCGCAGCGTCCACGGCGAGCGTCCCGTGCGCCCCAGCCGTGTGCGCTCGAGCTCCCAGCTGGAGCGCAGGCTGCCCGCCACCGTGCGCGGCAGGAACGCGTAGAAGCTCTCCCCCAGCCGCGCGCTCGCGGGGTCCTCCGGCGTGGCCACGCGCACGTGGTGCCCGCGGTTGTGCTCGATGAAGAAGTGCCCGTACGCGCTCTGCGCGAGCGCAACCTTGCTCAGCCATCGCTCCAGGCTCGCCCGCTTGTGCCCGAGCTCGTGCGCCGTGTTGATCGCGATCCCGCTCACCACCGCCACAGTCAGCGTCAGCCCGATGTCGTCGAAGGTCGAGAGTTTGCCGCTCGACCACAGCCAGCACGCGAACACCAGGCCCGCGTACTGGATCGGGATGAACAGGTACGTGCACCAGCGGTAGTAACGATCCTGTTCCAGCCACTTGATCACGCTGTCCGGGGGGTTCGCGGCGTCGATCCCAATCAGCAGGTCCAGCAGTGGGAAGATCGCGAACACCAGGATCGGGCCGTAGAACCAGAAGAGGCCCAGCCCGGTCGCCTGCACCAGGCCATAGGAGAGGAACGGCAGCGTCGGCACGATCAGGCCCAGCAACCATGCGTAGCGCTTCGGGTCCCGCCACCTCGCGGGCTCCAGCGAGCTCCCGGCCCCCTCTCCTGCGGTCCCTGCAGAGCCAGAGCTTTGGCCCCCACCACCCAGCCGGCTGCTTTCACTGCCGGCCCCACCAGCCTGCTCCTCAACCGCCGCGGCGGGACTCTCGTTCAACGACACGGGTACAGCGGGCATGTTGTCTGTCTCCTTGGTGGTCATATTGGCCGTGACTGTCGTAGCAGCTTACACATCTGCCACCGTTTGTCCAACACTATGACGTGCAGCGAGCCGTCGTCAAGGTTCTGGCCGTCGCCTCGCGACCGAGCGTGGGTTGGAGGTCCAGAAAGCTGTCGAGGATCTGCTCGGGCATCCTGTATCCGAACATTCGATCAGTTCGTGCTTGGCTTCCGGTGTGCGCAGGAAGGAGCCGTTGTTCGCGCGGGTGACAAGGGGGCGGTACGTGCTGGCATCGCGCAGCGCCTGAGAGGAGATGTCGTGCGCTGTTGATCCGCGAGGCCGCGGCTTTTTGAGGCTTGGGCTGCGCTATCCGGCGTCCAGACGCTACCCTGTGGCCGTGGCGCCCTCGATCGACTTCACGATCGCTTTCGACGAGCCTGACGAGGATGGCTGGATTGTCGCGCGTGTGCTGGAGGTTCCGAGAGCCCTCAGCCAGGGTCGCACGCGAGTGGAGGCGCGGGAGAATGTGCTCGATGCGCTACGCACGGTGCTCACGCCGGACGATGAGCTCTCCGGGCGACGCCCGAGCGAGGACCTGGAGCATCTTCGGTTCGTCGCCGCGGCGTGAAGCGTCGCGATCTGGAACGTCACCTACGCGAGCATGGCTGCCATGAGGTGGGCGGCTCAAACACACGCCAAGTGGCGCGGCCACGCAGTCGGGCGCGCCGCTCCGCGTAGCTGCATCTCCGTGATAGGTCATCCTTCCCAGGGATCGCAGGCGTCCGCAGTGCCGACGCAGCAGGCCGAGGGCGGCCCAACTCCCAACGGCAGCTCAGGAGCGCCTGGACGGCAGCGCCACCGCGCCCGTGTCTTCCCACACCGATGCCGGACGCTCCCCGCCACGGCGGCGGTGGGGCAATCCCAGCGTCTCCGGCGCCCACAGATCCCTACGGGTCGCCAGCGAGCTGCTGTCCGCCTGCGCCCGCGCTAGTGCTGTGTCTCAGTTTTATGTGGTGATTGAGTTGAGGGTGACGCGTCCGCGGCGGACCTTGGCGAGGATCTGGTCGGTGGTTGCGGTCCATATGAACGGCGTGGGGTTCTTGTTATTGGCTTGGAGGTAGGCTTCGATCGCTGCGATCAGCTCGGGGACGGAGCGAAACACGCCGCGGCGGATGGCCTTTTCGGTGAACTTGCCGAACCACCGCTCTACGAGGTTCATCCACGAGCTCGATGTCGGCGTGAAGTGCAAGTGAAAGCGCGGATGCTTGGCCAGCCACTTCTTCACGTTCTCATGCTTGTGCGTCGAGTAGTTGTCGAGGATCAGATGGATCTGCAGACCCTTGGGGACCTCACGGTCGATCATGCGCAGGAACTTCAAGAACTCGATATGACGGTGACGGGGCAGGCAGTCACCGATCACCCGGCCAGTGAGCACATCCAAGGCAGCGAACAGGGTCGTGGTGCCGTGGCGCTTGTAGTCGTGGGTCATCGTGCCCGCACGGCCTTTCTTCATCGGCAGGATCGGCTGGGTGCGGTCCAGTGCTTCTATCTGGCTCTTTTCATCCACGCCGAGGACGACCGCGTTCTCCGGCGGGTTCAGATACAGGCCGACCACATCGACGAGCTTCTCCTCAAAACGCTTGTCGTTGGACAGCTTAAACGTCTTCACCCGGTGCGGCTGGATGTTGCGCGCGGCCCAG
>JBIOEY010000083.1:0-11039 GCA_044446505.1 Solirubrobacterales bacterium
CGAGCCGACAGGCCCTTGCTGTCCGCCAGCAGCTCATCCATACGCTCGACAGTGCCTTCTGGGAATGAAATCGAAGTAGCCATACGGCAAAGTTCGACACCAATCCTATACCACCTACCTTGGTTGCGGGTTGGTATCAGCACCAGCGCCAGCGCGAACAGCAGGACGCTCACGAGCGCCCCGACCACCAGCACCAGCAGTCCCTGCGCGCCGGCGGACAGGCCGCTCACGGCGCTCGCTCCCGTCACCTTCACGATCCACCTGCCGTCGATCGCCAGCGTTGCGCTGTGCGTTAACGGCTTGGCGGCGGTGAGCGCTCCCGCTCGGCCCATCAGTTCCAGACGCTGGTTCGGATTGCTGTGGTACAGCGCTACGGCCAGGCCGTGCTGATCGCCAATGGCTGAACGTATGAGAGTCGGGATGTCGAAGGAGCTCGAGACCCAGCCGACCAACGCCGCGCGGCGCTCCTCGACGCTCGCCAGCTGTGCGTCGCGCCTGTAGAACGCCGCTTCGATGAAGAAGTTGTCCTCTCCTTCGGCCGTCACGGGGTACACCAGGAACTGCCCGATGTCCGCGATCGACCGCATGAGATTCGCCTGCGAGGTTCCGCCCGCCGGATAGCCGCCGATCGGTGAGCTCGGGTCGCACCAGTTCCCCTGCAGCAGCCCGGTGATCTCCGGGCTGTATGGAGTGCTCACGTCGCCCGCCGAGAGCAGGCAGTAGCGGGCGTGTCCGGTGGGAGCGACCGGCTCGACCTTCCCGCCCATGAGCGCCCGGAAGGCGGGGTCGGCGTCGCGCCGCGCCTGAAAGGCCGCGAGCCCGCTCGCCGGCACCGGCCTCACGACCAGCGTGCCCAGGCCCCCGACCTGCCGCCGGCGACCTTCGATTTCTGTGAACCATTGATTGAAGCCGCCGGCGCTCAGACCAGGCTGCATGGTCAGCACGGCGCGCAGCGTCGCCACGAATTCGGTGTCGCGGCGCAGCTGCATCTCCAGAGTCTCGGTGACGCCGGTCGCGCTGGTCTGGAATGCCTGCCTGTCCTGCGTGCGCACGCTCGAGCGCCACAGCAGCGCGCTGGCAAGCGAAGCCGCCAGGCCGAGCACGAGGATTGCGCAGGCGATCAGCAGCCAGCGCCGGGATCGGGAGACAGCGGACACATAGAATGGATCGGGGCCCCCATCGGGCGGTGCGACCGTAGTCTCCCGCATAACCCCGAACTCTCCAGTTCTTTGGAATCAAATCTCCCGGGTCGCCGGTTGGCGCGCGGTCAGCGCTCCCGCGATGAGCGCGTGGGGCGCGTCGTTCTACGGATAACGTCTGGTCTCACCACGCGCACACCACGGCGGCCGGCTAGGCCGCTCTCCAAATATCAAACCCCCTAACGGCCACACGTCCGGCCAAGGAGAAGCGAATGAGCGAGAAGCAGTTGTGGGGCGGGGAGACCGCCAAGGCCGTGGAGAACTTCCCGATCTCCGGGGAGACCGTGCCGGTCGCCGTCGTGCACTGGCTCGCGCGGATCAAGGGCGCCGCCGCCGCCGTCAACGCCGAGCTCGGGCTGCTCGACAAGCGTCGCGCCGGGCGCATCGAGAAGGCCGCCGCCGAGATCGCCGCCGGACGGCACGACTCGCAGTTCCCGATCGACGTCTTCCAGACCGGCTCCGGCACCTCCACCAACACGAACGCCAACGAGGTGATCGCCGCGCTCGCAACAGATCGGGACCCCGCCCGCCCCGTGCACGCCAACGACCACGTCAACATGGGGCAGTCCTCCAACGACGTCTTCCCCTCCGCCGTGCACCTCGCCGCCTTGGAGGTCGCCCAGAGTGAGCTGCTGCCCGCGCTGCGGCAGCTCGAGCGCTCCTTCGCCAAGAAGGCCAAGAGCTTTCAGAACGTCGTCAAGGCCGGGCGCACCCACCTGATGGACGCCGTCCCCGTGACGCTCGGGCAGGAGTTCGGCGGCTACGCCGCCCAGCTCGCGCTCGCACAGGAGCGCGTGCGCTCAGCCCTGGAGCACGTCGGGCAGATCCCGCTCGGGGGCACCGCCACTGGCACCGGGCTCAACACCCACCCGCGCTTCGCCGAGAAGGTGCGCGCGCGGCTGAAGAAGGACTCCGGCCTGCGCCAGATCGCCCCGCCCCTGGACCCCTTCGAGGCGCAGGCCAGCCGCGACGCGCTCGTCGAGCTCTCCGGCGCGCTGAAGGTGATCGCCGTCTCCCTCACCAAGATCGCCGGCGACCTCGCGCTGATGGGCTCCGGCCCGCGCGCCGGGATCGGCGAGCTCCACCTCCCCGAGCTCCAGAAGGGCTCCTCGATCATGCCCGGCAAGGTGAACCCCGTGATCCCCGAGGTCGTGCTGCAGGTCTGCGCGCAGGTGATCGGCAACGACACCGCGATCACCGTCGGCGGGATGCAGGGCCAGTTCGAGCTCAACGTCCGCATCCCCCTGATCGCCCGCAACCTGCTCCAGTCGCTGCACCTGCTCTCCAGCGCCTCCCGCGCGCTCTCCGAGAAGTGCGTCGACGGCATCCGCGCCAACAGGGCCGGGACCGACGCCTCCGCCGGGGCCACGCTCGCCGTCGCCACCGCGCTCAACGGCGCGATCGGCTACGACCGCGCCACCGCGATCGTCAAGCAGGCCACCGATTCCGGGCGCCCCCTGCGCGAGGTCGCGCTCGAGCAGGGCGTCGATCCCAAGCTCTACGACGCCACGATCGATCTCGGCAGGATCGCGCGGGGGAACCGGTAGATCGGGCACGGTTGCCTGACGGCCCCCTGTTGGCCTGATGCCTGCCTCTGAGTCGCGCCGGGCCCAACACTCCGCCTACTAGACTGCCCCGGGATGCCAACCGGCGGCGATGCAGACGGAGCGGTGAAGATCGTCGAGGCCCACGAGCTCTGCCGGCGCTACGGCGAAGGCGAGGCGGCCGTGGACGCGTTGGCGGGCGTGACGGTGGACTTCCCCGCCGGGCGCTTCGCGGCGATCATGGGCCCCTCGGGGTCGGGCAAGTCGACGCTGATGCATCTCCTCGCGGGCCTCGACCGGCCCACCTCGGGCACTGTCACGGTCGCCGGTGTGGAGCTCACCGGGCTCGGCGACCGCGAGCTCACCCAGCTGCGGCGCGACCGGATCGGCTTCATCTTCCAGACCTTCAACCTGCTCCCCGTCCTCAACGCCGAGGAGAACATCCTGCTGCCGCTCTCGATCGCCGGGCGCAAGCCCGACGCGGAGTGGTACGAGCGGCTGATCGACACCGTCGGCATCCGCGACCGCCTCACCCACCGTCCCGCCGAGCTCTCCGGCGGGCAGCAGCAGCGCGTCGCGGTCGCGCGTGCGCTGATCGCGCGTCCCTCGGTCGTGTTCGCCGACGAGCCCTCCGGCAACCTCGACTCCAAAGCCTCCGGCGACGTGCTCGAGCTACTGCGCCACGCCGTCGACGACTTCGGCCAGACCGTCGTGATGGTCACCCACGCCGCCCACGCCGCCTCGTTCGCCGATCGCCTGCTGCTGCTTGCGGACGGGCGGATTGTGCACGACGGGGACGCCGTGACGGCCGAGCAGGCGCTCGACCTCATGAAGTCCGTGGACTGATGCTAAAGCTCGTGCTGAGAGGCTTCCTGGACTGATGCTAAAGCTCGTGCTTAGAGGCTTCCTGGACTGATGCTAAAGCTCGTGCTTAGAGGCTTCCTGGACTGATGCTCAAGCTCGTGCTGAGAGGCTTCCTCCAGCGCAAGCTGCGCGTGCTGCTGACCGGCATCGCGATCGCGCTCGGCGTCGCGCTGATGGCGGGCACCTACATACTCACCGACACCATCAACCACTCCTTCGCCGGGATCTTCCAGGTCGCCAACGAGGGGCACGACGTGGTGATCACCCCCACCCAGACGCTCGGGCGCCAGACCCGCGCGCAGACCTCGCCGATCACCGAGGCGACGCTCGCGCAGGTGCGCCGCACCGCGGGCGTCGCCGAAGCCTCCGGCTCGATCTTCACGCCCGCGACGTTCCTCGACGCGCGCGGCAAACGGCTGACGACCGGCGGGGCCCCGGCGTTCGTCGGCTCGGAGGTGCCCAAGCGCTTTCAGTCCTTCGAGATCGTCCACGGCCGCTTCCCCCTCGACGCGCAGGAGGTCGCGATCGACGAAGCGACCGCCGACCGGGCGGGCCTGAAGCTCGGCGGGCAGATGCTCGTGGCGGGCTCCGCCCCCGCCAAGCGCTACACGATCGTCGGCATCATGCGCTTCGGCGGTGGCCAGTCCTTCGGCGGCGCGGGCGCCGCGATCCTCACGCTCCCCGAGGCGCAGCGGGTGTTGGGGGAGCAGGGCCACTACGACCAGATCGACGTCGCCGCCCAGGCCGGCGTCACGCCCGGCGAGCTGCGCGCTCGCATCCGCGCGGAGCTACCCCGCACGGTCGATGTGCGCACCGGCGCCCAGCAGGCCGCCAAGGAGTCCTCGGATCTCGAAAGCAACCTCAGCTTCCTGCGCACCTTCCTGCTCGTCTTCGCCTACGTCTCGCTGGTGGTCGGCGCGTTCATCATCTTCAACACCTTCTCGATCACCGTCGCCCAGCGCACCCGCGAGTTCGGGCTGCTGCGTACGCTCGGCGGCTCCCGCGCGCAGATGATGCGCTCGGTCGTCTACGAAGGCTTGCTGCTCGGCGTCGGCGGCGCCGTGCTCGGCCTGCTCGGCGGCATCGCGCTCGCGCCCGCGCTCGATCAGCTGTTCAAGGCCTTCGGCGCCGACCTCCCCGACAGCGGCACCGTGCTCGAGACCCGCACGATCGTCGTCTCGCTGCTGGTCGGCGTTGGCGTCACCGTGCTCGCCGGCCTCCCGCCCGCCCAGCGCGCGACCCGCGTGCCGCCGCTCGCGGCGATGCGCGAGGGCGTCGGCATCGAGCCGCGCACCCTCACCAGGGTTGGGGTGCTCCGCCGCGGGCTGCTCGCCGCAGTCCTGCTCCTCGGCCTCGGAGCCCTCTCCGGATCGGGAGCCCTGCTCTCGATCCTACTCGTGGTGCTCGCGGCGTATGTGATCGCCCTGCTCCTGCGGCTGAGGCGCGGCGGCCGCCCCGCCCGCCACCACGTGATCCCCGCGCTCGCCCGCGCGATCGGGGTGCTCGTGAGCTGGCGCGGGATCACCGGACGGCTCGCGCGGGAGAACGCGATCCGCCAGCCGGGGCGCACGATGATCACCGCCGCGGCGCTCACCGTGGGGCTCGCCCTCGTCACGTTCGTCGCGGTCCTCGCCGCCGGCACCAAGGCCACGATCGACCAGGCCGTGACCCGCTCGTTCGCCGGCGACCTGATCGTGGAGAACTCCCAGGCCGGGCCCGAACAGGGAATCCCGGCCGTGCTCGCGCCCGCGCTGCGCCGCGTGCCCGGGGTCGCGAGCGTCACCCCGATCGCGTTCACCACCGGGCGGCTGCGCGGGAGCTCGAGCAACGCCTCGATCACCGCGATCGACCCCACCACCTTCGGGCAGGTCTACCGGGTCGAATGGAAGCAGGGCTCGGGCGCCACGCTCTCCACTCTGGGGAGCACCGGCACGATCCTCACGAAGAGCTACGCCGACGAACACCACCTGAAGGTCGGGCAGACCGTGTCGGTGCTCACGCCCACCGCTCGGCGCGTGACGTTGATGGTGCGCGGCATCGCCGCGGACAACGCGCGGCTGCTCGGCAACCTCACGATCGCCCTCGGACTCGCGCGCACCGCCTTCGGGCAGCGCGACGACGCGCTCGACTTCGTCTCCTACGCGCCGGGCGCGAGCAACGCGCAGGTCCAGCCTGTTGTCAACAGGCTGCTGGCGAGCGCCTTCCCGCAGGCCCGCTCGCGCACCGCCGCGCAGTTCAAGCAGGACCAGGCCAACCAGATCAACACGCTGCTCGCGCTGATCTACGTGCTGCTCGCGCTGTCGGTGGTCGTGTCGCTGTTCGGGATCGTCAACACGCTGATCCTCTCGATCTACGAGCGCGCCCGCGAGCTCGGCATGATGCGCGCGATCGGTACCTCCCGCCGCCAGGTGCGCCAGATGATCCGCTACGAGTCAGTGATCACCGCGCTGATCGGGGGCATCTTCGGGCTCGTGATCGGGGTCGTGGGCGCGATCCTCGTCACCACCTTCGCCCTCTCCGGCTCCGGCTACGTCCAGTCGATCCCGGCCGGAACCCTCCTCATCCTGCTGCTCCTCGCCGCGCTCGTCGGCCTGATCGCGGCCGTCCCCCCGGCCCGCCGCGCCGCCCGCCTGGACATCCTCAGCGCGCTCGCTCGCGATTAGTCGCGCCGATCGCGCCGGTGCGCGGACAAGCCACGCGGAGGCACCGATGGGCTCGGGACGGCACGGGCGAGCGGGTATGGGCTCCGGGTCAGCGGCCGAACCAGCGGGCGCGGCGGCTCGCGCCGAAGTGCTGCTTCTCGGCGACCAGCGCGCCGGAGGGCTCCTGGAAGGTGCCGGTCGGCTTCGGTCCCGAGAAGAAGTCCACGTCGACGCGACCCACGCGACCGGAGCCGAACTCGATGTAGCAGGAGCCGCGCCCGTCGTAGGCCGCCGGCTGCTCGCCCCGCTTGGCGTTCGCGATCAGCGCCTCCGCGACGACCCGCGCGGGACCCTCCGCGAACACCCCCGCTTTCGGCACACCGACCGCCGCGACGTCGCCGATCGCGTAAACCCCCGGAAAGCGCGTCTCGAGCGTCCTCGGGTTCACCGGTATGTAGTCCTCCTCGACCATCCCGCTCGCCACCACCACCTCGGGGGCGCGGTGTTTGGGGACGCCGAGGAAGAGGTCGTAGGGCATCTCGCCGCCGTCGTCCAGCACCGCGACGCGGCGCGCTGCGTCCAGCGAGCTCACCCGGCGCCCCGGGACGAACTCGATGCCGCGCTCGGCGAACGCCGCGACCAGCGCGCGGGAGGTGTCCGGCGAGGGAGGGACCGGGCTCGGGAGCGGGATCACGAAGGATATCTCGCAATCCCCGCGGACCCCCCGCCTGACGAGGTGGTCGTGCAGCAGCAGCGCGGCCTCGCTCGGCGCCGGGGGACACTTGAACGGCGCCCCGCACACCCCGACGATCGCGCGGCCCCGCGTGAACGTGGGCAGGATCCCGGCCAGCCGTTCGGCGCCGGCGACGGAGTAGAACTCGTTGCCCCCCTCCGCGAGCCCCGGCGTGGCGTCGAGGTCGTAGTCCGCACCCAGCGCCACCACCAGGACATCGGCCTCGTGGTCCCCGCCGTCGGTGCGCACGCGCCGCTCCTGCGGATCGATCGCCGTGATCGTCTCCCGCAGGAAGCGGACTCCCGGTTTTGCGATGTCGCTGTACGCGAGGCGCACCTCCGCGGGCGTCGTGCGGCCGAACATCACGTCGAGCTTCGAGTACCCAAAGACGAACGCGTCGCTCCTGTCGATCACCGTCACCTCGACGCTCTCGCCGAGCTCCTGCGACAGCAGGGTCGAGAGCTCGAGACCGCCGAAGCCGGCTCCCAGGACCAAGATCCGCGTCTTCATCGAGCGCGGATCATACCCCCGACGCCACCGCGGTAGCGTGGTATCGCCCTGCGGGGTGGCCTGCTCCCGCAGTATCCCCGCGCGCACGACGTCCTGCTTCCCCGAGCGTCGCTCGTTGTCACGCACGCCGGGCTCGGGACGGTCATGGCCGCCCTGGCGCATGGCGTCCCGCTCGTCTGCATGCCGATGGGGAGAGACCAGGACGCCAACGCCCGGCGCGTCGAGGCGCTCGGCGCGGGCTTGGCGCTACCGGTCGACGCGGGCGTCCCGGAGATCGGACAAGCCATCGCGGGAGTGCTGCCGACGCCCTCCTACCGCGACGCCGCGCGCCGGCTGCAGAGAGCGTTGGCCTCCGCACCGGGCGCCGCCGGCGGTGCCGATGAGCTCGAGCGCCTATGCGCGCGATGATTCGCCGGCGTCGCTGCGGCAGCAATCAGCACCGGCCGGGTCTTGTCGAGATGTGCGACGTGGATCGGCCGCATCAGGGAAGCGCGGAGGGCTGGCCGACGGCGCACTCGGCCAGCTCGGCGAGCTCTGGATCCGGGCCGGTGATCAACCCTTCGCGGACGCTCCCAACGGATAAGCTGCTTGCTGCTGACCCTATACTGGCGCAGCTTTTATCACCAACGTCGAGCACGGGATCGGTGGTCAACGGATGCCGCTGAAGGTCGTAGGAGCCGGTGTGGGCCGTACCGGCACGAACTCGCTGAAGCTCGCCCTGGAACGCCTGTTGGGAGCGCCGTGCCATCACATGTTCGAGATCGTCCAGGACAGGACGCAGATTTCGGACTGGACCGACGCCATCGAGGGCCGCCCGGTTGACTGGGGGGCGATGCTCGCCCGCTACGCTGCGCTCGTCGACTGGCCCGGCGCATCCTTCTGGCAGGAGCTCTCGGCTGCGAATCCAGATGCGCTGGTCTTGCTGTCCGTGCGCGATCCGCAGTCCTGGTACCGAAGCGCGTCGAACACGATCTTTCAGGTGCTCGCCAACCCGCCCGCCGAGATGGCGCCGTGGATGGAGACGATGCGCAGGCTGCTGCGAGAGCGGTTCAGCGACCGCCTCGACGACGAAGGCGCGATGATCGATGCGTTCGAACGCCACAACGACGCCGTGCGCGAGGCGACCGCGCCCGAGCGCCTGCTCGAGTGGTCGCTCGGAGACGGATGGGAGCCCATATGTGAACGGCTCGGGCTCGACGTACCGGACGAGGACTTCCCGCACGCGAACTCGACCGCTGAGTTCAACGCCCGTTCCGAGACGCCCGCGCAGCCCTGATCCGGCGCCAGTCGCAGAACTGGTCGCCCCGGCGCAACACCACCGGCAGCCGTTACGCCAACTACGGCGAGGACTGCTGTGATTGGGATCAAACGCTTGATCATGGAGATTCCTCTCGTCGATTTTCAGCGGGTGCCGATCAAGCTACGAGAAGCCGCATGAATGGACGATGAAAGTCGCCTTTGAGTGCTTCAGCTGCCCAGATCCCGGGTGCACGGTGCAGGGGGCGGGGTTGGTTGTCCATCGCTCGGAGCATCGCACGCGCCCACGGTGGCAAGGCCCATGCCACCAACTGGGTCAGCGGAGCGGCGGACGCATGTAACTCCCTTCCCGAGACGGCAGACCGTGCGCCAGCGCAAGGACCACCCGCGCCAACCGAGCGGAGCTCAGTGGCGTGAGGTGTCCCGGGGGCAGCTCGACGACGACGCCGCGGGCGTTCTGGCCCGCGCTCACGCCGCAGCCTGCGGCCAGCAAACTCGCAGCGGCCGCGACAATCGTAACGATCGGGCAAGAGGAGCGCAGCACACGACGACAATACGCGGCCGTGCTACGGCTAGCAGGCGAGGCGCGCGAGCAGCGAGCGATAGCGTCCCATGTCGGCGTGGTTCCAGTCGGCGTGCGTCTGATGTTGAAACGCCGGCACCAGGTCGTGGTGGTAGGGCGAGGACAGACTCTCGTTGTGTCCGATCACGTTCTTCAGCGCGATCGCGTAGCGGCATCGCAACCATCGGGTGAGCCGCAGCGATGCCGCGATCTGGGCTGGGTTGTTGAGGATCGCCTGATCTGAGAAGCCGACATTCTCGATCCCGATTGCGGTCCAGTTGAGGCCCGTCGTATGCCGGCAGCGCAGCGAGAGGGAAACGAGTTGGTCGATCCTGCCGTTCGGCTCCACGAGGAAGTGCGCGCAGGTGTTTGGCAGCTCGTGAAACTCACTGTCTGGCACGTCTGGGGCGAAGGTGTTAAAGGCTTCCTGCGCCGTGGCGGTCTCCGTGTAATGCTCGACGATTAGTTTCGGATGGTTGAGCACATAGGTGTCTTCGCCGTAGTGACGCAGCGAGTAGGCCGCCATTTGGCGCTTGCGCGCGGTGCCGTATGGGATCGGCCACTGACGCATGATTGGTTGGCGAAGCGAAGGCGGTGTCACTCGGATCGGCTGCGACGTTGAGGCGGTCGGGGCAGTGACGCGGACGATGTTCGGGGAGGTCCTCGAGAGCGCAAGCCTTGCTGCTCGTGGCTGGGCAAGTCCGTTGGCCTTCATCACATGTACTGTGAAAGTCAGCGTGCCCGCCTGCGCTCGTCCGGTGACGCTCCAACAACCCTCAGTCGGAAAGATGATCCGGCTTGCCCAGAAACCGGGTGAGCCACTGCCCGGCGGGGCGTCGACCCGCAACGGCGAAGCAGACTGATCCAGCCTGCGGCCGGAGATCATCAACGGGTCCGTTGCTCCTCGACGACCCCACCACGGGAACTTGACCGCGACCGCGCCATCCGCCCGGACGATGCCGAAAGCCCCTTCTCCAATCGCGCGCTGCCACGCCCCCGGGCGCGAGAGCAGCTCCTGGCGGATTCCCACGACGCTGCCATTGAGCGGCAAGGCGGTCCACAATGCACCGTTCCCGTCATGGCCCCGGTCGGGGCGCTCGCCGGGCGGCGTGCTCCTGTTCGGCACTGTCACCCGGCACCGCGAGGCACCCAAGGCGGCAAGTCCCGCGCGCTGTCGCCCGCCCGACCGACCGCTGTGGCCGCAGCCGAAAAGCGTCAGAAGCAGAAGCACCACGACTGGACCCAGAACCCGCAGCAGCATGGCGAACACTATTGCGCAATTGTTCCCGCCTGGGTTCCAACCTCTGTCCGGGCGCTGCGCTGTTCCGAGGATGGGTGGAGCGTCTAAGGCTCCTTGCCGGCACTTGGCCGCTCGGAGTAGTCGAGGCTGTGTGGGGCTCTGATCGCCGTCCTCTGATCGCCGTCAACCGCTATCACGCCCAACCGCCCCACGAGCGCCCATGTTGTCCCGAGTGTAACACAGACGCTACAGTCGATGGCCGGCGAGGCTATCTACTCACCGCTCGGAGCCTCACCGCGCGCCCGAATCTCGATGCGGTGCTGGACGAGGGTTCGACCCCGCTAGAATCGGCGCGGTGGGGATGACCCCCATTTATCAAAGCCTCAGGACTAAGGGCTCACGACTTATTTAGTGCTGTGGTGGGAGGTGTGGGCGCGTGGGCTGTCGAAGTGGTGGTTCATGATTGATGAGCGCGCGATGGCGGAGCG
>JBIOEY010000084.1:0-11019 GCA_044446505.1 Solirubrobacterales bacterium
AGCGTGTACCGCGTGCGCGAGCCGCGCTGGCCGCGGGACCTCGATCGCTTCGTGGGGTGGGTGGAGCGGATGAACGAGGACATGCTGGCGGCGGGGGAGGCGCTGGCGGAGGAGCGCAGCTACGAGCTGGTACACGGCCATGACTGGCTGGTGGCGCACGCGGGGGCGGCGCTGGCGGAGCGCGTGGGGGTGCCGTACGTGACGACGATCCACGCGACCGAGCACGGGCGCCACCAGGGGTGGGTGCAGGACGAGCCGCAGGCGCACATCCACGGGGTGGAGCGGTGGATCGCGCGGCGGGCGGATTCGGTGATCGTGTGCTCGCACTACATGCGGGGCCACGTGGCGGACATCTTCGACATCGAGGAGAGCCGGATCACGGTGATCCCGAATGGGATCGACCCGCGGGACCTGCGCCCGGTGGGGGACCTGGAGGCGCTGCGCGCGGAGTTCGCGGCGCCGCAGGAGCGGCTGGTGGTGCTGGTGGGGCGGCTGGTGTACGAGAAGGGGTTCCAGCTCGCGCTGGATGCGCTGCCGGGGGTGATCGAGCGGGTGGGGAACGTGCGCTTCCTGGTGGCGGGCAGCGGCACGCACGAGCGGGAGCTGAGGGAGCAGGCGCAGCGGCTGGGCCTGCTGGAGCACGGGCGCTTCCTGGGGTGGATCGGGGACGACGCGCTGCACTCGCTGTACCGGATCGCGGACCTGTGCGTGGTGCCCTCGCTGTACGAGCCGTTCGGGCTGGTGGCGCTGGAGGCGATGGCGTCGGGCTGCCCGTGCATCGTGGCGGACACGGGGGGCCTGCGCGAGGTGGTGCCGGCGGGGGAGCGGGTGGGCCTGCGCTTCAACGGCGGCGACGCGGAGCACCTGGGGGTGATGATCGAACGGCTGCTGACGGACACCGAGCTGCGGGAGCGCCTCGTGGCGGAGGCCTCCGAGCACGTGCTGAGCTTCGACTGGAGCGACGTGGCGCGCCGCACGCGGGGGATCTACCGCGATCTGACGGCGGGCCGGCGAGCGGACCAGCGCGTGTGATGTGCGCGGGGCCTTCTTTTTTTGGATGAGGACCCCCACAAGGGGGGTCAGGGGTGGACCGATCGGAGATCGGCCAGCGTAATGCGCTCCCTGCGCGTGTGGGGGATGCGGCGCCTGTATCGCGTGGCGTGGTGGGGTCTGCAGCTGCGGGCGTCGGTGTGGCGGCGGCGGAGCAGCGGCGTGAAGTGCGCTCTGACGCATGGGGGGGAGGTGCTGCTGGTGTGCCACACCTACGGCCGGCGGGACACCTGGTACCTGCCGGGCGGCGCGGTGCGCCGCGGGGAGCCGCCGCTGGAGGGTGCGGCGCGGGAGATGGAAGAGGAGCTGGGGCTGCGCGAGTTGCAGTGGCGGGAGGTGGGGACGTTCGAGACGCGCCTGGATCGGCTCGCGGTGCGACTCACATTCGTGCGCGCGGAACTCCCGGACCCCGCGCGGGTGCGCGCGGACCCGGTGGAGATCGCGGCGGTGGGGTGGTTCGCTCTCGATGCGCTGCCCACGCCGCTGGGCTCGGAGGAGCGGGCGCTCATCGGTATGTTGAGCGCGACGCCGTAGGCCACGACCTCTCTGCCTGGGGGGCATCGCGGGGCCGCAGAGAGGGGGCTCTCCGCGAGTATGCTTCGCTGATGCTCGAAGGGCTGATGCAGGACGACTTCCCGCTCACGCTCCAGCACGCGCGGCGGCGGATGCGCGACTGCCACCCCACCGCGCAGGTGGTGACGCTCACGCCGCAGGGGACGGTGCGGGCGAGCTTCGGGGAGGTCTCCGAGCGGGTGGACCGCCTCGCCCGCGCGCTGCGGGGACTGGGGATCGAGGACGGGGACCGCGTGGGGACGTTCGCGTGGAACAACCAGCGCCACTTCGAGCTGTACATGGCGATTCCGTGCGTGGGGGCGGTGCTGCACACGCTGAACATCCGCCTGTTCGCGGAGCAGCTGACATACATCGTCAACCACGCGGAGGACCGGGTGATCTTCGTCGACGACTCGGTGGTCCCGCTGCTGGAGCCGCTGGCCCCGACCTTCGAGGGGGTGCGCCACTTCATATTGATGGGCGATGGCGACGCCGGCTCCCTCCCGAACGTGCTGCGTTACGAGGAGCTCCTGGAGGAGGCTGGACATGGATCCTTCGACTACCCGGAGCTTGACGAGCGCCAGGCGGCGGCGCTGTGCTACACGAGCGGCACGACGGGCAACCCGAAGGGGGTGCTGTACTCGCACCGCTCGATCTGCCTGCACGCGACGGCGTCGCTGATGGCGGACAACCTGGGGCTCTCGCGGCGCGAGCGGGTGCTGGTGGTGGTGCCGATGTTCCACGCCAACGCGTGGGGCCTGCCGCACGCGGCGGCGCTGTGCGGGGCGGACCTGGTGATGCCCGACCGCTTCCTGCAGGCGGAGCCGCTGGCGCGCGCGATCGAGTTCGAGCGCCCGACGGTGATGGGCTGCGTGCCGACGATCTTCGCGGACCTGCTGCGCTACGCGGACACGCATGAGGTGGACCTCTCCTCGCTGCGGAACTCGGTGTGCGGGGGCTCGGCGGTGCCGCGGCAGCTGATGAAGGACTTCGAGGAGCGCCACGGGGTGGTGATCCACCAGGGGTGGGGGATGACGGAGACGAGCCCGGTGGTGACGTTCTCCGCCCCCGGGGAGGACCGCGGCCACGACGAGCGCTACTGGGACGAGCGGGCGCTGCAGGGCAAGCCGCTGCCGTGGACCGAGCTGCGCCTGGTCGGCGACGACGGCGAGGAGGTTCCGTGGGACGGGGAGTCCACGGGCGAGATCGAGGTGCGGGGCCCGTGGATCGCGCGCGGCTACTACAGGGACACCTCGGGCGATCAGAAGTTCGACGCGGGGTGGCTGCGCACGGGGGACATCGCGGCGCTCGACGAGCAGGCGTTCGTGCGGATCACGGACCGCGCGAAGGACGTGATCAAGTCGGGCGGCGAGTGGATCTCCTCGGTGGAGCTCGAGAACGAGCTGATGGCCCACCCGGACGTGATCGAGGCGGCGGTGATCGCGAAGCCCGACGAGCGCTGGTCGGAGCGCCCCCTCTGCTGCGTGGTGCTGCGCGAGGGCGCCACGGCGAGCGCGGAGGATCTGATCGAGCACCTGCGCCCGCGCGTGGCGAAGTGGTGGCTGCCGGACGAGTTCGCGTTCATCGCGGAGGTCCCCAAAACGAGCGTGGGCAAGTTCGACAAGAAGGTGCTGCGCGCGCGGCTGCAGGAGGGGGAGCTGGAGGGGCGCGTGAGTGTCGGCGCCCGCCCGCCCGCGCCGGCCTCCGCGCAGCGGTAGGGCCGCGAGCGGCCCGGTCCCGCGCGGGATCTCTCTCGGTCCTGCGCGGGATCTCTCTGATTTCCATGGGCCGGCGAGAGCGCCCTCAGGGCAGGAGAATGGGGCTCGGGGGAGAACCGGGAGAGAACGGGAAAGAAGCGATCCTGGCTTCGCAATAGACTTCGCCGGACCCCACCCAGCGGTCCCGCCCCCGCAGGGACCCACAATCGAACACTGAACACGGGAGGTGCGCATGACGCGGACCCAAGGAATGGACTCGAGCAGGTCGCAGACAGCAGGTGCAGCATCGGTCGAGGAGATGTCCAGCGGCAGCCGCGTGCGCCGCGGCCGCCGGCGCATCGCGCGCCGCGAGCTCCTCGTGCTGCCGGCGGTGCTGGCGCTGATCGTGCCCGCCGCACCGGCCCTCGCGCAGACGAGCACCGGCACGTCGAGCACGGGAACCTCGGGCTACAACCAGAAACCGCCCACGCCCAAAACGGAACCCGAACCGAAAAAAGAAACCGAACCCGCCAAAGAAGCCGAAAAGACGACGCCCACCACCGAACCCACCGCGACGACCCCGGTGACGCCGAAAGCGTCGACGCTGCCCTTCACCGGGCTGAACCTCACCTGGGTCGTGGGCGCCGGCGTGCTCCTGCTCGCTGCAGGTCTCGTGATCCGGCTGGTGCAGCGCCCCCGCGCCGGGCGCTGATCTGCCGAGACCGGCATAGCCCCGCGCCGGTGTGGCGCGGGGCTTGCCAGCGATGGGAGTGTGGTCGCGCCTTCCAGCCCCGCGTGATCGATCGAGCGTGCTGTCGCCGTCCGTCTTTAGGATCGAGGCATGGACACGCATTTTCGTGAGACGTCAGGTGCTGGCTATGCGCTTGCGTATCGTGAGGCCAGGAGGGGATTGGAGGATCAGGAGCGGTCTGTAGTGGAGCTGCGGGCGCGTGCTGGAGCGCTAATCGCCGCTGCGGCCATTACTACGTCCTTCTTCGGCGGCCAGACACTGGCCCGGCGAGACATCGGTGGGGCTGGCTGGGTCGCGATCGGCTGCTTCGTATTGCTCGGTTTTGCGGTCCTGCTGGTCTTGTGGCCACGGCGGGACTGGGAGTTCTCGTTGGCCCCGGATGAGTTCATCGCAACCTATCTTGAGCCGACGGACGGCGAGCCTATGGAGCTCCACTTGATTGAGCGTGACCTGGCGCTGCATATGGGTCGCAGTGCCGAATTGAATCGCCGCCAGCTGAGGACGTCGATGACGGTCTTTCGTCTCGGTGCGCTATTGCTGGTCGCCGAGGTGCTGGCGTGGGTCGTTGCCCTCGTCGCTCAGAGGTAGACTGATGCGTATGTCCGACAAGCCGACTCCTCCGCCGTCTCCGCCCACCCCTCCGCGGCCTCAGCCGATGCGTCCCAGTCCCATGGTCGGCGAGACGCGTGGCCCCGCTGGCTCTTCCGGCCGTTAGCCATCCGGAAGTCCTAGCGTGCAGGTGAGCCACATGCGGGCGGCTGAAGCGCAGCCCGAGCGCCTCCCAGTCCGGCGGCTACGACGAAGCCGTGGACGCGGGGTAGGAGGCCCCGCGCCCACCACCCTGGGGCCCCGAGCGAACCCGCGCGGACGATCCCAAACGATTACCCAACTCCGCGCGCCGACCGTGGCGCCCGTCGCAGCGCGCTACGGGGCGAGCTTCACGGGCAGCGTCTTGATCTGGTTGATGAACGCCGACTCCACCACCGTCTGGGGGCCGTCGAGCTCCATCGCGGGGAAGCGCCTGAGCGTCTCCTCGAACATCACCTTCAGCTCCAAGCGCGCGAGTGCGGTGCCGAGGCAGAAGTGCCGCCCGCCCGCGCCGAACGCCTGGTGCTCGGGGTTACGGGTCACGTCGAAGCGGTCCGGGTCCTCGTAGCGGCGCTCGTCGCGGCCCGAGGAGGCGTACCACATCACGACCTTCTCGCCCTCTTTGATCGGCTGGCCCGCGAGCTCCGTGTCGCATGTGGCTGTGCGGCGGAAGTGCGCGAACGCGGGGAACATCCGCAGCGCCTCCTCCACCGCGCCCGGGATCAGCGTGGGGTCCTCCAGCAGCAGCTCGCGCTGCTCGGGGCTTTCCATCAGCGCGCGCATCCCGCTGCTGTAGGTCGCCTTCGTGCTGTCGTTCCCCGCCGCCACCAGCAGGAAGAAGCCCATCACGATCTCGTGCTCCTCCAGGCGCCCCCCGTCCACCTCCGCGTGCACCAGCACGCTTGTCAGATCCTCCGTGGGGCGCTCGCGGCGCTCGGCGATCATCGCCTGGCAGCGCTCGAAGATCTCCGGGATGTCCCGTTCGAGCGCTCCCTCGATGCCCTCCGGGTTGAGGTCCGGGTCGCCCGCGCCCAGCGTCGAGTTCATCAGCCGCGCCCACACCGCGTCGTCCTCCTCGGGGATCCCCATGAAGCTCCCGATCACCCGCGAGACCACCGGCTGTGCCACGTCGCTCACGAGGTCGCACCGCTCGCGCCCCTCCAGGCGCTCCAGCACTCGCTTGGCGATCGCGCGAATCTCCCCCTCGTGCGCCGCGATCCGCTTCGGCGTGAAACCCGCCTGGAAGAGCGCCTTCACGCGGTCGTGCTTCGGGGGGTCCATCCCGATGAACATCGCCCGCGTCAGCTCGATCGGGAAGACCGCCGAGGCCAGCGTGATCCCGCCCAGTTCCGAGGAGAACGTGCGCCAGTCGCGGCTCACCGCGTGGATGTCCTCCGGGCGCGTCACCGACCAGAAGCCCTGCTCGATCGGGAACTCCGGGATCTCCCGCGTCCAGTGCACCGGGCACTCACGCCGGAGCCGACCGAACAGCTCGTGCGGCGGCCCCTCCCGCCAGCGCTCCCGCTCCACCACGAGCACCTCCTTGAGATCCTCGCTCCCCGTCGGGGGAGCGCCGCTGCTCAGATCGCTGCCGACCGACGCCATAGGGGCCTCCGTGATCGTGGGTGGTGCAGACGCTCCCCCGATCATACTGGCCGGCTGGCCAAGCGTGAGAGTGTTGGCCCGCCTTGGTCGCGCACGAGATCGACCATCGCGAGCGGGCGGGGCAAACGCGAGGAGCGTCGCTAGAACGTAGGGATGATCGCGCAGCGCGAGGCGATGCCCGAGCACCTGCCGCCGATGCTCGCGAGCCCCGGCCGGCTGCCCGCGGGCGAGGCGGAGGAGTGGGCGTTCGAGCTCAAGTGGGACGGGGTGCGCGCGCTCGCCTACTGGCGCCCCGGGCTCCTGCGCCTGGAGAGCCGCAACCTCAACGACGTGAGCGCCCGCTACCCCGAGCTGCGCGCGCTCGGCCGCCAGCTCGGGGCGTGCGAGGCGGTGCTCGACGGCGAGATCGTCGCCTTCGACGAGCACGGGGCACCCAGCTTCGAGCGCCTCCAGAAGCGCATGCACCTCACCTCCGAGAGCGCCATCCGCCGCATCGCGCGCGAGGCGCCCGTGACGTACGTGATCTTCGACCTCCTCTACCTCGACGGGCGCCTCACGATGGAGCTTCCCTACCGCCGCCGGCGCGCGCTGCTCGAGCAGCTGGAGTTGCAGGGCCCCGCCTGGCAGACGCCCGCCTACCACGCCGCCGACGGACGCGACTTCCTCGCGGCCACCGCCGCCCACGGCCTCGAGGGAGTCATCGCCAAGCGCATCGACTCCCCCTACCGGCCCGGCGAGCGCAGCGGGGCGTGGCTGAAGCTCAAGAACGTCAACCGCCAGGAGCTCGTGATCGGCGGGTGGCTCCCCGGCAAGGGCCAGCGCTCGGGGGCGCTCGGGGCGCTGCTGATGGGCTACCACGAGCAGCACCGCGGGCGGCGCGTGCTGCGCTACGCCGGCCGCGTCGGCACCGGCTTCGACGAGCCCGAGCTGCAGCGGCTCGCCACCGAGCTCGCCGCTCGCGCGCGCCGCTCAAGCCCGTTCGCCAAGCGCGGCGTGCAGCCGCCACGCGAGGCGCGCTTCGTCGAGCCCGAGCTCATCGCCGAGATCGAGTTCTCGCGCTGGACGCGCGAGCGCATCCTGCTCCACTCCTCCTACAAGGGGCTGCGCCCCGACAAGCCCGCGGAGGAGGTCGAGTTCGAGCCATCCGCCCCCACCGCGGCGGCGTCGAGCTCCTATGAGGTGCGCCGCCAGAGCGCCCGCCACGCCGAGATCGAGGTGCAGGGCCGCGCGCTGCGCCTCTCCAACCGCGAAAAGGTCATGTACCCGCGCACCGGCCTCACGAAGGGCGAGATGATCGACTACTACGCCGCGATCGCCCCCGTCCTGCTGCCCCACCTCGCCGGATGCCCCCTGACGTTCAAGCGCTACCCCGACGGCGTCGAGGGGCAGCACTTCTACGAGAAGCGCTGCCCCGCCCACCGCCCCGAGTGGGTGCGGACCGCGGCGGTGTGGAGCGAGCGCCGCTCCGAGCGGATCGACTACTGCCTGATCGAGGATCTCCCCACGCTGATCTGGGCCGCGAACCTCGCCGCGATCGAGCTGCATCCGAGCCTCTCCCGCGCGCGTGACATGGACACGCCGACCGCGCTCGTGTTCGACCTCGATCCCGGCGCGCCCGCCGGCCTGCGCGAGTGCTGCCGCGTGGCGCTCTGGATCAAGAAGCTCTTCGACGCCTTCGAGCTGCAGACCGTGGCGAAGTCCTCCGGGTCCAAGGGCCTGCAGGTCTACCTGCCGCTGAACACCCCCGTCTCCTACGCGCAGACCAAGCCGTTCGCGCGCGCGGTCGCCGAGCTGCTGGAGAAGGAGCACCCGCGGACGGTGCTCTCGCGCATGACCCGGAGCCTGCGTCCCGGCAGGGTGCTGATCGACTGGAGCCAGAACGACCCCCACAAGACGACCGTCTGCGTGTACTCGCTGCGCGCCCGCGAGCGTCCCACGATCTCCACGCCGCTCACCTGGGAGGAGGTGCAGCGGGGGGCGTGCCGCGGCGAGCCCCAGCTGAGCCTCGAGCCGCCCGCGCTGCTCGAGCGCGTCGAGCGCCACGGCGACCTGTTCGCGCCGCTGCTCGGCCTCGCCCAGGCGCTCCCCGACCTCTCCCGCCACGAGGCCCCTCCGCGACGGGCCAGGCCGGGGCCGCGGTGACCGGGACGCCGCGCTTGCGGCGGTCGATCGCCGCGCTCGCGGTCACCTCCGATCGATCAACCCGGGAGCCGGGGTCGCACCCCACGCCTGGTGGGGGCCTGGGAGGATGGAGCTTCACTATCCTTGGCGCCTCCTCCTGCCCACGATCCCACCAACGCACGGGGGCGGCGCCGGTCGCCGGTGCTCCGTGCGAGGAGCGCAAGCGAATGCCCAACGCCGATGAGATGCTGATGGTCTCGAACTCCCGCGCCGCGGAGCTCGCGGCGCCTGGGCTCAGCGCGCGACCGCGCCGGAAGGTGGCGGTGCTGGCGTGCATGGACACGCGGATCGACCTCTTCCCGATGCTCGGCCTGCGGCGCGGCGACGCGCACATCGTCCGCAACGCCGGCGGGCTCGTCACGGACGACGCGATCCGCTCGCTGAGCGCCTCCCAGCGGCTGCTCGGCACCGAGGAGATCGTCGTGGTCATGCACGACGGCTGCGGCCTCAACGGCGCCTCGGAGGATGAGTTCGCGCGGGCGCTCGCCGCCGACGGCGTCCTGCCGACATGGCGGCTCGGCGCTTTCGAGGACGTCGAGGCGACCCTGCGCCACAGCCTCGAGCGGCTGCGCGCGAGCCCGGAGCTGCCGGCCCGCGAGCACATCCGCGGCTTCGTCTTCGATCCCGAGACCGGCGTGCTGCGCGAGGTGTCGTAGGCGCCGGCTGGGAAGACCGCCTCCGGGGGCGGCGCGGGCGGTTCAGCGGCTGCCATGCCCGCCGCCGGGCTGCTCGCCGCGCACCGCGATGCCGATTGGCGATTCAGGCAGGCGCTGTGGCTTCATGGCTCGCCGGCCGGGAGTCCGGCGTGGCGAACGGCCAGCGCGAAGCGCAGGAAGTCTTCCTGGAACTCGTGGAGCGTCAGCTCGCGCCCGGCGCCATCCGGTGCGACTGACGGGCCGTGCTGCGGGGTGCCGCGCCGGGCCGCCCGGGCCCGCAGATGCCATTCGTCGATCTTCTGGCGCGCCAACGCCGGATCCGGGGTGTCGGTGCGGGGCGTGTCGCCCAGCACCACACCGAGGTGGGCGGCGTCATCGACGCGAGGCCCCATCTGGGCGATCGCCTGCTCGGGGTTCGCGGCGAAACGAAGCAGGATTGTCTTGATCAGCGTGGGGTGGTCAAATAGCTCGTGGCAGACCTGACGCGGCACTCGCGGGCCGACGACGATCGCCGGCACCCGGACGCCGTAGGTATTGTGGGGGGAGCCGTCGTCCACCCTCACCGCCGGCGGCTCGACGTGGTCGTAGAACCCGCCGTGCTCGTCATAGACGATGACCAGCAGCGTGTCCTCCCAGCTGGGGCTGTTGCGGAGCGCTTCATAGACTTCCAGCACCAGGCTCTGGCCTTCCCGGATGTCCGAGGGGGGATGATCGTCGTTGGAGCTCGGATCCAGGACTTTCAGGTCGATGAAGTTCGGGTCGATCCAGGAGACCTCCCGTAGACGGCCGCACGCACAGTCGTCGAGGAAGCTGTCGGGCGAGACGATCGGCTCCTCCAACAGTCGGGTGAGCAGGCTCACCTTCTGCCGGTCGAAGAACGCGAAGTTCCCGCGGTCCGGGTCCTCGAAGCGGCGGTAGAGCTTGTCGGCCGCGCGGAGGGTCGCCGGGTCGTGCGAGTACCACCGCCACTGCTCCTCTGCGAGCTGGCGGGTGAACGCCTCCACCTCGAAGATCGGGGCTTTCGCCAGCTGGGGGAGCTCACGCTTGACCGCCTCGGCGATCCGCTCGAGAAGCGGTGGCAGGGTCGGCGGCCCGGCGCGGCCCGCCATCGCGTACAGCCTGTTGGGCCATGTGTCGCCGGGGACCGCGCTATGCCAGGCATCGCACACGCAGAACGCACGCGCGAGCATGTCGTAGGTGGGGAGGTGCTGCGCGCCGTAGTAGCCCATCGGCAGGCGGTGGTACTCCGGTGGGATCTCAATCCGTTTCCCTTCTTTGTCCACGCGTGAGGCGATGAAGCTCTTGACGAATCCCTCGTTGTTGTTCTCGAGCTGTTCTGAGACGCATTTTTCGGAGTGGCAGGGGTCGAGGATCTTGCCGGTGGGGTCCTGGCTCGGGTGAAAGACGGTTTCCTGCGGGCCCCATTCGAACACCGGCACCGTGTTGCCTTTGCCGTCGGGGTTCGACTCGCCGCCGTTGAGCCCCTCCACGTTCGGCATCCCGCCCAGCTTCAGATAGCCCAGCATCTGGTCGAACGAGCGGTTCTCCATCATCAGCACGACGATGTGCTTGACCTGGCGCAGTCGCTCCAGTGCTGTGTCTACCGCCATCCCCGCACCCCCCTCTCCGCTTGGAGGACGCCGCCGCCGCGGATGCCCGGGCTTGCCGCGGCCAAACGCACGGCCCGCGTCACTGTCGCTTCTCGGCAGTGGAAATCGGCGCTGTGTAGCCCTTGACCTGCTTGGTGCTCTGCGAAGTGGCTCACAACCCTTTGTCCTTCGGTCTGGATACGAAATATTCCGGTCGCTGGAATGCTCGCTTAAGTTTGCTTGGCGGCGATCGAAAAGTCAATGTGAGCCAAACATCCACTATTCGGAAATCTCCGCAAATTGCGGGGTCGTCGGCGGCTTGGTCTCCCGGTGGCAAGGAAGCAGCATCA
>JBIOEY010000085.1:0-11016 GCA_044446505.1 Solirubrobacterales bacterium
CACCCGCCCCCGGCCTGTCCCGCTTCTCGCGGCGCACGCGGATGTTCAGGCGCCGGGCCTGGTAGTCGGTGGTGTTGGAGCAGGAGGTCAGCTCGCGGTAGCGCTCCTGGCTGGGTAGCCACGCCTCGCAGTCGTACTTCTTGGCGGCGGAGGCGCCGAGGTCGTTGACGGCGATGTTGACGATGCGGTAGGGGAGGCCGAGCGCGGTGAGGATCTCCTCCTCGATCGCGAGGATCCGCTCGTGCTCGGCGCCGGAGTCGGGGGGCTCGACGAAGCTGAACATCTCGACCTTGTCGAACTGGTGCACGCGGAAGATGCCGCGCGTGTCTTTGCCGGCGGCGCCGGCCTCGCGACGGAAGCAGGGGGAGAAGCCGGCGTAGCGCAGCGGCAGGCGCTCGGCGTCGAGGATCTCCTCGTCGTGCAGCGAGGCGAGCGCGACCTCGGAGGTCCCCACCAGGTAGAGCTCGTCCTCGGGGAGGCTGTAGATCTGCTGCTCGGTGTCGGGCAGGAAGCCGGTACCGAACAGCGCGCGCTCGCGCACGAGCACCGGTGGGATCACGGGCTCGAAGCCGTGGCCGCGCAGCTGCTCGAGCACCCAGCGCACGAGCGCCAGCTCGAGTAGCACCAGATCGCCCTTCAGGTACGCGAAGCGCGCGCCCGAGAGCTTGGCGGCGTGGTCCATGTCGATCCGCCCTCCCGCGAGCTCCAGATGGTCGCGGGCCGTGAATCCCAGGGCGGGAACCTCGCCGACGACCCGCACCAGCTCGTCCTCCGGGCCGGGGGCGGCGGTGGGATCGGGGAGGTTCGGGAGCCTCAGCAGCAGCGCGTCGAGCCGCTCTTTGGCTCGATCGGCCTGCTCGGTGAGCCCCTTGACCCGCGCGCTCAGATCCTTCATACCGGCGAGCAGCCCGCTCACGTCCGCACCGGCCTTCTTGCCCGCGGCGATGCTCTCGGAGTCGCTGCGCTGCTTGGCCCGCAGGCTCTCGGACGAGCTCGTCGCGGCTCGCCACTCCTGGTCCTGCTGGAGGATCTCCTCGACGACCTCGACGAGACCGGGATCGCGCCGCGCGAGCGCCGCGAGCACCTCCCCGGGCTGCCGGCGGATCAGCTTGATGTCGAGCACGCGCTCTCGGCCCTCCTGGGCGGCGCCCTATTTGCCGGAGCTCGTGGCGGGGGCCGCGGAGGTGCTCCCCGCGCCTGTCGCGGCGCTCCCGGTGGAGGTGCCTTCGATGGAGGTGTTTTCGATGGCCGGCACCTTGGGGGCCTGCAGACCGGAGTACTTCGCGAGGAACTCCGCGACTTCGCGGGCCTGGGCGCCGACGAGGATGTTCTGGGGCATGATCGCGCCGGAGAAACCCCCATTGCGGATCGCGTAGAGCACCTGTCCGGACTGCTCCTTGCGGTAGTTGAAGTTTGGGCCGTTGGTGCGCAGGCGATCCTTGATGCTCGTCGCCGAGCCCAGCGCGCCGACGGTCGAGAGCGTATGGCAGCCGGAGCAGCGCTGCAGGAATAGCGCCGCTCCCTTGTAGTAGGCGCTCGACTTCGGGACCTGGATGCCCTGCGAGCCGCAGGCGCTGACACCGACGGCGGCGGCGAGCACAGCGAGCAGCAGGACGGCGGTCTTGAGGTGGGGTGGGTGGGCCTTCATACCGGCCGGAATATATAGGCTCGCCGGATGAGGCTCCGGTCCCTCGCGGTGGCGCTGCTGGCACCACTCATGTCGGTCGGTGCACTGGCCGGCTGCGGGGGGGGGACGACGGTGCGCGTGGCGGGCCACAGCGTGGCGCTCACGCTGGAGGAGTACCGCATCGTGCCGCAGACGGTGAGCGTGCCGGCGGGGCGCCTGCAGATCGTGGCACGCAACCGCGGGATCCTCACCCACAACCTCGAGGTCGAGCGAGGGAGCCTCGACTCAACCGAACGGACGGTCCTCGCGACGATCCACACGCTGCTCCCGGGGGCGAGCGAATCGGTGGTGACGCAGCCGCTCGCGCCCGGCCGCTACCTGCTGGTGAGCACCGTCGGAAACCAGGCCGTGCTCGGCATGAGCGGCACGCTGATCGTGCGGTGATCTGAGAACGCAAACGCGGGAGCCCGCCAGCACGGGAGCCCGCCCATGCGGGAACGGACCCCTGATGCTACGCTGTGCCACACTATGGACGTATCGGTGCGCGAGCTGCGTAATCACACCGGGCGGGTCGTTGCCGCGGTCGAGGCGGGCGAGGCGGTGGTGCTCACCGTGCACGGCCGCCCGGTGGCGGACATCCTCCCCAGACGCACCCGCAGCGAGCGTCGGCCGAGCGAGCTGCTGCTGAGCGACCTGGAGGCGATCAGCGAGCTGGCCGGCGAGCTGCGGGTCCACTCGGACGCCTCGGACTTCGACGTCGGTCTGAGCACCGACGAGATGATCTGAGTGAGCGCAGGCTACCTGGCCGATACGAGCGTATTCGTCGCCGCCGAGCAGCGCCGCACCCTTGGAGCGCCTCCGCCGGGAGACGCACGAATCTCTGTAGCGACGCTCACCGAGCTGCATGTCGGAGTGCTCCGCGCCGGGGACGGGGCGCTGCGCAGCCTGCGTGAGACGACGCTCGCGCGTGCTCGCAGCTTTATCGCGCTGCCCTACGACGAACGGGTCGCCGAGCAACTGGCGGTCCTGCTCAGCGCCGCCCGGGACCGCAAGCGCCGAGCGGGCGCAATGGATGCGATCATCGCCGCGACGGCGCTCGTCCACGACCTCGCCATCTGGACGCAGGACGGGGACTTCGGGGTGCTCGCCGAACTCGCGCCCGAGCTGCGGGTCCGCGGCGCCTGAGCGCCAACCGCGCTCAAATCCCGTGCGCGGTTTCGGCGGCGCGCAGGAGGAGGAACACGACGACGAGGGCGGAGAGGGCCATGACGCCCTGCTCGCGGCGGACGATCGCGGCGACGACGGCCTGCTGCTCGGACTCGGGCAGTTGGCCGACCTCGGCGGCGCTCTGGAGGCCGCGCTGGTCGAGGATCGTCTGGGCGGATGCGATGCGCAGCTGCTCGGCGACGAAGGCGACGGCGAGCGGGAGCAGCGCGTAGAGGTAGAAGAGGCCTTCGGTGGAGGAGTGGCCGGTGGCCGCGAGCAGGCCGACGGCGAGCGCGAACAGGACCGCGCCGCCCTGGGCGATGCGCAGGAGCACCCAGAAGGCCCGGCTCGCCTCCCCGCGGTACCAGCGCCAGCCGCCGAGCAGGGCGGGGAGCACATTCAGGGCGGCGACCACAATCGCACCTGCAACGACAGCCCTGTTCATGGCTGGGATATCGAGCCGATCGTCACTATGTGACACTCTCGCACAAGCGTCGGCGGGCGGTGGTATAACCAGCCGCGGTGCTGCGCTCCTACCTCCCCGCGATCGTATTCCTGATCCTCGGCGGCGCCGTGGGCGGGGCGTTCACGCTGCTCAACGGCGTGCTGGGCCCGAGCCGGGCGGTCTCCCAGAAGCAGGACCCCTACGAGTGCGGGCTGCCCTCGGAGGTCAAGCGGGGGATGCGTTTCGGGATCAGCTTCTACCTGATCGCGATGCTCTTCATCCTGTTCGACATCGAGGTCGTCTTCCTCTACCCGATCGCGGTGCAGCTGCGGGCGTACGGGAGCTACGCGCTGGTGGAGACGGTCACGTTCATCGTGCTGCTGTTCGTGGCGTTCGTTTACGTGTGGCGCAGGGGAGCGCTCGAGTGGAGGTGAAACGCGAGCTGATCGGTGCCCGCCCAGCCGGCGGCGAGCGATCCACGAGCGGCCGGCGCGTGGAGCACCTGAACGCGCACCAGCTGCTGCGCGGCGGGGATCTGGAGGGCTCCAACCAGCCGGCGCACGCGGAGGACTCCGAGTTCGAACGTTACGTGGAAGAGCGCGTGCTGACGACCACGCTCGACAAGACCGTCGCGTGGGCGCGGTCGAACTCGTTCTTTCCCCTCGGCTTCGGGCTCGCCTGCTGCGCGATGGAGCAGTTCCACGCCGCCGGCCCCCGCATGGACATCGCGCGGTTCGGGTTCGAGGCGTTCCGCGCCTCCCCCCGCCAGGCCGACCTGATCATCCTCGCGGGGCGCGTATCGATCAAGATGGCGCCAATCATCCGCCGCCTCTACGACCAGATGCTCGAGCCGAAGTGGGCGATCTCGATGGGGGCGTGCTGCAGCTCGATGGGCGTGTTCAACAACTACGCGCTGGTGCCCGCCGACAAGTTCATGCCGATCGACGTGCACGTGCCCGGCTGCCCGCCGCGCCCGGAGGCGCTGATGCACGGCGTGCTGAAGCTGCGCAAGCTCGTACAGGAGCACCCCGACAGGGGCTGGCGCGAGCGGTACGACGCGGTGGGCACCGAGGAGGCTCCGTCGGGTGTGTAGCGATCGCGGATCGGGCCCCGCATCGGCACGAGAAGAGCGCTTAGATGCCTGACGCCACGGGCTTGGAGCTGCTCGCCCGGGAGCTGGGCGACGCCGCGATCGAGACCGTGTACTTCCGCAACCGCGCGACGGTCGTGGTGGACCCGGCCTGCGTCCGTGCGGTGCTTGCGACGCTGCGCGCGAAGGGGTACGCGTTCCTGGCGAGCGTGCACGGCGTGGACCACTACCCCGAGGAGCCGCGCCTGGGCGTGGTGTACGAGCTGCTCGACATGAGCCGCGTGGACCGCATCACCGTCAAGCTCCGCGTCCCCGCCGACGCGCCGCAGGTCGAGTCGGTGATGGAGGATTGGCCGACCGCGGACCACCAGGAGCGCGAGGTCTACGACATGTTCGGCGTCGTGTTCGAGGGCCATCGGGACCTGCGCCGGATACTGATGCCCGAGGACTACGAGGGGCACCCTCAGCGCCGCGACTTCCCGGTCGGCGGCGAACCGGTGATCTTCACGCGCGACGAGGCCCCGCGGCTGGAGGCGCACGAGTGAGCCCGGTCGAGCCCAGCCGCGCGGCGCCCGCCGCCTGGGGGTCGCCACGATGACGCTCGCGCCGGTGGCGGACCAGCTCGAAGGCGTGGAGGGCACCGAGACGACGGACGAGCTGCTGACGCTCAACTTCGGCCCCCACCACCCCGCCACGCACGGCGTGCTGCGCCTGCTGGTGACGCTGCAGGGGGAGGTCGTGCGAGACCTGAAACCGATCATCGGGTACGTGCACACCGGGATCGAGAAGACCGCCGAGGACAAGTCCTACTGGAAGGTGATCCCCGTCATCGAGCGGATGGACTACCTGTCCTACTACTTCAACGCGATGGCGTTCTGCGGCGCGGTCGAGACGCTGGTGGAGGTGGACGTCCCCAAGCGCGCCCAGTACCTGCGCGTGATCCATCTCGAGCTCAACCGCATCGCCTCCCACCTGATCTGGCTCGGCACGAGCGTGCTCGATCTCGGCGCCACCTCGATCTTCCTGTACTGCCTGCGCGAGCGCGAACTGATCCTCGACCTGTTCGAGATGTCCTCGGGGGCGAGGATGCACACACGCTACTTCCAGGTCGGAGGCGTGATCGAGGACATCCCCGCCGGGTTCGAGTCGAAGCTGCGCACGTTCTTGAAGATCATGCCCAAGCGCGCCGACGAGTACGGCGCGATCCTCAACTCCAACGAGATCGTGCTGCAGCGGCTGCGCGGCACCTGCCCGCTGGACGCCGACACGTTGCTCGGGCTCGGTGTCACGGGCCCCCTGCTGCGCGCCGCGGGCAACCCGTGGGATCTGCGCAAGGCCGATCCCTACTGCTCCTACGAGGACTTCCAGTTCAAGATCCCGGTCGGCACGGTCGGCGACAACTACGACCGGTTCGCGGTGCGCCTCGCCGAGATCTACGAGTCGGTCAAGATCATCGAGCAGGCGCTCGACGGGCTGCCCGAGGGGCCGTTCATAACGGAGGACCGCAAGGTCGCGCTGCCGCCCCGGCACGAGCTCGCCACCTCGATGGAGGCGCTGATCCACCACTTCAAGCTCGTCACCGAGGGGTTCCGCGTGCCGCCCGGCGAGGTGTACAACCCGATCGAGTCCCCCCGCGGCGAGCTCGGCTGCTACGTGCGCTCCGACGGCTCCTCCAAGCCCGCGCGGGTGCACATGCGCGACCCCAGCTTCGTCAACCTCCAGGCCCTCTCACACATGACCCGGGGCTCTTACATCGCCGATCTGATCGCCACCACCGCGATGCTGGACCCGATCCTGGGAGGCATAGATCGATGAACGTGCCGGAGGAGCTGCGCGCGGAGATCGAGGCCCACATGGCGCTCTACCCCGACCCCCGCTCGGCTACGCTGCCCGCGCTGGAGGCCGCGCAGCGCCTGCACGGGTGGTGCTCGCCCGAGGCGATCGAGCAGGTCGCGTGCGTCATGCAGCTGACTCCCGCCTACCTCGCCGCGGTGGCCACCTTCTACGACATGCTCGAGACCACCCCCGTGGGGCGCCACAGCGTGTACGTGTGCACCAACATCTCCTGCTCGCTGTGCGGAGCCGACGAGCTGTACGAGGCGATCCGCGCCGCCGCCGGGGAAGACACCGACTTCAACGTGCGCTCCTTCGAGTGCCTCGGCGCCTGCGACATCGCCCCGATGGCCTCCGTCGACGGCGCGTACGTGGGGCCGCTGACCGTCGCCGACGTGCCCCAACTGCTCGAGGACATCCGCGCCGGGCGCGAGGTGCTGCCCGAGAAGCAGCTCGCCCGCCGTCCCTGCGCCGATCCGGAGGCCGGCTCGTGAAGCTCCTGTTCGATCGCATCGACGAGCCCGGGCTGAACACCCTGGAGGTCTACGAACGCCGCGGTGGCTACGAAGCGCTGCGCAAGGCGCTGCAGATGCCCCCCGAGGCCGTCCTGCACGAGCTCGAAGCCTCCGGGCTGCGCGGGCGCGGGGGGGCGGGCTTCCAGATGGGCAAGAAGGTCTCCTTCCTCCCCAAAGGCGGGATGGACAAGTACCTCGTGTGCAACGCCGACGAGTCCGAGCCCGGCACCTTCAAGGACCGCGAGCTGATGCAGAAGTCCCCCCACATGCTGATCGAGGGGATCGTGATCGCCGCCCACGCCGCCGGGGCCACCCGCTCGTTCATCTACATCCGGGGCGAGTATGTCCTGCAGGCCGACGTCCTCGACGCCGCCCTCGCCGAAGCGCGCGCAGCGGGGTACGTGGGCGAGCAGATCCTCGGCTCCGAGCACTCGCTCTCGCTGGTCGTCCACCGCGGCGCCGGCGCCTACATCTGCGGCGAGGAGACCGGGCTGCTCGACTCGCTCGAGGGCAAGCGCGGCAACCCGCGCCTGAAGCCCCCCTTCCCCGCCAACCAGGGCCTCTACCAGGGGCCCACGCTCATCAACAACGTCGAGACCCTCTCCACCGTGCCCACGATCATCCGCATCGGCGGCGACGAGTACGCCAAGCTCGGCGTGCAGACCTCCACCGGCACCAAGCTCGTCTCCGTCTCCGGCCACGTCCAGCGGCCCGGCAACTACGAGATCGAGCTCGGCATCCCCTCCCGCGAGATCATCTACGGGCTCGCCGGCGGGCCTCCCGAGGGACGCAAGGTCAAGTGCTGGTTCCCCGGCGGCTCCTCCTCACCGGTGCTCACCGGCGAGGATCTCGACATCCCCTACGACTTCGACTCCCTCGCCAAGGCCCGCACGATGCTCGGCTCCGGAGCGATCATCGTCATCGACGACTCCACCCCCATCCTCGACGTCGCGCTCAAGGTCGCCAAGTTCTACCGCCACGAGTCCTGCGGCAAGTGCACCCCCTGCCGCGAGGGCACCAACTGGACCGTGAAGATGCTCGAACGGATCGAGTCCGGCGAGGCCACCCCGATGGACATCGAGATCATGGCCTCCGTGCAGGAGCACATCATGGGCAACTGCCTCTGCGTGCTCGGCGACGCCATGGCCATGCCGATCGGCTCCATGATCGCCAAGTTCCGCCCCGAGTTCGAAGCCCACATGGCGACCGCGCGCTTTCGTAGCAGCCTCGGCGTCGCGGCTGCATCCGAGGGCGCGCTCGCCGCCCAAGGCGCCTTCGTCGGGGCCGGCGCACCCGCCGGGCCACACCCGGAGGCCCACTGATGCCCCGGCCCGAACCCCGCACCATCACCTTCACGATCGACGGCCTCGAGGTGCAGGCTCCAGAGAACTCGATGCTCGTCGACGCTGCCAAGCACGGCGACATCGAGATCCCCGTCTTCTGCTACGAGCCCAAGCTCGGCAACCCCGTCGGCGCCTGCCGCATGTGCCTCGTGGAGATCGAGGGCATCCCCAAGCTCCAGACCGGCTGCTCCACACCCGTCAAGGACGGCATGGTCGTGCACACCCAGACCGACCGCGTCAAGGAGGCACAGAACTCCGTCGTCGAGTTCCTGCTGATCAACCACCCCCTCGACTGCCCCGTCTGCGACAAGGGCGGGGAGTGCCCCCTACAGGACATCACCTTCGGCTGGGGCCGCGGCACCTCGCGCTTCATCGAGCCCAAGCGCCACTTCGTCAAGCCGCTCGCGCTCTCCCCCACCATCGCGATCGACCGCGAGCGCTGCATCCTCTGCTACCGCTGCGTGCGCTTCTCCCAGGAGATCTCCGAGGACTACCAGCTCGTGCTCTCCGAGCGCGGCACGCACTCCTACGTCTCCACCTTCGACGGGCACCCCTACATCGCGCCCTTCAGCGGCAACATCGTCGAGCTCTGCCCCGTCGGCGCGCTCACCTCCCGCCCCTACCGCTTCCGCGCCCGGCCCTGGGACATCGAGGACGCCGGCTCGGTCTGCACGCTCTGCCCCGCCCAGTGCAACGTCACGCTCACCGTGCGCGACGAGCGCGTGCTGCGCGTGCTCTCCCGCCAGCACCCCGAGGTGGATGACGGCTGGCTCTGCGATCGCGGCCGCTTCGCGTATCCCGCGCTCGGCGGCGCTGAGCGCGTCATCGCGCCGCTGCTGCGCGACGGCGGCGAGCTGCGCCCCGTCTCCTGGGAGCGGGCGCTCGACGAGGCCGCAGCACGCCTCTCCCGCGCGGGGGCGCGCGTCGGGGCGCTCGCTGGCGGCGGCACGACCAACGAGGAGGGGCTGCTGCTGAGCCGCCTGATGCGCGAAGCGCTGGGCTCGCCGCACCTGGACTCGCGCCCTGCTGGCAGGCTGGCGCTCGAGTTGCACCGCGCGCTCGCTGAGCCGGCTCTGCAGGCGCGGGTCCCCGACCTGGAGTTCGCCCACGCCGTGCTGGTGCTCGACTGCGACCCGATCGCCGACGCCGCGATCCTCGACCTGCGACTGCGAAAGGGGGTGCGCCGCCACGGGATGAAGCTCGTGCGCGCAGACCGGGAGCAGCTGCTCGACGAGGCCAAGCGCGACGATCTGCTCGACACGCTGCTGGCCGATCTTCGATCGGTCGCCGGCAACGAGATCGTCGTGCTCTGGCACGAGCGCCTGTCCGCCGGCACCGACGGCGAGCGGGCCGTGCGCGACCTGCTCGACCTGGCCGCGACGCTGGACCTTGCCGAGATCGACGGTGCCGGACTGCTCGAAATCCCCGCCCACGCCAACGGCCGCGGCCTGCGCGAGGCGGGCGTGCTCCCCAATGCCGGGCCCGAGCTCAGCGAGCTCGACGAGGACGGGCTCGACGCACACGGGATCGCCGAGGCGCTGGCAGCCGGCGAGCTCTCCTCGATCTACCTGCTGGACGCCGACCCACTCGCGGGCCCCTCCCCCCTGCCCTCCTCCGAGCACCTCCGCTCGCCGTGGGCGGAGCGGGAGCTGTGGGAGCAGGCGCTGGAGCGGGCCTCCACCGTCGTCGCACACGCGACGTTCCTCACCGAGGGCGTCCGTGCGCACGCGTCCGTCGTCTTCCCGGCGCTCGCCTACCCCGAGAAGGAGGGCACCGTCACGCATCCCGATGGGCGCATCCAGCGCGTGCGCTGCGCCGTGCGCCACATCGGCGAGACGCGCGACGAGCGAGAAGTGCTGGACGACCTGACAAGCCGCATCGGGCTGGCGGTGCCCTCATGACGCTCGCGGTCGTCGGCTTCTACGAAGAATGGTGGATCCAGGTCCTCAAGGCGATCATCATCTTCGCCGTCGGCCTGCAGCTCGTGCCGGTCGTGCTGCTCGCCGAGCGCAAGCTGCTGGGGCGCTTCCAGAGCCGCTACGGCCCCAACCGGGTCGGCCCCTACGGGGCGCTGCAGCCGCTCGCCGACATCCTCAAGCTGCTCACCAAGGAGCAGTTCCGCCCGCGCACCGCGATCGGATTCCTGTTCGCGTTCGCTCCGATCATCTCGATCGTCACCGCCGTTGCCGCCTTTGCGCTGATCCCGTTCGGCAACGTCCAGCACATCTTCGGCACGCCCGTCGGGCTGTACGGAGTCGACGTCTCGATCGGGCCGCTGTACCTGTTCGCGTTCGGCGCCGTCGCCTTCTACGGGATCATGCTCGGCGGCTGGTCCTCCGGCTCGAAGTACTCGTTCCTCGGCGCCATGCGCGGCGCCGCCCAGCTGATCTCCTACGAGGTCTCCCAGGGATTGGCGCTGCTCGGCGTGATCTTCACCGCCCAGACGCTCTCGCTCACCGGCATCGTCGAAGCGCAGGCCGGCATGTGGTACATCGTGCCGCAGTTCTTCGGCTTCCTCATCTTCCTCACCGCGAGCTTCGCCGAGATCAACCGCGCCCCGTTCGATCTCACCGAGGCCGACGCCGAGCTCGTCGGCGGCTACAACACCGAGTTCGGCGGCGGGCGCTTCGCCTCCTACTACTTCGCCGAGTACCTCAACGTGCTCGTCGTCTCCGGCATCGTCACCACCGTGTTCCTCGGCGGCTGGCTGCTGCCGTTCGGCATCCACCCGCCCGGCTGGGTCGATCCGTTCGTCGTGCTCTTCAAGATGTCGCTCTTCACGTTCCTCTTCATCTGGGTCCGCGCCACGCTCCCGCGCCTGCGCTACGACCAGCTGATGAGCTTCGGCTGGAAGATCCTGCTGCCGCTCGCCACGCTCAACGCGCTCGTGACAGCCGTGCTCGTAGTGGTGACGCACTGACATGGCCCCCACGCCCCCGCAGCCCGCCGCCGAACTC
>JBIOEY010000086.1:0-10886 GCA_044446505.1 Solirubrobacterales bacterium
ACCTCGGGCGCCATCCCCCGCGTCTCCCCCAGCGACTCCCCGGGCGTCTCGCCGTAGCGGGTGTTGCCGACGGCCACGAGGTCGTGGCTGCCGTGGTAGCCGCCCTCGGCCTTGGCGATCCGCGGGCGACCGCTGAAGGCGCGCGCGGCGCGCACCGCCTGCAGCGTGGCCTCCGAGCCGGAGTTGGTGAAGCGCACGAGCTCCACCCCCGTGAAGCGCTCGCGCATCCGCTCGGCGAGCAGCACCTCCGCGGGCACCGACAGGCCGAACGGGCCGCCCGCATCGATCCCGCGGTGGATCGCGGCGGTCACCGCCGGGTGACAGTGGCCGAGCGCGGAGGCGGAGTAGTTCAGCAGGAAGTCATCGACCTCCACACCGTCGATGAGCTGCAGGCGCGCGCCGCTCCCGCGCTCGGCGTACAGCGGGAACGGCTCCACGTGTACCTGGGTGCGCGTGTTGGCGCCCGGGAGCGACCCGAGCGCCCGCTCGTAAATCGCCTGGGCGCGTGGCCACTTGAGCGCATACCGTTCCCCGAGCCGCGTCACGCCGCCGTTTCGAGCTCCTTCACCGCGACCTCCCGGTGCGGGCCGGCCTGGCCTGCTTTGACCTTGGGGCGAACCCACACGAGGAACCACACCGCTCCGACGGCGAGCATCGCCAGCGTGGTGACGCCGATTTTGAAGTTGATCTTCGGCAGTGTCAGCGTCCCGACGAGGAAGATCTGCCAGATCAGCGACACCCACGCGATCGGCTTGCCCCAGCGACCGAGCGAGAATTTGCCGAACTGCTTCGGCAACGTTCCGCGGTAGGACAGGAACAGGTAGACCCCCGCGATCAGCCCGTACACGAGGTTGAAGCCGACCGAGGCCGTTCCGATGATGTATTCGAGCACTTTCGCGGAGATCAGCGCGGGCACCGTGAACATCGCGATCCCGAAGACCGCGGTGCCGATCAGCGCGGTGTAGGGGGTTTTGAAGCGGCCGCTCACCCGGCCGAAGAAGGTGCCGAACGGCGCCATGTTGTCGCGCCCGAGGCTGAACAGCAGGCGTGCGGCGCCGGCCTGGATCAGCAGCACGACCGAGACGAACGAGATCAGGAACAGGATGTCGACGAGCTGCCTCCCGGTGGTGCCCCACTGGTACTGGATGATCGAGAGCACCGGGTGTTCTTCCCCGAGTGTCTTGGAGATGCCGGGGCTCGCGTAGGAGAAGCCGACCAGCAGGATCAGACCGCTGACCGCCACCGCGATCACCGAGGCGATGATCGTGCGCTGCGTGACGGTGGTCGCGTTGCGGGTCTCCTCGGCGAGATCCGCGGGCAGCTCCCAGCCTGCGAAGGTGTACGCGCCGAGCAGGAAGGCAAGCAGGAACGCGCCGATGTATGCGCCGTGCACGCCGGGCTGCTGGTGGAAGAGGAAGGAGGCCGGATGCGGGTGCTCGACGATCGCGTACACCAGCAGCGCGATCGCCACGCCGACGCCGCCGACGATCTCGGTGACGACCGCCGCGTTGTTGAACGTGGTGGCGATGCGGATCCCCGCGATGTTGATCAGCATCACGAGCAGCGTCAGCGCAGCCGCACCGAGGATCGTGGCGTTGCGCGTGGCTTCGATCCCGAACTCGTCGAGGAAGTACGGCGTCACGCCGTACGCCGTGCCGGCGGCCCCCACGCCGAACCCGATCAGCCCGCAGACGGCCACGAACCAGCCGAAGTTGGGGTTGGTGAGGCGGCTGGCCCACTGGTAGGCGTAGCCGGCGAGCGGGATCCGTCCCGCGAGGTCGGCGAAGATCGCCGCGATCAGCAGGCAGCCGAACGCGGAGATGACCCACGTCCACAGCCCGCCGGTGCCGGACTGTGTGAGCACGAACGGCAGCGTGAGGAGGACCCCGGTTGTGATCGACACCCCCGAGAACGAGGCGGCGAACGACGAGAACCACCCCATCTCGCGATAGAGCTCCTGCTCGTAGCCGAAGTGCTCGAGGATCTCGGCCTGGCGCTCCTCGGAGGCGTATGCCCCCGCTGCGGGTGCCCCTGTGCTGGATGCCCCTGCGCTGTACGCCTCTGTGCTCATCCCACCCTCCTGTCGGTCTCCATGCTCATCCCACCCTCCTGTCGGCGCTTGTGTTGGTCTGACTCGACAGAGATGCCCGTCCCGGCAGCAGCTCCCCTGCCTCCCCGAGACTGCGCGCCTCCCCAAAGACGATCCACTCGGCGGCGAGCCGCCCCACGATCGGCGAGACCTGGATCCCGTAGCCGCCGACCCCGCAGGCGGCGATCACCGTCGCGTCCTCCGGGTAGGGCCCCACCTGCGGGCGGCCATCCGGGCTCACCGGGTAGAGCCCGGCCCAGCCCTTCCCCAGCCGGGCGTCCGCCAGCGAGGGTAGGCGGTGGGGCAGCAGCTCGCTGAGCTGCTCGAGATAGGACTGCTCGACCCCCTCGAACCAGTCGTCGGGGTCGACGACGGGGTGGACGGCCTCCTCGCTGTGCAGCCCGCCGAGGAACATGTCGAAGGTCTCGTGCCTGAAGTACAGCCCCGAGCGCCCTTCCGCGGGGGCGTAGTCCATCACCTCGGGCATCATGTAGGTGAGCCTCCGCGGCAGGTGGATGCTCACCGCCTCGTGGCGCTGAGGGAGGATCGGGGTGTCCACGCCCAGGCACGCCCCCACCTCCTGCGCCCACGCGCCGGCGGCGTTCACGACGAAGTCGCAGGTCAGCTCCCCGGTGGAGGTCTCCAGGCGATGGCGCCCGTCCGCGAGCAGCTCGTGGCCGGTGAGGCGGGTCTGCTGGGCGATGCGCGCGCCCTTCGCCTGGGCCAGTTCGGAGAGCAGTTCGCAGTAGAGGTGGCCGTCGACGAACCCGTCGCTGGGGCCGTGGAGGCCGGCGCTGATGTCATCGCAGCGGACGTCGGGGAAGCGCTTGGCGATCTCGGTGGGCCCGAGCACCACGGCGTCCTCGATCCCGAGCTCGCGCTGGACGGCGACGCTGCGCTCGAAGCGCCGGGCGTCCTCCTCGGTGTGGCCGATGCGCAGGTAGCCGTTGCGTGTGAACCGCAGCCCGTTGTTGCGTTCGAGCTCCTCGAAGACGCGCTTGCTGGGGACCCGCAGGGCGATGTCGAAGGGATCGACGTACTGGGTCTCCACGACTCCCACCGAGCGCCCCGACGATCCGCTGGCCACGTGCGAGCGGTCGAGCACGACCACGTCGCCCACCCCGAGCTCGGTCAGCGCCCGCGCGGCGCTCAGCCCGACGGCTCCGGCTCCGACTATGCCCACTGAGATCTTCTTGTTCATTCGCCACGCCGCGCGACTCGCGCCGAGGAGCTCAACTATCGACGACGGTCAGGCTCTGCTCTCTCATGTACTGCTGGAGGTAGTGGACCCCGCCCGCTCCACGTCCCGTACTTCCGGAACCCTCCCAACCTCCGAACGACTGTATACCAGGCCACGCCCCCGTCGTGGCGCCCGCCTCGCGATTTACGTACGCGACACCCGCCTTGATTGTGCGTGCGAAGCGCTCGATCTCGTCCCGGTCCTCTGAGTAGAGGCCGGCCGTCAGCCCGAAGACCAAGCCGTTGGCCAGTGCGAGGGCCTCCCCGAGCGAGCCGACCGGCCGGATGGCGACGAACGGCGTGAACAGCTCCTCGCGCAGCAGACGAGAATCCGACGGTATCTCCGCCACAGTGGGCTCCGCATAGTTTCCGAATCGCAGCTCCCCCTCCTCCAGGCGGCGACCCCCGTGGACCGGCCAGCCCGCCGAGCGGCACTCCTGCGCGGCGTCGAGCAACCGCTGCACGGCTCCCTGAGAGATCACGGGGCCGACCTTCGTGGCGGGGTCCAGCGGGCTGGCGGGGTGCACCTGCAGGCGCTGCTGCTCGAGCAGCGCCATGAACTCGTCGTACACCTCGCGCGCCACCAGCACGCGCGAACAGCCCGAGCAGCGCTGCCCGCTGAAGCCGAAGGCGGAGCGCGCCACCCCGAGCGACGCCTTGCGCAGATCGGCGGCGGCGGTCACGATCGCGGGGTTCTTGCCCCCCATCTCGCAGATCGCGGGGCGCGGGTACTCGCGCGAGAGGCCGTGGAAGACCTGCATGCCGGTGGCGTGGGAGCCGGTGAACGTCAGCCCGTCGATCCCGCGGTGGCCGTACAGCCGCTCTCCGAGGCGCTCCTCGGGGATCGTCAACATGTGCAGCGCCCCCGCCGGGACCCCCGCCTGGCGGAACAGCTCGTACACGGCGAGGCCGCTCAGGTAGCCGTGGGGGGAGGGCTTCGCGACGACGGTGTTGCCCGCGATCAGCGCCGCCGCGATCGGGCCGAGCAGGAGCGCCATCGGGAAGTTGAAGGGCCCGATCACCGCCCACACGCCGTAGGGGCGCAGGATGCTGTGGACGTGCTCGGCGCCGCCCGAGGGCCCCATCTCGGTGCGGAACCCCTCGTGGGCGCGCAGCTGCTCGCAGTAGTAGTCGATCAGCACCACGCACTCGTCGACCTCCCCCAGCGCCTCCAGCAGGGGCTTGCCGATCTCGTGCGCGAGGATCGCCGCGAGCTCGTAGCGGCGCTCGGCGACCACGGCCGAGACTCCGCTGACGATTGCGATCCGCTCGCGCCAATCGATCGCCGACCACTCCGCGGAGAACCGCCTCGCCGCGGCGACCGCCTGGTCGAACTCGTCCATCGAGGCGGCCGCGAAGCGTCCGAGGAGCACCCGGCCGTCGCTCGGGGAGTACTCCTCGATCCACCCGTCGCCGGTGAGTGCGACACCGTCCACGTGGAACGGGTGCTGCTCGCCCAGCGTCGCGCCCACCTGCGCGAGGGCCTCGCGGAACGCGCGCGCCTGATCCTCGTCGGCGGCGAAGGTCTCGTAGGTGACCTTGGCGGGTGCGGCCATCTGCTCAAGCTAAGCTAGCGCCTCGCCGGGCCGCTGGCAATGCCGGCCGGCGTGGGCGCTCAACTCGAGGAGAAGCAATGGCCGACCCCGTGATGATCACCGCTGCGGTCACGGGCAGCATCGCATCCGAGAAGCAGACTCCCCACATACCGCTCACGGTCGAGGAGATCGTGGAGGCGGCGGTCGAGAGCTGGCGTGCGGGCGCGGCGATCATCCACCTGCACGCGCGCGACGAGACGGGGACGCCGATCCAGGACGTGGCGATCTACCGGACGCTGATCGAGCGGATCCGCGAACGGGAGTGCGAGGCGATTCTGAACCTCAGCACCGGCAGTGCCGGCGGACGGGCGAGCATCGAGGAGCGGCTCGCCTGCATCGAGCTCGCGCCGGAGATGGCGACGCTCGACTGCGGCTCGGTCAACCTGGGAGACGACTGGGTGTTTTGCAATCCGTACTCCACCTTTCTGAGGCCCGCCGCGGAGCGCATGCGCGAGCTTCGGATCGCCGTCGAGATCGAGACGTTCGACAGCGGCATGATCCGCAACGGGCTGCGGCTGATGCGTGAAGGGCTGCTCCCCGGGCCGGGCTTCTGGCAGCTGTGCCTGGGCGTCCCCGGCGGCGCGGCGCCCGATCTGCAGACGATCGGCTACCTGCTCAGCCGGCTGCCGGAGGGCGCGATCTGGAGCACGCTTGGGATCGGGCGCCATCAGCTCGAGGTCAACGTGCTGAGCCTGCTCTACGGGGGCCACGTGCGGACGGGGCTGGAGGACAACGTCTACTACCGCCGGGGTGAGCTGGCGCGCAGCAACGCGCAGCTGGTCGAGCGGATCGTCCGCCTCGCGGATCAGTTTGGGCGGCCCGTCGCCACGCCCGACGAGGCGCGGAGGCTGCTCGGGGTCCGCGGGCACTAACCGATATTCTGGCGACCCCCAATCCGTGGAACCATGACATCGACCCCTGAACCAGTGATCCTCGCCGCGGTGCGAACCCCCGTGGGACGCTACGGCGGGGCGCTCGCCCATGTGCGCCCGGACGACCTCGCGGCGATTGCGGTGCGCGCCGCGGTGGAGCGCGTGCCCGCCCTGGATCCGGCGGCGATCGAGGAGGTCTACCTCGGCAGCGCGAACCAGGCGGGGGAGGACAACCGCAACGTGGCGCGCATGGCGCTGCTGCTCGCGGGCCTGCCGCAGGAGATCCCGGGGATTACCGTCAACCGCCTGTGCGCGTCGGGCCTCGCGGCGGTGGTGTGCGCGTGCCAGGCGATCCGCGCGGGCGAGATCGAGCTCGCGGTGGCGGGGGGCGTGGAATCGATGAGCCGCGCCCCGCTGGTGATGGGCAAGGACGAGAAGCCGTTCGCGCGGGGGAATCGCACGGTGTACGACACGACGATCGGGTGGCGCTTCCCGAATCCGCGGATGGCGGAGCTGTTCCCGCTGGAGAGCATGGGGGAGACGGGCGAGAACGTCGCCGAGCGCTGGGGGGTGAGCCGTGCCGACCAGGACGCGTTCGCGCTGGAGAGCCAGCGCCGCTGGGCGGCGGCGGACGCGGCGGGACGCTTCGCGGAGGAGCTCGTGCCGGTGGGGGAGTGCGAGCGCGACGAGCACCCCCGCCCGGACTCCACGCCGGAGGCGCTCGCGAGGCTGCGCACGGTGTTTCGCGACGGCGGCACGGTCACGGCGGGCAACTCCAGCGGCGTCAACGACGGCGCCGCCGCGCTCGTGATCGCCTCCGCGGAGGCCGCCGCGCGCCTCGGGGCACCGCCGCTCGCGCGCTTCGTGGGCTCGGCAGCCGCCGGGGTGGACCCGCGCGTGATGGGGATCGGCCCGATCCCCGCGGTGCGCAAGCTGCTCGCGCGGACGGGTGTGGCGATCGAGGAGCTCGACCTGGTGGAGCTCAACGAGGCATTCGCCTCGCAGAGCGTCGCGGTGGTGCGCGAGCTGGGGCTCGACCCGGAGCGCGTGAACGTCAATGGCGGGGCGATCGCGATCGGCCACCCGCTCGGGATGAGCGGCGCGCGGCTGGTCGTCAGCCTCGTCCACGAGCTGCGCCGTCGCGACGCGCACCTCGGCCTCGCCACGCTGTGCGTGGGCGTCGGGCAGGGGCAGGCCGCCCTGTTCTCCCGGTAGAGTGGGGCGCCAGTGAGGCGCCTGCTCGTTCTACCGGCATCCCGCCGCTGGAAGTGGCTGTTCGCCGCCGGGTGGCTCGTGCTCGCGATGGTGGCGGGGTCGTTCGCGGGGAAGTTCCAGTCGGCGCAGCGCAACGACCCCTCCTCCTACCTGCCGGGCAGCGCGGAGTCCTCGAAGGCGCTGGCGCAGTCGAAGGCGATCTCGGGCGGGGCGGAGGTGACGGACACGATCGTCGTCTACCACCGCGGTGGTGGGCTGCGCCCCAGCGACCCCGTGGCGATCGAAGCGGACCGCGGCCAGTTGAACGCGCAGCTCCCACCCACCACGGTGCCCTCGCCGCCGGCGGTGCGCTCGCGCGATGGCAGCGCGGCGCTGCTCGACTTCGGGCTGCGCCTGCACGGGGACAGCAAGGCGCTCAACGACCAGGTGGGGCTGATCCGCCGCGTGGCGCACGCGGCGCCGGCGGGACTCGAGGCGAAGGTGACGGGCCCCGGCGGGATCTCCTACGACGGGGGCAAGGTGTTCGGGAGCATCAACGGGACGCTGCTGCTGACGACGGTGGCGCTCGTGTTCGTGCTGCTGATCCTGATCTACCGCAGCCCGATCTTCTGGATCATCCCGCTGCTGGCGGTGGGCTTCGCCGAGGTGGTCTCCGAGGGCTTGGGCTACGTGCTCACGCAGGCGGGGGTCACGGTGAACGGGCAGTCGGCGGGGGTGCTCACGGTGCTCGTGTTCGGGGCGGGCACGGACTACGCGCTGCTGCTCGTGGCGCGCTATCGCGAGGAACTGCGCGGCTACGAGGACCGCCATGAGGCGATGCGCGCGGCGCTGCAGCGCGCGGGCCCGGTGATCTTCGCGAGCTCCTTGACGGTGATCGCCGCGCTGCTGTGCCTGGTGGTGGCGGAGGTCAACGGCACGCGCGGCCTCGGTCCGGTCGGGGCGATGGGGGTGGCGCTGGCGATGATCAGCGCGCTCACGCTGCTCCCGGCGCTGCTCGTGATCGCGGGCCGCGGGGCGTTCTGGCCGTTCATCCCGCGCTACGGCAGCGAGGGCGCGGACGCCGAGCACGGCCTGTGGCGGCGGATCGCGGACTACGTGGACCGCCGCCACCGCGTGGTCGCCCCGGTGGCGGTCGCGGGTCTGGTCGTCCTCTGCCTGGGCCTGTTCGACTACAACACCAATCTGACCAACGGCAACGAATTCCGGGGCGAGGTGGAGTCGCAGCAGGGGCAGACGCTGCTCGCCGCGCACTACCCGGCGGGGGCGAGCGCGCCGGTGGAAGTGATCGTGCCCGAACCGGCGCGCGTGGAAGCGGTGCGCGCGGCGGTGGCGTCGGCGCCGGGCGTCGTCCAGGGGCCGCGCGCGCTGAGCGCGACACGGAGCCGCGGGCGGCTCTCGCAGTTCGACGCGGTGCTCGGGGCGGACCCCCAGAGCCATCGCGCGTACTCGCTGATCCCGAAGATCCGCAGCGCGGCGAAGGCGGCGGGCGGCCCGGACGTGCTCGTGGGCGGCCCGACCGCGCAGCAGCTGGACTTCCGCACGGCGAGCACGCGCGACAATCGGGTGATCGTGCCGCTGGTGCTCGCCGTGGTCTTCCTGATCCTGGCGCTGCTGCTGCGCGCGCTGGTGGCGCCGGTGCTGCTGATCGTGAGCGTCGTCTTCTCGTTCCTCGCCGCGCTGGGCTTCGGCTCGGCGATGTTCGACGTGGCGTTCGGCTACCCCGGGGAGTCCCCCTCGCTGCTGCTGTTCGCGTTCATCTTCCTCGTGGCGCTCGGCGTGGACTACACGATCTTCCTGATGGCGCGCGTGCGCGAGGAGACGCTCCAGGTGGGTACGCGCGAGGGTGTCGTGCGGGGCCTGGCGGTGACGGGCGCGGTGATCACCTCGGCGGGGATCGTGCTCGCGGGGACGTTCGCCGCGCTCGCCTCGCTGCCGCTGGTGAGCTTCACCGAGATCGGCTTCACGATCGCGTTCGGGGTGCTGCTCGACACCTTCGTCGTGCGCACCCTGCTCGTACCGGCGCTCGTGATCGAGCTCGACCGCCGCGTGTGGTGGCCCTCGGCGCTCGCGCGGGCGGTCGTCCAGCGACGCTAATGTGACCCGCGCACGGTGCCGATGATGGTCCCGTGACGCTCCGTCCCCGCTTTTGCCCGATGTCGTTCCTCGCGCGCCGGCTGACACCCGCCGTGGCTGCCCTCGCCGTGCTCGCCCTCGCCGCCGTGCCCCCGGCGAGCGCAGCCGTGGTCGAAGCCGGCGGAGTCAAGGCGGGCGCACAGCCGCGCAGCACCCTGCTCTACCCGGGTCTCACCGAAAAACCCGAAGTACCCCTCTACGCGAAATACCCGGCCTACCCGGAAAGCTTCGCCAATCCCACCGGCGCGCCGGTGCTTGCCTCCAACCATACCTACGCGATCTACTGGGACCCGACCAAATATCTCTATCACGGCGACTGGCAACACCTGATCGACACCTTCCTCCAGGGCATGGGCGCCGAAAGCGGTTCGCTGGGGGCGGTTTTCTCGGTCGATGAGCAGTACACCGACAAGGCCAACCAGCGCGCGGCCTACCGCTCGACCTTCATGGGCGCGGTGACCGATACGAACAAGTACCCGGTCGTGGGCAATTGCACCGACCCCCATCCGCTGGCCGAAGAAGACGCGGTCACGTGTCTCACCGACCAGCAGATCCGCACGCAGCTGGAATTCTTCATGTCCCAGCACTCACTGCCGCGGGGGATGGGCAACATCTACTACGTGCTGACCCCTCCTGGAGTCACGGTCTGCCTCGACGAAGGCGGCGCTACGGGGCACTGCTCTGACTACGAAGCCACCCAGAAAAGCTACGAAAAGAGCTTCTGCAGCTACCACTCCGACATCAGTGTGACCAACCCCTCCGAAGGCGACGCGAACACGATTCTCTATGCGGTGGTCCCCTGGACCGCGGGTGGGCTGGCGGACGGCCACCTCTACTTCGAAAACCAGACGAGGGCGTTCGACTGCCAGGACGGAGGTTACAATCCGGCCAGCGAACCGATCGAGCAGTTCGAGGAAGCGAAGGAAAAAACTGCAAAGCAGATAGAAGAATTTGAAAATAAGACCGCAAAGGAAAAACTCGCACAGGAAAACGAAGAAGCGCTCGAAGGCCCCCACCAGCAGGAGCCCAATCAGCCCACCCCCGGCGTCGGCCCCGACGGCTTCTTCGACACGGGTCTCGCGGACCTGATCGTCAACCAGATCGCGGTCGAGCAGCAGAACACGGTCACGGACCCGCTGCTGAACGCGTGGCGGGACAAGGTCGGCAACGAGGCTACCGACGAGTGCCGCAACTGGTTCGCGTCCAGTGAAATCAACGGGAGCGTCTCGGCGACCAAAACTGCGTTGGCCGGAACCCTCTCCAACCAGGTGCTGGGGTCCACGAACTTCTACCTCAACGACGCCTTCAACCTCGCCGCTCTGAAGCTGAGCTATCCGGGGGTCCCCTGCCTCCCGGGGACGAGGCTGGTTCCCCAGTTCACCGTGCCCAACCCGGTGAACTCCGGCGAACTCGTCGGCTTCGACGGGATGGAGTCGGACATCGCGCTGGACGCGGGCACGACGTACAACGCCAAAGGCGAAGCCCAGCTGACCTACGCGACCTACACGTGGGACTTCGGAGACGGCTCCCCCACGGTCACCGGCTACGCGCCGGGCCAGGCCCCGCACAATCCGCCGTCGACGCTCTGTGAAGAACCGTGGCTGCCGCCGTGCGCGGGGAGCACGTTCCACTCCTACACCTACGGCGGCGTCTACAACGTGACGCTCACCGTGACGGACGTCGGGGGGAACACCGCGAGCGTGGTCGAGCCGATCACCGTCGTGGGCCCACCCCCTCCTGCCC
>JBIOEY010000087.1:0-10859 GCA_044446505.1 Solirubrobacterales bacterium
CTCGCGGGGGAGGCGGAGGTGGGGTTCTGCGGGGTGCGGCCCTCGGGCCACCACGCCGAGCGTGAGCGCGCGATGGGCTTCTGCCTGTTCGACAACGTGGCGGTCGCCGCGGAGCTCGCGATTCGGGAGCTCGGAGTGGAGCGGGTGTTCATCCTCGACTGGGACGTGCACCACGGCAACGGCACCGCGGAGATCTTCCGCCGTCGCGGGGACGTGCTGTTCGCGAGCATCCACCAGGCGGGCCTCTTCCCGGGCACCGGGCCCCTGGGGGACGTGGGCTCGGGGGAGGGCGAGGGCTACACGATCAACCTGCCCGTGCCCGCGGGCTCGGAGGGAGAGCTGTGGCTGTCGCTGCTCGAGCACGTGGTGCTGCCCGCGGCGAGCGCGTTCGCGCCGCAGCTGGTGCTGATCTCGGCGGGGTTCGACGCTCACGTGAGGGACCCCCTGGCGGGGTGCCGCCTACAGACGGAGACCTTCGCGGAGATGGCATGTCACGTGCGCGACGCCGCGGCCGCGCTGGGAGCGCCGCTGGGAGCGGTGCTTGAGGGGGGCTACGAACCGCGCACGCTCGTGGAGTGCGTGGAGGCCACGATGGCCGCCCTGGGAGGGAAGGGCGAGGCGACCTCGGCGGCCCCGGAGCAGCTGCTCACATCGCGGGCGGCAGCGCAGATCGGCCACTACTGGCCGCTGTAGCCGGGACGGCTCACGCGACCGCGCGCAGGTGGCGGTAGGGCTCCCCGCGCAGTTCGCGCACGAGCGCGTCGAGCACGCCGCCCTCGTCCTCCTCGCGGCCGTCGGTGACGGCGCCGATCACCGCGCGCTTGCGCTCGAGCAGGGTCGCGATCGTCTCGTCGATCGTGCCCGCCGCGAGCAGGTAGGAGGCGTTGACCGCGTCCTGCTGGCCGATGCGGTGGCAGCGGTCCTCCGCCTGGTCGTGCTTCGCGGGGGTCCAGTCGAGCTCGAGGAAGGCCACGTTCGAGGAGCGCGTCAGCGTGATCCCCTGGCCGGCGACGTCGATCGAGCAGACGATCAGCTGGTTCTCGGCGGTGTCCGGGGCCTGGAAGGCGCGCAGCGAGGCATCGCGCGCGGCGTGGCTGTCGGCGCCGAGGATATGGAGCGCCGCGGGGAAGCGCTCGCGGATAGCGCGCTGGATCTCGCGGTGGTGGGCGAACACCACGAGGCGCTCGCCGGAGGAGAGGAAGTCGTGGATCCACGCCAGCGCCGCGTGCAGCTTGCCCCGCGCGGCGAGCAGCTTGAGCGCGTTCAGCCGCACCAAGCGCTCCGCGCGCAGCGCCGCCGCCACCTTCGCGTCGAGCTCGCGCAGGTCGAGCGGCTGGCTCTGCAGCCACGCCACCACGTCGCGCTCCGCGAGGCGGTACTCGGTCTCGTTGTCGAGCTCCACCGGCACCACCGCGCGCGTCTTGGCGGGCAGCTGCGGCAGTACCTCCGCCTTCAGGCGGCGCACGAAGCAGCGGGCGCGCAGGTGCCAGTGCAGGCGCAGGTGCGCGTCCGTTCCGCGGAAGCGCCGGCCGAACTGGGCGCCCGAGCCGAAGTCCCCGAGCCGCCCGATGATCCGCAGCTGCGCGATCAGCTCCGGCGGGCGGTTCATCACGGGGGTGCCCGTGAGCGCCAGCACGAGGCCGTCGCGCGGGACGGCGGCGGCGAGCCGGGCGACGGCCTGGGTGCGCTTGGCGGCGGCGTTCTTGCAGTAGTGGGACTCGTCGAGCACCAGCGCACGTGGATCGAGCGCGCGCAGCTCCTCCATGCGCGCCGCGAGAATGTCGTAGTTCACGACCGTCACGTCCACCGGCGCCGCGGCCGGGGCCGAGACGCGCGCGCCGGTGCCCACCAGCGCCCGTGCGCTGCGGCCCGGCAGCCAGCGCTCGAGCTCGCGCAGCCAGTTGAGCTTGAGGCTCGCCGGGCACACCACCACCGCGGGGTAGGCCCCGTCCGCCTCCAGCGCCGCGAGCGCCTCGATCGTCTTACCGAGCCCCTGCTCGTCGGCGAGGAACGCGCGCCGCTGCGAGAGCAGGTAGCTCACCCCGGCGCGCTGGAAGGGCTTCAGCTCGCCCCCGAGCCCCGCGATCTCAAGCGGCGCGTCGGTCGCCGCCGAGAGCGCCACGAGGCCCGCCGCGCGCGCGTGCTCCTCGCGGACCTCCTGCAGCAGCTCGAGCGCCTCCGGCTCCACCCAGGTTCCGTGCTCGGCGAGGAACGCGTCGAGCATCGGCACGCAGAACGGGTCCGCGCGGATCGCGGGCAGCTGCGCGTGCTCGTGCCCGTCGCCGCGGCGCGGCCTGTGCGGCAGCACGCCCGCCAGCGCGGCGAACGCCTCGAGCTGCGCGGAGTCGTGGCCGGGGGCGAGCACGAACGTGGCGTCCTCGTGGACCTCCGAGCACTCCAGCACCGCGGGGGGCGCCGGGCGCCCCTCCAGCAGCGCCGCGACACAGCGCTCCGCGGCGGAGCCGATCCAGCCGCGCAGCCGCCCGTCCATCAGCCGCCACGACTCGAGCGTGAGCGGGACGCTCGCCCCTCCCGGAATGCTCGTCGCCCGCTCGCGCTGGGCGAGCGGCAGGCGCTCGGAGTCTCCGAGCAGCAGGAAGACCGGCTCCGCCGCGGAGCCCCCCGCCTCGATGCTGCCGCGCCACTCGGTGGCGCGCTCCAACCACGCCCGCACGCGCGGATCGACGCTCTCTGTCTCCAGGTGCTCGAGCAGCTCCGCGATCTGCGCCGCGTCGTGCTCGATCGCCGCGAGCGCGTACGTCCCGGCGGGGCCGTCCCCCGCGTGCAGGCCCGCCCGGCCCGCGAGCACCCGCGCGAGCGGCGTGTGCTCCGGCGCCAGCAGGATCCACTGCCTGCCGCGGCGGTCGCGACACAGCGCGACCTCGTCCAGCGCGGCGAGGCCGGAGGGCGCGGGGGCCTCCTCGCGCCCTCCGCCCCGCGATCCGCTCGGGGCCTCGCGGCCGCCCTGCACGCGCAGCGCGAGCAGCGCCCGGCGCGCGTCCTCGCTGAGGCGCAGACCGTCGAAGCGCGCGCTCGCCTCCGCCACGATCCGCGCGGCGAGCTCGTCGAGCGGGATCATCGCGCGGCCGATCGCGGGCACGCCGCACGCGTCGGGGTGCTCCATCAGGGCCTCCACGAGCTCGGGGGCGGTGTCCGTGGAAAAGCCCAGCCACCATTCCCCGTCGGGCCGCACCCGGTCGACCACGCACTCCCCCCTGCGACGCTTGCGACGGCGGCGCTCGATCGCGCGCGCGAGCGCCTCGCTCACCTGCTGCTCTCCCGGAAGATCCGCCAGCAGCAGCGCGAGCGCCTCCGCGGGCTCGGGGTCGAGCGGGACACACCACGCCCGCTCCTGCGGATCCCAGCGGCGCCCCGGAATCGCGCGCAGCAGCTGCCGCAGGCGCTCATCGTAGGGAAAGCGCAGCACGGCCTCGCCGTCGGCGAGCGTTGCGTGGAGGGGAAACGACATGAGGACTGCACGATAGGCCGCGCAGTGGATGAAACGCTCAGGTTGGCTCGCCCCGCTCGCCGGACCGATCTACAGTGGCGCCACAATCGGACCCCCGGTGTAGGAGTATGCAGCGATGCCTGAACGGATCGGATTCCTCGGCCTCGGGATCATGGGCTCGCGGATGGCCGCCAACGTGGCCCGCGCCGGCTTCCCCCTGACGGTCTGGACGCACACCCCCGGCAAGGCCGCGCGCTGGGCCTCCGAGCACGACGCGGTGGCCGTCGCTACTCCCGCCGAGGTCGCGCGCGCGAGTGACGTCGTCGTGAGCATGGTCGTCGACGGCGCGCAGGTCGCCTCCGTGCTGCTCGGCGACGGGGGCGCTGGGCGGGATGGGGATGGTGCCGTCCAGGGACACGAGGGTGCGCCGAGCGGAGAGGGCGTTGTGCACGGCGCACACCCTGGGCTGCTCTGCGTCGACATGAGCACCATCGCCCCCGCCGACACCCGCCGGATCGGCGCCGCGCTGGGCGAGCGGGGAGTGCGGCTGCTCGATGCGCCCGTCACCGGCTCCGCCCCGCGCGCCGAGGCCGGCACGCTGACGATCATGGCCGGCGGCGAGGCCGAGGACTTCGCGCGCGCGAAGCCGCTGCTGGAGGCGATGGGCCGGGTGATCGTGCACGTCGGCGCGCTCGGGCAGGGGGAGATGCTCAAGCTGATCAACAACGCCGTCGGCGCCGCCAACGCCGCCGCGCTTGCCGAGGCGCTGCTGCTCGCGCACGCCACCGGACTCGACCTCGACGCGTTCGCGCAGGTTCTCTCCAGCGGCTCCGGCGCCTCGGCCCAGCTCGAGCTCAAGGCGGGCGCGATGCGCGCGCACGACTACACCCCGCTGTTCAAGACCGAGCACATGCTCAAGGACGTGCGCCTCTGCCTCGGGGAAGCCGAGGCCGCCGGGATGCCCTTCCCGGCCGCGGCCCACGCCCGCGACCTGCTCGCCGCCACCGTCGGGCGCGGGCACGGCGCGGAGGACTATGCCGCGATCATCGAGGCCGCCGAGGGGCTCGCCGGGAGGCGGCTGTAGGGCATGAGCGGCTGGGGCCTGAGCGGAGTACATGCGGCGGTGTCGGTCACGTTCGACAACCTCGGCGAGGCCGCCCAGCTGCAGCTCGGCATGTGGCCCGAGGACGTACCCCAGGGACAGCACTTCACGGTCCTCGAAGTGCTCCCCCGGCTGCTCGAGCTGCTCAACGCGCGGGGCCTGCGGGCGAGCTTCTTCCTCGAGGGGCTCAACGCCGAGATGTACCCCGACGCGCTGCACGCGATCGCCGCGGCGGGTCACGAGGTCGCCGTGCACGCCTGGCGCCACGAGCAGTGGGCCGCGCTCGACGCCGAGACCGAGGCCGCGCTGCTCGACCGCGCCACCGCCGCGCTGCGTTCGATCGGGCTCTCACCCCGCGGCTTCCGCCCGCCGGGCGGCGGGCTGACCGCGCACACGCTTGGGCTGCTCGCCGAGCACGGCTACAGCTACGTCTCCCCCGCCGGCGAGCGGGAGGGGCTGCGGGACGGCCTCGCCGTGCTGCCCTTCCGCTGGCCGCTCGTCGACGCCTACGCGTACCTGCCCCAGTTCGCCGACCTGCGCGCGCGCTACGGCACCGGCCCCGATCCGCACGGGCCCGAGCGGATGCGCGAGGAGATGGTCGCCGCGCTGCGCGCCCACGCCGAGCGCGCGGGACACCTCGCGCTGCTGTTCCACCCCCTGTCGGTCGCCTTCACCGGCGAGGAGGGCTGGGCCGCGCTCGACGCCGTACTCGGCGAGACCGCCCGCCTGGCCGCCGACGGCGCCGTCGCGGCCCTGCGCATGGACGAGGCCGCCGCGTGGATGCTCGCGCGCCCTGAGGACTTCAACCACCCGCCCCAACTCGACGACGCCACCTGGATGGCGCCGTCCGCGTGATGAGGAGTCCCGATGAGATTACGGCGCCCGTTCACCTTCCTGACCGCGCTCGGCACCGCCGCCCACCACACCTTCGAGGTCCGCGCCGGCGTCGGGCTCGTCTTCGAGCCGTTCATCGGCCGTCGCGGGGCCGTCGCGATGTGGGCCACCGGACTGCCCGCGTGGGCCGCCGCGGCGTGGCTCGGCGAGGGCGAGGCGCTGGAGAAGTGGCTCGCGCTCAACAACGGCGCCGGCCTCGCCGGCGGGATCGTGCACTTCGTCGAGTGGCCCTGGGAGCTGCGCAGCGGCATCCCCTTCCTCGTCGAGGCCGAGGGCATGACGCCCGAGCGTCTCGCCCCCTACAACACGATCCTCCAGCTCTGGGTGATCGCGGGCGCGCTCGCCCTCGCCCTGGAGACCCCACGCCACGCCCGCCGCTGGGCGCTCGCCGGACTACTGCTCGGCGAGCCGCTGCGACGCTCCGCGATCCACCACTTCCGCTGGGCCCACGAGCAGGCCGAGCGCGAGCCCGAGCGCTGGAGCCCGGTGCTGCGCGAGCAGGCTCGCGGGCGCGCCAAACAAGCCGTGTGAACCCGATCGACCTCGCTTCCCGGAGAGTGCCCATGCCCCAACCAACCTTCTACTTCGACCTCGGCTCTCCGTTCGCCTACCTGACGGCGGAGCGTCTGGGGGCGCTCCTCCCGGAGCCGGTCGCCTGGCAGCCGGTGCTGCTGGGTGGCCTGTTCAAGCTCAACGGGCGATCCTCGTGGGCGCTCGGCGACGCGGAGCGGCGGCAGGCGGGGATCGCGGAGGTGCAGCGGCGCGCGGGCGAGTACGGGCTGCCGTCCCTGCGCTGGCCGGACCCGTGGCCGAGCGACTACCTGTTCGCGATGCGGATCGCCACCTTCGCCTTTCGGGTGGAGCGTGGACGCGAGTTCGCCATGCGTGCGTTCCGCGCCGCGTTCCAGGAGGGCAGCGACCTCAGCGTCGCCCAGCACGTCCTCGATGTTGCCGCCGCGATCGGCATCGACCCGCAGGCCGCGTCGCAGGCGGCCGACGATCCTGCGATCAAGGCGGCGCTGCGGGCTGCGACGGACGCGGCGCACGAGCGCGGCGTGTTCGGCGTGCCCACGATCGCGATCGACGAGGAGCTGTTCTGGGGCGACGATCGGCTGCTGGACGCCGCCGCCAATTCAAGGATAGGCTGGGTGTAGCCGAGGAGAGCCTGAGATGAGGATCGCGAGCGTCACCACGAGGACGGGCAAGGCCCTGGCGCTACTCGGGGCGCTGGCCGCGTTGGGCGGGGGCGGCGTGGCGATGAGTGGCTGCGGCGCGTCCGCGACGCTCGACCCGATCGCGCGCGCCGCGGAGGTCTCGAGCCGGCAGGTGGGCGCGCGGTTCTCGCTGACTACGCAGTTCTCCTCGCCCGCCCTGCCCGGCGGGTTCTCGATCACCGCCCACGGCTCGATCGACGAGCGCACGCGTTCGGGGGAAATGAGCATGGATCTCTCCGGCATCCCCGGCGCCGCGGCGCTGAGCGGCGGCGGGTCGGGGACGATGCGGATGATCTTCAAGTACCCCGTGATCTACATGAACATGCCGTTCCTCGCGGGGCAGCTCCCGGAAGGGAAGACGTGGATGAAGGTCGATCTCACCAAGGCCGCGCGGGCCGCCGGGGTGGACCTCTCGCAGCTCTCCTCGTTCAACCAGACCGACCCCACGCAGTTCCTCGAGTACCTGCGCGCGAGCTCGGGTGGGGTGGCGAAGGTGGGCACCGAGACGGTCGACGGGGTGTCCACCACCCGCTACCAGGCGACCCTGCAGCTGAGCAGCATCCTCGATCGCCTCCCCGCAAGCGAGCAGTCCACGGCGAAGGCCGAGCTCGAAAAGCTCGCCAGCGCGGGCGCGATTCCGGTGGACGTGTGGATCGATGGGCAGGGCCGGGTGCGCCGCATCGAGATGACCGTCGCCGCCAACCTCCCCACCGGCACAGCCGGCTCTGTGGGGGCGGCCGCGGGTGTGAGCGGCACGATCACGATGGACTTCTCGAGCTACGGCCCCATCCCCCCGATCGTCCCACCGCCCGCCGGCGAAGTCTTCGACGCCAGCTCGATCACCGCCACGGGGCTCGGCGGCGCGCAGAGCGGCTGACGCGGGGCTCAGCAGCGGGCAGAGCGGCTGACGCGGGGCTCAGCAGCGGGCAGAGCGGCTGACGCGGGGCTTCGCGCGGCGCGCAGAGCGGCTGACGCGTCGGCGCGCAGCGGGCGCGGCGGGTGTGTAGGGTCGGCGGATGAGCGCCCGGGTGGACTACGAGCGCCACGGGCGCACGTACGCGCGGTTTCGCCGCGGGGACCCGCGGATCGCCGCGCATATTCACGCGGCGCTCGGGGAAGCGCGCACGGTGCTGAACGTGGGCGCGGGCACCGGCTCCTACGAGCCGCGCGATCGCTGGGTGCTGGCGGTGGAGCCGAGCGCGACGATGCGCGCGCAGCGGGCCGCCGACGCGGCGCCGGTGATCGCCGCGTTCGCCGAGGCGCTTCCCTTCGACGATGGGGCCCTCGACGCGGCGATGGCGTGCGTGACGATCCACCACTGGGCGCCCCCCGAGGCCGGCCTGGCCGAGCTTCGCCGGGTGTCCCGCGGGCCCGTGGTGGTGTTCACGTTCGAGCTCACCCACCTCCCCGCCTGGCAGCGGGAGTACCTGCGCGAGGGCTACGCGAAGGAGCGGCCACGGTTCCCCGCCATCGACGACGTCGCCGCCGCCCTCGGTGGGCGCACGCGCGTGGAGCGAATCCCCACGCCCGGCGACTGCGTCGACGGCTTCTTCGAGGCGTTCTGGCGACGCCCCGAGATGCTGCTCGACCCGGCCATCCGCAGCGCGCAGTCGATGTGGGCGCTGCTCGGGCCGGGGGAGGAGCAGCGCATCGTCGAGCGGCTCGCGGCGGCGCTCGACTCGGGCGCGTGGGACGCCGAGCACGGCCACCTGCGCGAGCAGGAGGACTACGACGGCGCCCTGCGCCTCGTGATCTCGGAGCCGTCCTGAGGATGCCGAAGCGGAGCATGCACGAGGACGATCCGCTCGATGACTTCGATCACCGCGTGCTCACCCTCGACGGCGTCGCGAAGGTGGTGCACGTGGCGGGCAGCGGACCGGCGGTGATCGTGATGACGGAGATGCCGGGCATCAGCCCGCAGGTCGCTCGCTTCGCTCGCTGGGCGAGGGACGCGGGATTCACGGTGTACATGCCCTCGCTGTTCGGCCGCGACGGTGCGGTGCCGGGCGTCGAGGAGGGCACCGTCACCTTCCGGCGGGCGTGCGTGAGCGCCGAGTTCCGCGTGCTCGCCGCCAACGAGTCGAGCCCGGTGACGATCTGGCTGCGGTCGCTGGCGCGGCTGGCGCACGGGGAGTGCGGCGGCCCGGGGGTCGGCGCGATCGGGATGTGCTTCACGGGCAACTTCGCGCTCACGATGATGCTCGAGCCCGCGCTGCTCGCGCCGGTCCTCTCCCAGCCGACGCTCCCGCTGGACGACCCCGCCGGGCTGGAGATCGCCCCCGAGGAGCTCCGCGCGGTGCGCGAGCGCCTGGAGCGCGAGGACCTGACCGTGATGGCCTACCGCTTCGCGGGCGACCGCTTCTGCGGGGCGCAGCGGTTCGCGGCCTACTCGGAGGCGCTCGGCGAGCGCTTCCGCGCGCGCGTGCTCCCCGACAGCGCCGCCAACCCCGACACCGCGCCGTTCTTCGAGCAGGTGGTGGCGAGCCCGCACAGCGTGGTGACCGCCCACCTGATCGACGAGGCGGGCCAGCCCACGATCGCCGCCCGCGACGAGATCCTCTCGTTCTTCGCCGAGCGCCTCGCCTCTTGAATGTTCCCCTCGGCGCATGATGTTCCCCTCGGCGCATGCGCCGAGGGCGAGGCCGCACATGTGCGGCCTCGTGGGACGGCCACATGTGGCCGTCCCTGGCAGGGCCACATGTGGCCCTGCCACCGTGCCGTGCATGCACGGCACGGCCGGCCGGTACAGGTACCGGCCGGGCCAGCGCCGCATGCGGCGCTGGCTTTCCAAAAGAGGCCCTGCGGAAAACCACGAGCCAACCCACGGCTTTCCACCGAAGAAACCCGAGCCCGCGATCGCTTGACTGCGGTGCATGGCCGACCTCGCACGCGAGATCGGCCCGTCTACACCCCGAGCATTGAGAGGACCGTGAGCCGTGTACCCGGTTGAGCTCTCCATCGACTACCCCGACCGCGACCTCGACAGGCTCTCGAGCGCCCTGCGAATCTTCTGGGTGATCCCGATCGCGATCGTGCTCGGCACGATCGGCGGGTACAGCGCGCGCTGGGGCGGCAGCGGATCGACCGGCGCGACGAGCGTCGCCGTGGGCGGCACCGGCCTGCTGTTCCTGCCGCCGCTGCTGATGATCGTCTTCCGCCAGAAGTACCCCCGCTGGTGGTTCGACTGGAACCTGCAGCTGCTGCGCTTCGTCAACCGCGTCGGCGTCTACTTCGCGCTGATGGACGACCGCTACCCATCGACCGACGAGCAGCAGTCGGTGCACCTCGACTTCCCCTACCCCGACGCGCGCGAGGGACTCAACCGCTGGCTGCCGCTGGTGAAGTGGCTCCTCGCGATCCCCCACTACATCGTGCTGTTCGTCCTCTACATCGGCGCTCTCCTCGCCGCGATCGGCGCGTGGGCCGCGATCCTCCTCTCGGGACGCTACCCGCGCGCGATCTTCGACTACATCGAAGGCGTCATCCGCTGGCACAATCGCGTCGTCGGCTACGCGTTCATCCTCGTTACCGACGAGTACCCCCCGTTTCGGCTGCGGCCGTAGCGCGGGCGCCCCCCTACGCCGGCGACGCTCTCAGGCGGGCGGCGCCAGTTACATCACCGTGAAGGGAGGCTCCCCGTCAGGGGGCGGCAACTCCGATACGGTGCCCCCACACCCGGCCCGAGGGGAGTTCGACGTAGGTCTCCGAGGTGTCGTTTTTGTGGTTGGACTCGATCAGGAGATTGTCGGGGTCGGCGAGTTGCACGTAGGCGAACCTGCCGCGCAACCCCGTCACGTCGATCCACTGTTCGGGGTACTCGTACGGGTAGGAGTCCGTCCAGCCGACGGACGTTCCCAGCACGTCGCGCTTTGCGTTCGGGTTCTCGCTACACGCGGGGTACACCGGCGCGCGGGGGGAGCGAGGCGAGGGAGCAGTGCGGAGGAGGTCACGCAGACAGTAGTCCACCTTCGGCCCCCTCCTCACCAGTCGCACCGTGTGGCGGTGCGAGTCGAGCGACCACAGCTCGAACGCCGCGGCGTGCTCGAACTTCCAGTAGCTGAAGGCTCCGATCGCGGGGTAGCCATAGCGTTCGCCGGGGACGTACTTGAACACGAGTTTCGCCGCCGTCTTGAATAGGTGGGGACGGCCTTTGTGGTCGTAGATCGCCTGATACACCACCCACCTGTGCGCCCCCCCGCGC
>JBIOEY010000088.1:0-10056 GCA_044446505.1 Solirubrobacterales bacterium
ATCCTGTTCGTGGGCGACCTCGTGGGGAGCCTGGGGCGGCGCACGCTGCTCGACTGCCTGCCGCTGCTGCGCGAGCGCTACGCCCCGACGTTCGTGGTGGTCAACGGCGAGAACGTGGCGGGGGGGCTGGGGATCACCCCGAAGGCCGCCGACCAGCTCTTCGCGGCGGGGGTCGACGCGATCACGCTCGGCAACCACGCCTACCACCGCCGCGAGATCTACCCCTACCTCGACAAGCAGCCGCGGATCGTGCGCCCCGCCAACTACCTCCGCGGCCAGCCGGGGCGGGGGGTGTGCGTGGTGCAGAGCGCGGAGGGGATGCGCCTGGGGGTGGTGAACCTCAGCGGCAGCCTCTACCTGCGCCCGGGGCGCTCGGCGTTCGTCGAGATCGACACGGCGCTCGAAGAGCTGGGCGAGGTGGAGCACATCCTGGTGGACATGCACGCGGAGGCGACCAGCGAGAAGATCGCGCTCGGGTGGCACCTCGATGGGCGTGTGAGTGCGGTGGTGGGCACCCACACGCACATCCCCACCGCGGACGCCCGCGTGCTGCCGGGCGGGACAGCGTACATCACCGACGTCGGGATGACCGGCCCCCGCGGGGGGGTGATCGGGGTCAAGCGGGAGCTCGCGCTGCAGGCGCTGATCACGCAGATGCCCGTGCGCTTCGAGACCTCCGAAGAGGACCCCTGGCTGAACGGCGTGGCGATCCGCTGCTCTACGCCGCTGCGAGCGGACTCGATCGAGCAGGTTCTGATGCCGAGACCGCCGACGCCCCCATCGGCGTAGCTCCGAGGGCCGACGCCGGCATCGGCGTAGCGCCTGGGGACTCCCCGCGGGGCGCGAGCAGCGCGATCATCACGAGCGGGAAGAACCAGGGGATGTAGAGGTAGAACCAGTGTTCGATCCCCAGCTGCAGCGCGATCAGGATCGCGGCGGCGGCGGCGGCGAGCGAAACCGTCGACCCAGGCCCGCTCACCCGACGGATCACGGCCAGCCCCAGCGCGAGCCCGACCGCGGCGATCTGCACGGCCGTCTGCCACCCCTTCAGGCCTCCGTACAGCCCCCACACCGAGAAGGGCGAGCCGCGGTTGTCCTGGTAGGCGAAGGTGCGCTCGTAGATCCGGTGCAGCGAGTCGTGCGTGAGCGCGGGAATCGAGACCACGGCGACGGTGAGCGCAAACGCAAGCACGAACAGCGCAAGCGATCGGCGGCGCAGTTCGTGGGTCGCGAACAGCGGGACGAGCGCCAGCGGGGCGAGCTTCGTGAGGCCGGCGAGCGCGGCGAACACCCCGCGCGCGGGCGGGGAGACGGCGACGAGCAGCACCGCGAGCAGCAGCACGGCGACGAGTGTGTCGTTGCTGTTGCTCTCCAGCGCGTACAGCGTGAAGGGGTAGGAGACCCACGCGTAGGAGAGCGCGATCCCGAGCGTCGCGCAGCCGAGGCGCAGGCCGAGCAGGAACAGCAGCCCGACCGCGAGCAGGTCGAACGCGATCGCCGCGGCGTGCGCGGCGGGGAGGTCGTCCCACTGGCCGCTCCACCCGAAGATCTGCTGGAAGGGCACGTACGCCTCGTAGTTCGCGGGCCCGTAGGTGTCCCCGTGTTCGTTGTTCGAGGGGTACCCCCCATACAGCGCCCGGTCGTGGGCGATCCGCTGCGCGCCGATCACCCCGGCGTAGCCGACGTCGATCACGTTGGAGTCGGTCACGTTGAGGCCGATGCGAAAGCCGAGCAGGAAGACCACGCCGAGCGCGAGCCACGGCGCGGGGATCGCCAGCCGCAGCCGCTGCGGGGGCCGGCGCGCCTCGATGGGAGCCCGCGCCACGGTCGCCCCAGCCGAGCCCGCCGCACCGTCGAACGCATCGCGGTCGGGCGGGGGAGACCGAGGGAGGCGCACCAGCAGGAGCATCCGCACGAGCAGGTAGACGAGCGGGGGATAGGCGAGCGGTACGGATTTGTAGAGGTCGCCGTGGTTGAAGTACGCGAGCGACACCGAGAAGGAGAGCAGCGCGAGCAGGTCGAGGTTGCGCAGCGAGAGAGGGCGGCGCCAGGTGATGAAGGGCACCGCGAACAGCACACACAGCGGGAGCCAGATGTAGAGCGCGTTGACGTGCCGCCCGAATGCCCCGGAGTAGCCCCGCGCCATCGTCCACGCGACCTGGAAGCCGGTCCACTGTTCGAGCACCCGACCGCTGGCGTCGGCGATGATGACCTGTCCGATTTCCCTGCCCTTGCGCGAGAAGTAGCTCACCTGCCAGCGGGTGGGACCCTTCAGGTAGGCGCCGCTGTAGGAGCCCGGGTACCTGTCGCGCTCGCGGCGCATCTTCGCGAGCCGCCCCGCGATTTCGAGGACGTCGTCGGAGGACAGCCGCCGGCCCGCGGGGGGGACGATCGAGGGCGACACGGGCACCGGCGTTTCCGAGCTGGTGGAGGCGGCGGTGCTCTTCCCGAGGGGGCTCGCGCGCAGATCGATGGCCGCCCCCGCCGCTCCGGGCGCCCCCTGAAGCAGGCATGCGCACACCAGGAGGACCGTCGCGAGGGAGCGTCGCATCGACCGAGGGTACCCGCCGCCCGATCCCGCGGGGCTCGATCCGCCCCCCCAGAGGCCGGGTGAGCCGGGCCCTGCTTACCGGTCAGACCCGGGCGCAGTCGGGCGCCGAGCCAAGCCTCTGCTCAGGCGAGCCCGAAGTGCGCGAGGATCAGCGGGGCGACGTCGCGGATCGACCACTGGGCGGGCGGCCCCGAGGGGAGGTCCACGCCGCAGAGGACCAGCGCACCGAGCGAGTCTTCGCCGCGCAGCGACCCGTGGCTGCCGCCGCCGACGTGCGCCTGGCCGCCCCAGTCCCGGAACTCCCACCCGGGGGCGGCGGAGAGCAGCACCTCCCCGGAGGTGGGGCACGTGAGCGCGGCCCACGCGCGGGCGAGCGCGTCGGGGTGCTCCGGAGTGCCGAGCACGCCGTCCCGGACGCTCGCGGCGAGCGCGGCGAGCTCTCCCTCCACGCTCCACGCCCCCCCGCGCGCATCCGCGAGATCGCCCCCGGGAGCGAAGCGCAGCTCGCCCACCGAGGGGCGCGCGATCACCCCCTCGAGCGGCTCGCCGTGGGCGTCGCGCTCGAGCCACAGCGCGAGCTCCACGCCGTCGAGCGCGAGCGCGCGGCGCACCACGTCCGAGCGCAGCTCCTCGGGGCGGTGCTCGCTGAGCACGTAGACCATCGCCGCGCGCTGCGAGGGGCAGACCGCGATACGCGCCGCAGTGGCGGCGGCCCCCTGCGCGCCATCGCCGCCCTCCGCTCGGGCCCTCCCACGCAGCAGCCGGTCGGGGCGGGCGGCCGGGAGGCGATCCCCGGGCGCGAGCACCTCGAGCTCGGCGAACTCGTCCTGCAGCGCCAGCGCGTTTCCCACCTCGGCCTGGGAGTGGTCGGCCATCACGACGATCGCGTGCTCCCCGAGGAAGCCCTCGAGCCCGCCCGCGGGCTCCATCATGCGCGCGAGCTGGCGGTCGGCGAGCGCGAGCGAGCGCAGCTGCCCCTCGGGGCCGTGCTTGTGGGAGTGCCAGTCGTTGTCGGGGAGCGAGAGCAGGAGGAAGTCGAAGAGGTCGTGCTCGACGAGGTGGGCGGCGACGCAGCCGGAGTGCTGGTCGCGCACGCCGGGCATCCCGAGCCCCGAGCGGCAGCCGGTGCGGCGGGAGGCGAAGATGTCCGCGTAGAACAGCTCGCGCGGGCCCATCACCGCGTGGCGCAGCAGGGTGGCGCTGGCGATCCGCGTGAGCGCGCTTGAGCGCTGGGGCTCGTGGCGGTGGCGGCCGCGGTAGATCAGGTAGGTGGTGCCCGCGGTGCGCACGCCGGCGTCGTCGAGCACCTCGAACACCGTGAGCGGCTCGGGGGCGAGGTGGGCGCGGTTCATGTTGTAGACGGTGTCCGTCAGCTGCTGCGCGATCCCGAAGCGCTGGGAGGCGCGGAAGCTCGACCCGTACTCGACGTAGCGGCCCTCCTCGCGGTGGTACCAGTTCATCGCGGGGATCAGGTGGCGCTCCTGGGAGGCGCCGGTGGCGATCGAGGCGGCGCACACGGGCGTCACCGAGGGAAACGCGGCGGCGCAGTCGGGAACGTAGCGCCCGCGCTCGATCAGCTCCCCCAGCACCGGCGCAACGCCCTCCGCGACCGCCCGCTCGAGCATCGCGGGGGCCATCGCGTCGATCACGCAGAGGACCAGCTTCGGAGGAGTCACCGCCCGAGGATGCGCAGGCCCGCGTATTTGCTCCCAGAGCGCCGCTGGCCTGCGATCCACAGCCAGGCGAATAGGGCGAGCGCCATGTAGCCGAGTGGGTGCAACAGCGCGACCAATGCCGCGAGCACCAGCGAAGCCGCGTCGAGGTAGACGGTCAGCGCCTCGCGCGCTGCACGGTCGGCCAGACGTGCCCGCGCACGGACGATCACGGGCCAGGATGCGCGCTGGGCGAGTCCTGCCACAAGAAAGCCACCGAGCACACCCGGCCATGGCGAGTCGCCGTGCGCGGCAAGCGTCCCTGCGAATAGAAGGGCCCCCATGCCGAGTCCTATGCCGGAGAGCGATGCAGCCAGGGGATCATTGCGATGCTTGCGATCGCTTGGATCGATCACCGGCGCGAGCCTGAGCGCGATCTGGAGGGCGTACGCCAACACGAACGCGACCGTCACCGCGAGCAGCCACCAGTCGGCCTGCAGGAACTCGTAGCCGCCGTGGGCGAAGCTCACGCCGAGCGTTCCGCTCGATCCGAGCGCCCCCGCGAGCAGCGCCGGCAGGAACGGGCGCAGGCCCGCCGCCAGGGCGAGTCCGAGACCGAGACCGATGTAGAAGACGAGGCCGTTCACCGTCCCGAGGCTCGTCTGCCGGGATGGCTCTCCGCCGCGGAGCGGCTCCGAGCGCGATCGATCGGCGTATGGGGATGGCTCTCCGCCGCGGAGCGGCTCCGAGCAGGATGGATCGGCGTATGTCGTCCGCGGGGCTCGAAATCGATCTTGAGGGATGGCGCTTGCATTGTCGCGGCGGGCTTGCGCTACGGTCTGAGGCGCCATGACGATAGAGGATGAGCACCCCCCCACACGCGGGGCTCGCCCCACCGCGCACGAGCTGGCCCGCTACGAGGGGCTGTTCGCGGCGCGCACGCGTGGGATGCGCTCCTCGGCGATGCGCGAGATGATGGCGCTCACCGAGCGCCCCGACGTGATCTCGCTCGCGGGGGGCCTCCCCGACACCTCCACCTTCCCCCCGGAGGCGTACGCGAAGCTGATGGCGAGCGTCGCCGCGGACTCCACCGCGCGCGCGCTGCAGTACGGCCCCACCGAGGGGATGGCGGCGGCGAAAGAGTGCATCGTGGAGGTGATGGCCGAGGAGGGCACCGCGGTCGCGCCCAAGGAGATCATCGTCACCACCGGCGGCCAGCAGGTGATCGACCTCGTATGCAAGGCCCTGATCGACCCCGGCGACGTGATTGTCGCCGAGGCCCCCACCTACCCCGGGGCGGTGCCCACGTTCGGGGCCTACCAGGCCGACGTGGTGCAGATCGAGATGGACGGCAATGGGATGCCGGTCGACGAGCTGGAGAACGTCCTCGACCGCCTGCAAGCGGAGGGCCGGCGGCCGAAGTTCATCTACACGATCCCCAACTTCCAGAACCCCGGCGGGGTCACGATGTCGCTGGAGCGCCGCCGCCGGCTCGTGCAGATCGCGCGCGAGCGAGAGCTGCTCGTGCTGGAGGACAACCCCTACGGCCTGCTGCGCTACGAAGGCCAGCCGCTGCCGACGCTCTACTCGCTGGACGCCGCCGCGTCTGGCCGCGAAGGCGCAGCGGACCTCGTCATCTACCTGGGCACCTTCTCGAAGATCCTCTCCCCCGGCGTGCGCCTCGGCTGGGCGGTCGCGCCGCGACCGGTGCTGGAAAAGCTCAACCTCGGCAAACAGGGCGCCGACCTCTGCTCCTCGCCGGTCACGCAGCTGTTCGTGGCGAGGTACTTCCGCGAGCACGACTGGCGCGGGTATCTGGGGGAGCTGAAGGATCTCTACCGCAGCCGGCGCGACGCGATGCTGGAGGCGCTGGAGGAGCACTTCGGCGGGCGGGCCACCTGGACCAAACCGCAGGGCGGACTGTTCATCTGGGTAACGCTGCCGACGCACATCGACACCACCGGCCTGCTCGCGCAGTGCGAAGACGTCGCGTTCGTCCCGGGCCGCTCTGCGTACATGGACGGGCACCGCGGCGCATCCTCGATGCGGCTGAACTTCGCGGGCCTCCCCGCCGAGGAGGTCCGCGAGGGCATCCGCCGGATCGGCGAGAACATGGGTACGGACACCGGCATCCTCAGCGCACTGACGGGCTCGCCGCCCGCCGCCCAGCCGACCAAGCGCCCGGCGCCGGAGGCTGCCCCCGGGCTGGCCGATGTCGTCGAGCTGCCGCGGCGCCGTCGGGCGAAAGGGCGATGAGAGTCGCGGTGTCGAAGGGCATATGAGAGTCGCGGTGTTGAAGGGCGGGCGCTCGCTGGAGCGCACCGTGTCGCTGCGCTCCGGGGAGCGCGTGGAGAGCGCGCTGAAACAGCTCGGGCACGAGGTGGTCCCGATCGACGTCGGGCCCGAGCTTCTGAGCGAACTGCTGCAATGCGCGCCCAATGCGGCATTCCTCGCACTGCACGGCCGCGACGGCGAGGACGGGACCGTGCAGGGGCTGCTGGAGACGATCGGGGTGCCGTACACCGGCTCGGGGCCCGCGGCGTGCATGCGCTGCACCGACAAGGCGCTCGCCAAGTACCTGATGCGCGAGGCGGGCATCCCCACTCCCGCCTTCCACGCCTTCAAGGAGAGCGCGATCAAAGAGCTCGGCGTCGCCGCGGCGCTGCCGCGGATCGAGCGGGATCTGGGGTTTCCGATCGTGGTCAAGCCCGCCTCCCAGGGCTCCGCGCTCGGCGTGCAGTTCGCGCACTCCGGCGAGGAGCTGCCGCCCGCGATCGTGGGGGCGCTCTCCTACGATCGCAAGGTCGTGCTCGAGCGCTACGTCAAGGGACGCGACCTCGCGGTCTCGGTGCTCGACGCGGACACCCCCCCGGACGGTCCGCGGGGGGCGCCCCTCGCGTCGGGGGACCCAGCGGGGGAGTCCCGCTCACCCCGCCCCGCGCCCGTCGCGCTGCCGGTGGTCGAGGCGATCCCCCGCGAGCGGGAGTTCTACGACTACGAGTCGCGCTACGAGATCGGGATGACGACGTTCGTCTGCCCGGCCGACCTGCCCCCCGAGACCACCGCGCGCGCGCAGGAGCTCGCGCTTGCGGCGTACCGGCTGCTCGGCTGCCACGGTGTGGCGCGGATCGACCTGATGCTGGAGGCACAGAGCGGGGAGCTGACGGTGCTCGAGGCGAACGTCGTGCCCGGCCTCACGGAAACGAGCCTGCTGCCGATCGCGTCGGACGCCGCGGGAATCGACCTGCACGCGCTCGTCGGCCGCATCCTGCAGAGCGCGTTCACGCGCTAGCGCAACCGTGGTGCTCGGCCGCGCGCGCGACCGCTGGGCATGGAGGCCCAGCGCGCAACCACCGTGGTCGGGCCCACGCACCCGCGCGGACGATCACCCACCCTTACCAGCTCAAGAATCGCCTGCGGCGAAGTCCTCCGGGGAGACCTGATCGAGGAACTCCTTGAACTGCTCCACCACGTCCTCCGACTCCTCCTCGCTCTGCTCGAATTCGATCGCCGACTCCGCGATCACCTCCTCCGCCACGTAGATCGGGGCGCCGCTGCGCACCGCCAGCGCGATCGCGTCGCTCGGGCGCGAGTCGATCTCGAGCTCCCGGCCGTTCACCGAGAGCGTGATCGACGCGAAGAACGTGTTCTCCCGCAGCTCCGTCACCGCCACCTGCGTGCACCGCACCTCGAGCTCCCCCAGCATGTCGCACAGCAGGTCGTGCGTCATCGGCCGCGGGGTGCTCGCCCCCTGCAGCTTCATCAGGATCGACGCCGCCTCCGGGTGGCCGATCCAGATCGGCAGGAAGCGGTTGCCCTCGACCGTCTTCAGCAGCACGATCGGCTGCTTGCCGACCATGTCGAAGCTCACGCCGTAGATGACCATCTCCTGCACGAGAATCCATATCCTCCGGCGGTTGGGGGGAAATCCAGAGTATAGGTACCCGCTGGTGGCCCAGCGGGGCTCAATCCGAGGGGCGGAAGCTCCACAGCTTGTTGCCCAGGAAGTTCAGCGGCATCGACGCCGCCACCGCCAGCGCCTGCGCGGGCACCTTCGCGATCCCCGCGCTCTCCACCAGCACCGTCAGCAACAGCAGGCTGCATCCGAACGCCACCAGGCTCACCACGAAGAAGCGGATCGCCTGGAAGCGCACGCTCCCCGCCGCCGCACCGAACGTCCAGTGGCGATTCAGTAGGAAGTTGTTCAGCACCGCGATCAGCCACGCCGCCACCGCGGAGACGCGATAGTCGATCCCGAGCGCGTGCATGCACAGCGCGTACACCGCAAGGTTCACCACGAACCCGCTGCCCCCCACGATCCCGAAGCGCACCAGTTGCAGCCAGTTCGCCGGCCGGCGCATCCCGTGCAGCAGGCGCACGTGCGCGCGCGTCTGCCCAGACGCCGGGATGCTCGCGCGGGCAATCCCGGCGACGGTGGCCTCGTCCTGCATCCGCTCAGGGTAGCCGAACCCGGCGTGTCCAAGGGACGCGCTCGCTAGCCTCTGGGGTTGTGGATGTACAGCAGCTAGACGGCGCGCCCCCCGCGGAGACGCGGACAGGTCCCTCCCAACGCACGCTGGCGATTGCGCTGGTCGGCGTCGGGCTGGTGGTGCTCGGGGCAACGCTCGCGCTTGTGCTGGGAGGCTCCCACCACGCCGTCGCGCACGCACACCGGGCGACCGCGGGGGTGGTCCCGCCGCTGCACAAGGTCGAGGTCGCCTCCGCCAAGCCCGTCGCCGAGGTGCGCGACCCCGAAGAAGCCAAGAGCTTCCCCGCGCCCGCCGGCGTGCACCACTCCTCCGCCGCCAGACCCAGCAGGGTCGCCAAAGAATTCGTCGCCCCCGGCGCGCAGTCCGACGCCCAAGTGCGCCAGGAGCTCGGGCGGATGCACGCGATCGAACGCGCCGCCCGCCGCCAGGCCACCGCCACGCTCGCCACCGTCCCCGGTGGGGACTCCGTCGGTGGCAACGGCCAGATCCCGATCCCCGCCGGCATCCCCGAAGTCGTGCAGCGCGCGATCGCCGGGGCCAACGCGATCACCGACTTCCCCTACGTCTTCGGCGGCGGGCACGGCTCCTTCGTGGACAACGCCTACGACTGCTCCGGCTCCGTCAGCTACGCGCTCGCCGCCGGCGGCCTCCTCAGCGCGCCCGAGACCTCCGGGGCGCTCGAAAGCTGGGGGGCGCCCGGCCCCGGGAAGTGGATCACGGTGTACGCCAACGCCGGCCACACCTACATGTACGTGAACGTCGGCGGGCGCTGGATGCGCTACGACACCGTCGGGCGCAGCGGCGTCTTCGCCTCCCGCTGGCAGCCCGAAATCCGCTCCAACGCCGGCTTCGTCGCGCGCCACTGGCCCGGGCTGTAGCGCCCTCAGTGGTGCAGTACCACGTTGCTCGACACCGTGGTGAAGAGCGGGTTCTGCGGGGAGGCGTTGCGCACCGTCAGGCGCAGCGTGAGCGTCACCCTGTGCGCGCGCCGCAGATGCTTCGCGGTGTTCTTGCTGAACTTGATCCGCACCGAGCTGCGGCCCGCCTTGGTGGTGACCAGCAGCGCGTGGCCGATCACCAGCGACTTCGGGAAGCCCGCGGGTAGGTTGGTGGCGGCCGGCCCGGAGATCCCCATGCGGTGGGCCGTCGCGGCGTTCAGCAGGACTTCGAAGCGGCCCGCCACCTGCTCGTTGACCGAGTAGCGGACCAGGAGTCCCGTGCGCGCCACCCGCTTGAGCGAGCTCGACACTGCGAGCGCGGTCGCGACGGGCTGCGGAAGAATGAGGGAGCCGGCGGACCCGGCTGCACCACCCGCGCCACCGCTACCAGCGCCGCCCGCCGACGGGGTGGGTGGCCCGGGGGG
>JBIOEY010000089.1:0-9790 GCA_044446505.1 Solirubrobacterales bacterium
CCACGGTAGCGAGGCGTGTCAGGTGGTGGACCCTGGCGCAAGCGCCAGGGTCGCGGGGGCCCGCAGGCCACCCCCCCGCCCGGCGCCGGGGCCCCCCCCGGGGGCCCCGCCCCGGGGCGCGCCCCCCCGCCCCCCCCGCGCCCCTGGCGCATGCGCCAGGGTCCACCACCTGACACGCCTCGCTACCGTGGAGGCCCCATGCCCCCGTTCCGCCTCGACTCTGTCTTCACACCCACCGCAGACCAGCCGCAGGCGATCGCGGCGCTCGCGGAGGGCGTCGAGCAGGGGGAGCGCTTCCAGACGCTGCTGGGGGCGACCGGCACCGGCAAGACGATGACGATGGCGGGAGTGATCGAGGCGGTGCAGCGCCCGGCGCTCGTGATCGCGCACAACAAGACGCTCGCGGCGCAGCTGTGCAACGAGTTCCGCACGTTCTTCCCCGAGAACGCGGTGGAGTACTTCGTGTCCTACTACGACTACTACCAGCCCGAGGCGTACGTCCCGAGCAGGGATCTGTACATCGAGAAGGACTCCGCGATCAACCAGGAGGTGGACCGCCTGCGCCACGCCGCCACCGCCGCGGTGTTCGCGCGCCGCGACGTGATCGTGGTGGCCTCGGTCTCCTGCATCTACGGCCTGGGCTCGCCGGAGGTGTACGAGATGAACATGCAGATCCTCCGCCGCGGGGAGGAGATCGACCGCGACGCGCTGCTGCGCAAGCTGGTCTCGATCCAGTACACCCGCAACGACACGGTTCTCGCACGGGGCACCTTCAGGGTGCGGGGGGAGACGCTCGAGATCTTCCCCGCCTACGCCGAGACGGCGTATCGCGCGACGCTGTTCGGGGACGAGGTGGAGCGCCTGCAGCACTTCGACCCGCTCACGGGGGAGCTGATCGAGGAGGACCTCGAGCACGTGGCGATCTGGCCGGCGACGCACTACAACGTGAAGGAGGGCTCCGTCGAGGCGGCGGTCGCGGAGATCGGGCGGGAGCTGAACGAGCGCTGCGCGCAGCTGGAGACCGAAGGCAAGCTGCTGGAGAGCCACCGGCTGCGCCAGCGCACGCAGTACGACATGGAGATGCTGCGTGAGATGGGCTTCTGCTCGGGGATCGAGAACTACTCGCGGATCCTCGACGGGCGTGGCGCGGGGGACCGCCCGTACTGCCTGATCGACTACTTCCCCAAGGACTTCATCTGCTTCATGGACGAGTCCCACCAGACCGTGCCCCAGCTTGGGGGCATGTTCGAGGGGGATCGCTCGCGCAAGCGGACGCTGGTGGACTACGGCTTCCGCCTGCCGAGCGCGATGGACAACCGCCCGCAGCGCTTCGAGGAGTTCCTCTCGATCACCCCGCAGCTGCTGTTCGTCTCGGCGACCCCGGGGGAGTTCGAGCGCACGCGCGCGGGGCGGATCGTGGAGCAGATCGTGCGCCCCACGGGGATCGTGGACCCAGAGGTGCGAGTGCGCGCAACGCGCAACCAGATCGACGACCTGATGAACGAGATCCGCTCACGCGTGGATCGCCAGGAGCGGGTGCTGGTGACGACGCTCACGAAGAAGATGAGCGAGGACCTCTCCCAGTACCTGCTGGAGATGGGCTTCAAGGTGCGCTACCTGCACTCGGAGATCGACACGCTGGAGCGCATCCAGATCATCCGCGACCTGCGCCTCGGCGAGTACGACGTGCTGGTGGGGGTGAACCTGCTGCGCGAGGGACTCGACCTCCCGGAGGTCTCGCTGGTGGCGATCCTCGACGCCGACAAGGAGGGCTTCCTGCGCGGGGAGACCTCGCTGATCCAGACGATCGGGCGCGCCGCGCGCAACGTGAACGGCGTTGTGCTGATGTACGCCGACAAGGAGACCCGCGCGATGAAGGCGGCGATCGAGGAGACCGACCGCCGCCGCGAGATCCAGGTGGCGTACAACGAGCAGCACGGGATCACCGCGGCGTCGATCGTGAAGGGGGTCTCCGACATCGCGGAGTTCCTGCAGGGCGAGTCCAAGGTCCCGCGCGGGCGGCGCCGGCGCACCGAGGCGCGGGGGAGGGCGAAGGCGAAAGAGATGCCCACCCACGAGCTGGAGCGCCTCGCGGTGGAGCTCGAGGAGGAGATGCTCGCGGCGGCGGAGGAGCTGCGCTTCGAGTACGCCGCGCAGCTGCGCGACGAGATCCGCGAGCTGCGCAGGGATCTCCGTGAGGCCCAGGCGCTGGAGGCGCCGGCGGAGGAGGCAACCTCGGAAGAGACCTCAGCGGCGGAGGCGCCCGCGGAGGAGTTGGCGTAGCGGCGGGGTGGCGGGACCCTGTCCGATACGCTTGCCGGCACTGTGGCCCTGGACCGTGAGCGCATCGAACGGCGGGACTTCCCGACCGCGCGGCGGGGGTACGACCAGGCGGCGGTGGACGCCCATCTGCGCGCGCTGGCGGCGGAGGTGCAGGCGCTCGCGCAGCGGGCGGAGGGCGCCGGAGATCTGGCTCTGGGCCCGGCGACGGGCACCCAGGTGCAGGGCATCCTCGATGCCGCACAGGCCACCGCCGCGGAGATCGAGCGCGAGGCTCGCGGCGACGCGCAGCGCATCCGGGAGGAGGCTGCACAGGACGCGGAGCGCGCGCGAGCCCACGTGGAGACCCTCGCGCAGGCGACGGCGGCGCTGCGCGAGCGGGTGGCGACGCTCGACAGCGAGGTGAGCGCTCTCGCTCACAGCCTGCGCCCCGGCGGGGGAGAGCCGGCGGCCGCGGCTCCCGTGGCTCCCGCGCCGCCCGCGCCGGCCCCCGCACCGCCGGCCCCCGTGGTCCCCGCGTCGGCCTCGGTGCCGCCGGCTCCGGCGTCTGCACCACCTGCCCCGACCTCTGCGCCGTCCGCCCCTGTTCCAGTTCTGTCGGTTCCGCCGCCCGCGCCGCCGGCCTCGACGGGCGTGCAAGCTGGAGGCGACCTCGACGGGGCGCGTCTGGTGGCGCTCAACATGGCGCTCAACGGGGAGTCGCGCGAGCAGGCAGACCGTTACCTGGCCGAGAGCTTCGAGCTCGCCGACCGGGAGAAGCTGCTCGACGAGGTGTACGCCGCCGTCGAGGGCTGAGCGCTCCGTCAGGGGCAAGGCGCGGTTTCCGAGCGTACACGTGAACCCGATCCGCGGAGCTGTTTCCAGGCCTACGTGGGGCCGCCACAGGCAAAACGAGACCCTCGGGTGCTCCTCGCCCACAGTGGCCGCGCGATCGGTCGGCATCCATCTACAATGCGCGCTCAACCAGTCGATGCGCCTGTAGCTCAGTGGTCAACGGCAACCTACGGGGTGCCAAAGAGCAGCGGCCTTTCAAGCCGCAGGTCGGGGGTTCGATTCCCCCCAGGCGCACCTCTCCGAGCACCCTCAAAGCCCGCTTTGTAAGCGGGTTTCGAGCTTTTTGCCCCGTAGATCTCAGGGTTTGAGGGACGTGTTGGGTGGAGTTGGCCGCATGTCACGCGGTCTATCGCGCCTTCTTGCGCTCGATCTCTTGCGGCTCGTGGTCGCAAAATGGTCGCAGGAGTCCCCTGCGATGGCGCTCCCAGCAAGATCCTGTGCTCGGGGTATCTTCGAGCGGTGACACCAGCACGTCGGAAGACACCTCGCCCCCGAACTCCAGTGGAGGACGAGTTCGCGGAGGTTGCCGCCATGGCGGCACGTGCAACGTTCGCTGTCTTCCACGACGATCCGGCCTCCGCGCTTTACCACGCCGCTGGGATGACTCCGGAGGAGACGTGGCGAGCCGTCACTGAGCAGGTCGCGGTCGCCGCCGCTGACGCAGCCGTCGAAGCGATCCGCGGATATAACGCCGCGCCGCAGGACATCAGCCGATGGCATTGGCTCATCTTCAAGACCTGGTTTCCAGAGCAAGCCGGGCGGGTTCGGCGCGGTGACGAGCAGGGTCAATACGGCGTCGTTTGGGGCAGCCGACAGGCGCCGGAGCTGTTGACGGTGGTCAGCTGCAAGGGGCGCAATGTCCAAGCTCGCCTGAGACGAGCGTTCGCTGGACTGCAGCACGCCATCGCGGAGCGGGAAGTCGCCCACCGAGAAGGCCGCCGACGACGGCTGCGAGAGGCTACCCTTCCGGCCGCGGCGTTCTACGCCAAGCTGCTGTCCACCCATCCGTTCTTCGATGGCAACGGACGCATGGCGTATGTGGCGCTTCAGTACGCCCTCATCCGACTCGGTGCGACAGGCGTCGCTTTGCCCGACCACGATGAGCAGCAGTGGGCACTGGGTCAAGGTCTGCGCCCTGGAGGCCGACACCACGGCTACGACGCTCTCGCGGAACTCTTCGAGCGAACCATCCGCGCATCCTCAGAGGGTGCCGATAGGATAGGGACATGAGCAAGAAGACCTTGAACGACGAGTTCAGCGACTACGACGGACCGACCGGGCTCTACGTCGCCACCGGCGAGCAGATGCTGCCGCTCAACACACCTGAGGCACTTGTCGCCCTCGGACACTCCGCCATGCTGCTCTCACTCGGCGCCTCTCCGCTGGCTGACGAGTACGAGGATCTCGTCAAGCAGCTCGCTCACGCGGCCTAAACGCTTTCAAGCGGCTCCCCGAGATCACCATCGAGCGGCGTGGTGGGCGTACTGTCGCTTCGTGCGATGACCACGCGCCCAACGCAGCCGAGTTCGTACGCCCACATTTGCCAGCGGAAGCGGGGGTGCGCCGAGGGCGACTCGGACGCATCGCGCTCGTCCGAGGGGGACCGAGATCTGACGCGCCCGCATGCGGGCGAAGCGGAAGCGCGCGCCTCACCGCGCCCCAGGCTCCTTCCTCGTCCGGAGCGGGCGCGAGCGCGGCCCTCGCCCCGGCCCTCGCTCGGCTCGCAAAGCAGTAGCGTGCCGAGGTGGTGCCCCGCGCCGCTAGGCACAGGCCGCCACGCCGGCTCCCACAGGGGAGCTTTAGCGCCTGGCTCTCCGGTTCTGCCGTCGGCGCACACCACACACCGATACCGGGCTCAACGGCCGGCCGATCGGGTCGATGAACAGCGAGCACGGCCCGGAGCTGTCGGGCACCTTCCCCTCGAGCACGGTGGCGCTGTAGGTGAGGTTAGCCCCGTCCAGGCGAGGGCTGGTGAGCGTCACGACGACGTCCTCGGGCATCTGGTCACCCTCCTCGAGGAACGAGAGGACAGCGTTCGGAGGATCGTCGAGGAAGCTGTTCTCACCGTCTGCCCAGCCCTCTATGAACTGGGCGGCCGTGAGATGTCCGACGATGCGCTCGGGCCGGTCGGAGAACATCAGCGTGGAGGGTGCGAGATCGTGCAGCGTGAACTCGCCGTCGCCCCGCACAGATGCCGCGACTAGCCCGCGATCAAGTGGACGCGCACGGCGAGCGCCCCTGAGGCTCTATGACGTCCGATATCGGCCACGTGTAGGTTGGCGTTGTGGATTGGGGGCTTGCCGCTGTCGGATTCGCGCTGCTGCTCGTCGCGGCGGTGTCGCGGCGGCTGTCGGGCACGCCGATCACGCCGGCGATGGTGGTGGTCGCCATCGGTGTTCTCGCGGGCCCCTTGGTGTTCGACGGGCTGACCGTGGGACCGGCAAGCTTGACGGTGCGAAGGCTGGCCGAAGCCACGCTCGCGGTGGTGCTGTTCTCAGATTCTTCCCGTATCGACCTTAGGGCCCTGCGGCGGGAAGCTTCCCTGCCGGTGCGCCTGCTCGGCATCGGTCTGCCGTTGACGATCGCGCTGGGCGCGCTGGTCGCGCTCGCCTTGTTCGGGTCGTTCTCACTGAGCGAGGCATTGATCCTTGGCGTGATCCTCGCGCCGACGGACGCGGGGCTCGGCAGCGCCGTCGTGACGGACCCGAGCCTTCCGCAACGTGTGCGGCAGTCGCTCAACGTCGAGAGCGGACTGAACGACGGGATCTGCGTCCCGATCCTGTTGATCGTTCTGGCGACCTCCTCGCAAGCCGGTGGCGCGGCCCATCCGGCGCAGGTGATCGGCGAAGAGATCGGCTACGGACTCATCGGCGGCATCGTCGCGGGGACCCTAGCCGCGGGGATCGTGAACACAGCCGGGGCCAGGCGCCTCATCGACGATGCCTGGCGACAGATCATCCCCGTGGCCGCGGCGGTGTTCGCGTACGGGATCGCGGAGGCTCTCGGCGGGTCGGGCTTCATTGCCGCCTTCACGGCGGGCGCACTGTTCGGCCTGATCGCCCGCGAGAACTCGGCCGCAACGATGCGCTTCACCGAGGAGACTGGGGCGCTGCTCGACAGCGTCACGTTCCTCGTCTTCGGCGCCGTCCTGCTCGGCCCCGAGCTCGAGCACGTGAGTTGGCAGATCGCGCTCTATGCCGTGTTGAGTCTGACGATCGTTCGCATGCTGCCCGTGGCTCTTTCGCTGTTGGGCACCGGAGCGCGAGGCCCGACCGTGGCGTTCATCGGCTGGTTCGGTCCACGCGGGCTTGCATCGATCGTGTTTGCGGTGATCGTCGAGGACACACATCAGGCTCACGCCGGAACGATCCTCACGGCCTGCTATTTGACGGTGGGCCTCTCGGTCCTCGTCCACGGCCTTACGGCGGCGCCGCTTGTGAGTCGCTATGTCGCGTGGTATCGAGTCGCCGCGGGCGAGCGTCCCCCTGCGATGGAGAGTGAGCCGGTGCACGAGCACCGGGCGCGGGGACTCGCCGCGCTGCATGGCGACTAATCGGCCGTGTGGGCCTGAGCGCAGTCTCGGCCCGAGCAGATCAACCCTTGGAGCCGGCCGTTTCACCGGCGAGATCTGTTGGCGCGGGACGGGTGCCCTCGGATCTCCCTGAAGAGGATCATGTAGAGCGCGATGGCGAAGTAGACCGCTACGGCTACTCCCGGCACGGCGAGTCCGATGAGGATCGCGATCACATAGCCGCCGAGGACGGGCAGGAGTTCTCGCGGTTCGTCCAGCCGCTCGTCGCCCTCCTCCGGGGGGGAGTAGAGGCGCTCTCGCCGGGCATAGGCGTCCAAGGCAAACGCCAGGATGCGGATTGCTAGCAGGGTGAGCCCATACATCGTCACGAAGACGCGCTCGCTGCTTTCGTGGTGCAGGGCGTCAGCGACGAGCCGGGTCGGGAACGGCAGGAACGCCACCACGAGCAGTAGCAGCAGGTTGATTCGCAGCAGTAGCGGGTCGGTCCGCGCGAGCCGCTCGGTCAGCTGGGTGTGACCGAGCCACCCTGCGCCGACCGTGAGGAAACTGATGACATACGCGAGGTAGAACGGCCAGGCGTCGAGAACCTGTTCGAGTGCTGTGCCCGGCGGATGAATCGCGATGTCGAGTACGAGCAGCGTCGCGGCGATCGAGAAGACGCCGTCGCTGAATGCTTCCATGCGCGTCGTGCTGAGCGATCGGCGTGCACGTGGCGTATCTTCGCCGGAGGCCATTCGGTAATCCTTGCAGGCCAGACCGCCGCTGGGACGTTCGCTCGTCTTCTTCGAAGCGAAGGGCTCACCCTAGGAGTGGCAAGGTCCTGATCATGGCTGCGGGTTTTCGCGGATGCCGAGAACGCGCCCTGAGGTAGTTTGTCGATGTGCGGTTGTTCCCGCGCAGGCGCCTGCCCGGCGGCGGATCGTCAGAACACTCATCCAAACCAGCACGGAGGTCAAAAATGAGCGACAGACCGGTTTTCATCTACGCCGCGACTTATCCCGACCGCGGTGGCGCGGAGGCGGATTACGACGCCCTTCTCGAGCTGCACGCGGCGAAGCTCGTGGGCACCTATGACGTTGCGTTGGTCACCAAGGACGCTGACGGCAAGGTCCACGTCGAGAAGCACGAGAAGCCCACCCAGCACGGCGCCTGGGGAGGCATTGCCGTCGGGGCGGCGGTCGGGGTCGTGGCGGCGCCAGCGGTCATCCCCGCGGCGCTGGTCGGCGGTGTCATCGGCGGCCTTGGCGGGCACTTCAAAAAGGGCATCCCCGGGGACGCCGCCAAGGAACTGGGCGACCTCATCGAGGCCGGAGAAGCCACGCTGTTCGTGATCGGCGAGTCGCGCCTTGAAGAGCAGCTCGACAAGGTGCTGACCCGCGCCGAAAAGTCGCTTGAGAAGGAAATCGACGTCGACGCCAAGGAGTTCAAGCGCGAACTCGACGAGGCGGAGAAGGAGTACGCGGCGAGCTAGCTGGACGACTTCCCGGCGTCTGATCGCGACAAGACGATGAGCTCGGTGTCGAGTAAGGCAGCCGCGGCAGCGGCTGGCGGTGTTCTGCTGACGCTGTGTGCGGGCCAGTTCTTGATGATGCTCGACAGTTCAGTGATGAACGTGTCGATCGCGACGGTCGCGAAGGATGTCGGCACGACCGTCACCGGGATCCAGACGGCGATCACCCTGTACACGTTGGTGATGGCCGCGTTCATGATCACGGGCGGGAAGGTCGGGCAGATCATCGGCCGCAAGCGCGCTTTCGCGATCGGGTGCGTGATCTATGGCTGCGGCTCGTTCATCACGGCGATCTCTACGAGCCTCGGGGTGCTGCTGCTCGGATGGTCGTGCCTTGAGGGGATAGGTGCCGTGCTCATTCTGCCGTCGATCGTTGCGCTGGTAGCGGTGAACTACGGCCCCGACGAACGACCGCGCGCCTATGGGCTCGTCGCCGCAGCGACGGCGATCGCGATCGGGGTCGGCCCGATCGTCGGCGGCCTGTTCACCACCTACCTGTCATGGCGCTGGGTGTTCGCGGGGGAGGTCGTGATCGTGCTTGGGATCCTCGTCCTCGCCCGCCGCATACCCGAGGGGCCGCGTGAGAAGACGGGGCACCTGGACCTCGTGGGTACAGCCCTGTCGGCGCTCGGTCTCGGGCTGATCGTCTTCGGTGTCCTGCGTTCGGGTGTATGGGGTTTTGTGAAACCCAAACCGGGGGGTCCCGAATGGATCGGGCTCTCGCCGGTGATCTGGCTGATGCTCGCGGGCGGTCTGGTCATCTATCTATTCATCGAGTGGGAGGATCGCGTGCTCGCCCGTGGTGGGGAGCCGCTACTGGACCCCAAGATCCTGCAGGTCCACGTGCTGCGCGGCGGCCTGAACTCGTTCTTCTTCCAGTTCTTCGTGCAAAGCGGGGTGGCATTCGCCGTCCCACTGTTCCTCTCTGTCGCACTCGGGCTCTCCGCGATCCAGACAGGTGTGAGGTTCCTGCCGCTGTCGATCGCCCTGATCCTCGCGGCAGCCGGGATCCCCAAGCTCTTCCCCAAAGCATCGCCGCGCCGGGTGGTCCAGCTCGGCTTCATCGCGATGTTCGCCGGCCTCGTGATCTTGGTCGCCCTGCTCCAGGAAGGCGCGGGACCGGAGATAACGACCTTGCCGATGCTGCTCGTCGGCCTCGGAATCGGGGCGTTGTCTTCCCAGCTCGGGGCCGTCACCGTCTCATCCGTTCCCGATGAGCAGAGCAGCGCGGTGGGCGGGCTGCAGAACACAATCACGAACCTCGGCATCTCCATGGGCACGGCGCTCACGGGAGCGATCGTCATCGCCGCGCTGAGCACGTCGTTTCTGACCGGGGTGCAGCAGAACTCCGCCGTCCCCGCGCCGGTCAAATCGCAGGCCTCGACCAAGCTCGCGGGTGGAGTCCCCTTCATCTCCGACAAGCAATTGAAGGACGCGCTCAACAAGGCCCATGTGCCACCCAGGGCCACAGACGCGATCGTCGAAGAGAACGCGAAAGCGCGCCTCGACGGGCTGCGCGAGGCGCTGTCGATACTTGCCATCTTCGCGTTGATCGGACTGGCCTTCAGCCGGCGGATCCCTACCGAGCAGCCCGGTTCGTCGAAAGAACCGGTTCCCGTGGCAGAAACGGCTCC
>JBIOEY010000090.1:0-9519 GCA_044446505.1 Solirubrobacterales bacterium
CTGGGTGGGCGGGAACCCGATCCACTAGCGCTCGAACCGGCCGGCCAGGAATACGAGCTCTACGACTACAGCACCCCCGCCGGGCGCGCCGAGCTCGAGAACGGCGCCGGTGGCGCCGGGGCGCTCGAAGAGGAACTGTGGGTCACGCTCGAAGAGGCCGCGATCCCGCACGAGCTGCGCGCGCCGCTGCCCGCCCCGCTGCACGCCGCCCAGCGGCGCGGCCTGTCCAACTATCAGGCGGTCGAGGAACTCCAGGACCTGAAGGCCTACGCGCTGCGCCAGCGCAACCCCGCGAGCCCCCCCGAACCGTCTCCGGGGCCCGGGTGAGACACACGCTGTTTCCAAACACCCGGACGCGGGTAACATTCTGCTAACCGGATCAGCGATTCCGCTCACCGGACCAAGCCGAGAGAGGGTTGCCATATGCCGCGCACAGCACCGCCAGCAAACGAGTGGGCCGTCCCAAGCCTGCGCGAGCCACGCTACTCGCAGTCGCTCGAGCGCGGCCTCGCGATCCTCGGCTGCTTCACCCCCGAGCGCCCCGTGCTCGGGATCGCCGACATCGCCGACTCGCTCGGGATGAGCCGCTCCACCACGCACCGCTACGTGATCACCCTCGTCGCGCTCGGCTACCTCGAGCAGGGCGCCTCGCGCAAGTACCGCCTCGGGCTGCACGTCACCGACCTCGGGATGTCCGCGCTGAACTCCACCAGCCTCCGCGAGCACGCCCAGCCCTACCTCGACGAACTGCGCCGGCGCACCGGCTACACGATCAACGTCGCCGTGCTCGACGGCTCCGACATCGTCTACATCGCGCGCGCCCGCAGCCACCGCCGCGCCCAGCAGCGGATCGACCTCGGCCTCGCGCTCGGCTCGCGCCTGCCCGCCTACTGCACCTCGATGGGCAAGCTGCTGCTTGCCAACCTCCCCGAACGCGAGCAGCGCGATCTGATCGCCGAGCTCAAACTCGACCGGCGCACCCCCAACACGATCACCAACAAGCGCCTCCTGCAGATCGAGCTCGAGCGCATCCGCGAGGACGGCTTCGCGATCAACGACCAGGAGCTCAACCTCGGCCTGCACTCGATCGCCGCGCCGATCCGCTCGGACTCGCGCGAGGTCGTCGCCGTCGCCAACATGGCCGCGCACAGCTCGATGATCTCCCTGCAGGATCTGATCGACCATCTCGGCCCCCATCTGATCGCCACCGCCGACCGCATCTCCGCGCGCCTCGGCTACCGCCGCGATGACGAGCTCGCCGCCGTCGGAGCAGGGTAGGGCGCCTACCCTTTGAGCCGGGGGCTCGCGCTGAGGGTGCGCGCGGCCGTCGAGACTCGCAGCAGCACCGTCGTTTCGCGGGGCACCTTCGCCGCGATCGCGCCGCTCGTGCTGGTGAGCGCGCCGGTCCACACGTTGCGCACGTAGTAGCCCTCCGCTCTCGGCATCCCGATCGCGCTCGCGCTGCTCGTCACCTCGAGCGTTTTTGAGGAGCGGTTCAGCAGCGCCACCGCGCGCGTCCCGTCGCTGAGCGGCTTCACCCACACCTGCCCCCCGGCGCTGCTCGCGGAGAGCAGCTGCGCCTGCACGCCCGCCGGGTCCTGGTCGATCGCGATCGCTTCGCGGTCGGAGACCGTCGTCTGCGTGGTGTTCGACATCGACACCAGATCCTCACTCACCATCAGCGGGGCCGCGAGCATCGCCCACATGCTGAACTGTGTGCGGAACTGCGCCGCCGACATCCCCTGGTCGGGGCCGAGGTAGTCGGGGTCGTTCCAGTGGCCCGGACCGGCCGCTTCGGGCTGCGCGGCGTCCGCGTCGAGGTTGCGCAGCACCGCGCTGAACTGCACATCCCCCGGCACCCCCACGTCGGTGTCGGTGCGCCAGCTGCTGCCCACGCTCGGCCCGAACGTGTACGACGCGAAGCCCGAGCCCGCGAGTTCCGGCACTTCGCTCGCATACTGGCCCGGCTGCAGGAAGTTGCACACCGACAGCAGCATCGGGCGGTGGCTCGAGTTGTGCACGATCGCTTCGTGGATTGCCCCATACGCGCCCGCCGGTTCCAGGCGCTGCTGGATGCCCCCGCAGAAGTCCACCTTCACCGCGTCGAAGCCCCACGCCGCGAAAGTGTTGATGTCCTGCTGGTAGTGGCCGAAGCTCCCCTGCCCCGACCCGCCGCAGCCGTTCGCGCCGGCGTCGGTATAGAGGCCCACGCGCATCCCCGCCGCGTGCAGCACCCCCGTCAGCCACGCCATCCCGTGCGGCCACTGCGCCGGGCTCACCGCGATTTCCCCCGCCGCGCCCCGCGCGCCCTGCCACCAGCCGACGTCCAGCCACACGTAGTCGTAGCCCGCGCGCACCAGGCCCCGCGTGCGCAGCTGGCTCGCCTGCCCGAGGATCGTCGCCTCGTCGAAGTGCGAGCCGAACGCGAAGTAGCTGTCCCAGCCCAAGTACGGCGTGGGCGCCAGCACGCTCACCGGCGTCGCCCCGCCGCTCGCGCGCCGCGCGATGTGGCGGTGAGCCGCGCGCGCCGCGGCGCCCTGCGCTCCGAGCAGCAGCGCCATCGCCACGATCGCCGCCACGCGCCCGCGGGCCTGCTGGCGGCGATGAGGCTCGCGCCGGCTGTCCATCGCGGCGCTCACCGTCGCGTGCGGGAGGACGTCTTGCGGGCGGAGGCCCCGCCGGAGGATGTCTTGCGGGAGGACGCCTTGCGGGCGCCTCCCAGCGTGAGCGTGACGCTCTTCAGCGGGGCGCTGAGCGCGCCGACCACGGTCCCGCTCACGGAGAGCTTCACTCCCATCCGCCGCACGTGCGCGAGCAGGCGCCTGCCGGTCGCGTTCAGCGCAACCGTCACCGTGCGCTGCTGGCCTGGAGAGAGGTGCACCGTGCTCGCGCCGACCGTCACCGTCAGCCGTCGTGTGCGCCGCGCCGCGACGGCGATCACGCGGGTGCCCCGCAGCGTCTCCACCACCGTGAGGCGCAGTGCGATCGTGCAGCTCCCCGCGGCCTGCGCCGAGCATCTCAGGGGCACGCTCACCGTGCGGCCCGACACCCGCGGGGCTCCCACCTGGGTCTCCGAGATCGAGCCGAGGCCGCCCGCGGGCACCGTCACGAACGCGCTCGTCGCGCTCGCGCTGCCCGCCGCGTTGGTCGCGCTCACGCGGCACTGCAGGTGGTGGGAGACGTCCGCGCTCGACACAAGGTAGGTCGAGCCGTTCGCGCCCGCGATCGCCCGCGTGTCGCGCAGCCAGCTGAAGGCGAGCGTCGCGCCGGCGCTGGCGCTGCCGCTCACGCCGGGCTTGCACGTGAGCCGCTGCCCCCGTGCGGGGATCCCGCCGATCGATGGATGCGGCTGCACGAGTGGGGGGGAGGAGGTCTTGAATGTCGCATCCAGGGTCCTTTCCACACCGCTCGCGCTGCGCGCCACGAGCCGGTAGTGGTAGGTCGTGTTGGCTTCCAGGCCGCTCAGCGCCGCGCTCACCGCCTGTGCCGCGCCGCCCGCAGGCAGCGGTGTCGCGCAGTTCGCGCTCTGCCCATAGGCTTCGCTCGGGCCGTATTCGAAGCGGCATTCCACGAGCGTCGCGTCGTTGGGGTTCACGGTTGCCGCAAGCGTGGCGGAGGTTTCGGCGATCGCGCTTGCCGCGCCGCCGGCGAGGGCGGGCGGGGGAACCCGCGTTATGAGTACCTGGCCCGCGTTGTCCACCGCCGCGCAGAGCCCTTCTGACACGCACGAGACCCCCGACAGCTTGTGGCTGGGGTCGATGCCGTAAAAGGTCCACGAGGGCGCTGTCGCGGTGGGATTGTCGCCGGTATTGGCACCGCCACCGTTGTCGACGGACACGCACAGGCCGGCCGCGGCGCAAGAGACGCCCGTGGGACGGCCGGGGGCCGAGATGAAGGCCGGAGTCCAGCTCCAGGTGGGCTTTTCCTCGAATGGGTTCCCGCTCGCCAGCGCGGCGCCTTCGCCGTCCACCGCCACGCACAGGCCGGCGGGGGCCGCGGCGCAGGAGACCGCGACGAGGCTCAGGCTCAGGTCGATTGGGCGCGGATGCCACGCGCCGGCAGGTTCGCTGCTGGTCAGGGCCTGGCCCGAGCCGTCCACGGCCACACAGAGGGTGGCGGAGGCGCAGGAGACCCCGGTGAGCGCTTTGCCAGAGTCGATTTCGACCCGGCTCCAACTCGCGCCGGTGGCCGCAGTGGAATTGGTGCTGAGGAGTGCGTCGCCCGCCTTGTCGACGGCGACGCAGAGAGTGGTGGAGGCGCAGGAGACCCCGGTCAGGGCCGCCGCGCCGGGGATCGTCGCGGTGCTCCAACTCGCGCCCGCCCCGGGGTCGGTGCCGATCGACGCGTGACCTTCCCCGTCCACCGCCACGCAGAGGGCGCTCGACGCGCAGGAGACCCCCGTGAGCGCCCTCCCGGGGTCGATTTCAACGCGGCGCCAGGAGGCGCCCGCGCCGGCGGTGGGATTGGTGCTGATCAGCGCGTCGCCCGCTGCGTCGACCGCGACGCAGAGCGCGGTGGAGGGGCAGGAGACCCCGGTGAGAGCCCCCGCGCCGGGGATCCTCGCGGTGCTCCAGCTCAGCGCGGGCGTCGCCGCGGCCGGGGTGGATGCCAGGCAGGCCTGTGCGACGGCGGCGCAGAGCAGGGTCGCGAGCGCCCGCGCGATGCCGGCCGAGAGACGGACCGAGCGCGTCGCGAGCGCAGCGGGGATGCGGGTCGTGTGCGGGCCTTCGTGCTTCAGGAACAGGGAGGCTAGCGACCTCGCTGGTCGTGATGCGCAGGTAGCGATGCGCAGTACTCGGCGAGCGGGGCAGACGCCGACGACACTCGTCTGCAAATAGGGTTTCCGGGTTGGAACCTCCGTCCCATTCGTGTTTCTCAAATGACCAGCCTATGAAAACGATTCGATCAAGACGCCATGCGGCATGTTTTGGTGTACGGTCTCGCGACAATGCCACGCAAACGAATGGTTGGGCTATCCGCCGGGGAGGCCGTCCTCGGACTGGTGATCGAGCAGCCCGACAGCGCCTCGCGGCTTGGGCAGCGTCTGGTCGAACGCTTCCGCTCCGCGCAATTCACGCGCTCCACCGGCCACAACGCGCTGAACAGGCTCGCCCGGCAGGGGCTCGTGCGCGCGGTCGCGGACGAGGACGGATCGATCGAGGAGCCCCGCTACGAGGCGACCCCCCAGGGGGTCGAGCACTTCCGCGCGTGGCTGCGCGCCTCCTGCGCCGCGGCGCCGGCGCTGCGCGAGGAGCTGCAGGCGAAGGTCGAGTTCTGCACCCCCGAGGACCTGCCGCGGCTGATCGAGGCGATCTGCGCGGAGGAACGGGCCTGCGCAAGCATGTTCGCGGCCGCCCAGGGGCGCCTGAGCGCGGCGGAGCTCGTCGCCCCGCGGCACGCCTCGGGGGCGGAGCGGTGGTCGGCGCTGACGCGCAGGACCGTCCTGCGCGACGAAGCGGCGATGTGGGGCATGAGGTTCAAGCGCCTCGAGCGCCTGCGCGCGCGCCTGGAAGAGATGCGCGAGGAGGCCGGCACCTTGGACCCCGCCCACGCGGAAGGCGGGCGCGACCGATTGGAGATCGGCCGGCAGCGATCGGAGGTCAGTCGGCACCAGCTCGACGCCGCCGCGGGACCGCGCGGAGATGAGCGCGCAGCGCAACCACTGGGTGGGGGTTGATCCGCCCACAATGGTGTGTTTTGTCTGCATGATTATCGTTTTATGAAAACAAGCTGATCGGCCTGGAGGCGTCGATTGCGCAACGATCGATCGTGTGAGGCCACGTGGGAACGCAAGCCCGATCGAGTCGCTGGCGTGCGCGCGCCCGTGCTGCTCCGGGCGTGGGGGCGGCGTATGAGCACACGAGAGTCCGAGCGGCGGCCGCAGACGAAGAGACCGCGCATCAAACCCCTGCCGGAGCTCGTCGCGAACAACTACGGCGATGGGTGGCGCGAGGCGATTCCCCATCTGCGCGAGCCGCGCTACTCGCAGTCGCTCGAGCGCGGCCTCGCGATCCTCGAGTGCTTCTCCCCGGAGCGTCCGGTGTGGGGAATCGCCGACCTCGCGGAGGAGCTCGGGATGAGCCGCAGCACCACCCACCGTTACGCGCTCACGCTGACGGCGCTGGGCTACTTGGTGCGGGGCACCCGCCGCAAGTACCAACTCGGGCTGCGCGTCACCGACCTGGGGCTCTCGGCGCTGAGCTCGACGAGCCTGCGCGAGCACGCGCGGCCACACCTGGAGGAGCTCGGCCGGCGAGCCCCGTATACGCTCGCGATCGCGGTGCTCGACGGTCCGGAGGTGCTGTCCGTCGATCGCCTCCGCGGAAGCCGCCGGGGACAGCACCTGATCGACCTTGGCATGGGCGAGGGCTCATACCTGCCGGTGCACTGCACCGCGATGGGCAAGCTGCTCGCCGCCAATCTGCCGCAGCGCGAGCAGCGCGAGCTGATCGCCCAGCTGAAGCTGGAGCGGCTGGGGCCGCACACGATCGCAAGCAGGGCCGCGCTGCGCAGCGAGCTCGCCGAGATTCTCAACGAGGGTCTCGCCACCGGGGACGAGGAGCTCGCCTCCGGGCTGTACGAGATCGCGGCGCCGGTGCGTTCGCAGACGCGGGAGGTATTCGCGGCGGTGGGCATGGTCGCGCACAGCTCGATGATCTCCCTGGAGCAGCTGGTGGAGCACCTGGGCCCGCACCTCGTGGCGACCGCCGATCGCATCTCCGCGCGCGCCGGCTACCGGCGGGACGACGAGCGCAGCAGACGGTAGAGCGGTACGCCGAGTCCAGGCTGCCTACGGGCAGGTCAATCGGCCTACGGGCAGGTGACCATCAGCGAGAACGGATAGTCGGTGGGGCCGGTACCGATCTCGTAGGTGATCACCGTGATTTCGTGTTCACCGGTCACCGCGGCCTGGGCCGTGTTGTCGGCTTCGATCGCATTGACCGTCACCACAATGGCGCACCCGGTCCATGGCGAGCCTGTCCCGTCCGACAAGACATATGTCCCAGAGGCTTCCACGTGTGCGACCGTGATTTTTTCGCCCACCTGTGTGCTCGCGACGCCTGCGGAGGTGACGGTCGCGACCTCGGTCAGGCCAGTGCCAGTCGCACCGGTGGCGCCAGGCGCACCCGTGGCCCCCTTGGGCCCTTCGAGCCCCGGTTCGCCCTGCCCGCCGGTGGCGCCCGTCGCGCCGGCAGTGCCGGTCGCACCCGTGGTTCCCTTGGACCCTTCGAGTCCCAGTTCGCCCTGCCCGCCGGTGGCTCCCGTCGCACCAGTTACCCCCGTCGCGCCGGCCGCACCGGTGGCGCCGGGAACGCCTGCGGCGCCAGTGGCTCCGGCAGCACCGGTGACGCCAGTGGGACCGGCAGCACCGGTGGCACCGGCAACGCCCGTAGCGCCAGTGGCTCCGGCAGCACCGGTGGCGCCCGTCACCCCGGCGGCGCCCGTCGCACCCGTCGCGCCGGCAGCGCCCGTCGCGCCGGTTGCTCCGGCAGCACCAGTGGCGCCCTGCGGTCCGGTCGAACCGGTTGGGCCGGTTTCGCCTGTGACTCCCACGAGCCCGGGTTCGCCGGTCGCACCGGTGGCGCCGGTCGCACCACCGCCGGGACCCGTTGCGCCGGTCGCCCCGGCTGGACCGGGCGCCCCGGTCGGTCCAGCTTCGCCGGCCACGCCGGGTTCGCCGGTCGCACCGTCGGCGCCGGGCGCACCTGTGACCCCCCTGACTCCTTCGGCCCCCCGAGCGCCGTTCAGACCGTTCAGTCCGTTGACACCAGGGGCTCCGGCGGCGCCGGTTGCGCCGCGAGGGCCGGCCGGGCCGCGCGAAGTCGCACTGTGACGGCTCTTCGCCTTCGATTGGCCCGCGGATCGAGCCTTGGCGGCGTCGGCCGGGGCGGTGGCGGCGCCCAATGCGAGCATTCCGAGCAGGCCACCGCCGAACAGGCCTCGACCCACTCTCGGATGCCGCTGATGCAGGCGGTGCATATGCATATACCGTTACCCAGCAGCCCGTTCTGCGGCTACCACTGACTGGACTACGTACTGCGAGGTGATCGATCAGGAAACGGATTCTCCACCACACGACCACTGCTCGATAACTCTGCCAAGTTAGTATACATGGTACACGATGATCGACGGCCGGCCGTCAATCTGCCTGTGCATGATCGTCAAAGACGAGGTCGATGTCGTAAAGCGCTGCTTTGACTCGTGCCGCGAGCTGATCGACCACTGGGTGATCTGCGACACCGGGTCCACCGACGGCACGCAGGATCTGATTCGCCGGGAGCTCGCGGGGATACCGGGCAAGCTTTACGAGCACACGTGGGTCGACTTCGGCCATAACCGAAGCGCGCTGATGAAGCTGGCGCGCGGCAGGGGAGAGTATCTACTGCTCCTCGACGCCGACTGGACGGTCGAGGCCGCACCAGGCGCGCTCGATGGTCTGACGGCCGACTCCTATCTGATTCGTCACTCCGGAGCGGTTGAGTTTCACAACAAGCGACTGGTCAGTGGTCGTTTGGACTGGCGCTACGTCGGATCTACACACGAGTACATCGTCAGCGACGCAGAGCGCACCAGTGAGCGATTGGAGGGAATGGCGATCCACGTGTGGTCGGTCGGCGGGTCGCGCACCGGTCGCTGGCAGCGCGATGCCGAGCTCCTGGAAGCAGAGCTCGAGCGGGATCCCACCAATGCCCGCGCCGTGTTCTACCTCGCGCAGACCTACCGCGATATCGGCAACGAGCGCAACGACCACGCCAAGCTCGGACTCGCGCTTGGCCACTACCAGCGCCGGGCGGAGATGGAGGGCTGGCAGGAGGAGACGTACATCGCCCGTTACCAAGTCGGCGTTCTCAGCGCGCAACTGGGCGACTGGCCGAGGGCCGTCGATGCGTTCCTGATGGCGTGGGAGCAGCGCCCGGGGCGCCTGGAGGCGGTACACGATCTCGCGGTTGGCCTACGCGAGCGCGGCCTGTACCGGGCTGCGCACCAATTCACGCGGCTGGCGTCGCGTCTGCGCCCGCTGCCGGTGCCCGACGACGTCCTGTTCGTGGCGCCCTGGATCTACGAGTGGGGGATGCTGTTCGAGTACTCGATCACCGCCTACTGGTGTGGGGAGTGGGGCGCCTCGATCCTCGCGTGCAAGCGACTGCTCGCAACCCACTCCCTGCCCGAGTCCCACCGCCGCCAGACTCACGTCAACCTGCGGCACGCCCTCAGAGAACGGGTTCGCCAGGCGGCCGAGCAACCTCCCGCACCACCGCGCAGGCTGCCACACGCCGGAACACCGACCCGAGGCCGTCCAGCGTAATCGCCCTGCGGACCTTGCTCCGGCGCTCGACCCCGATGCCGAACATCAAGGCCCCGGTCTCGAAGCCTTAGGGGCCCACGACAAAATAACTGACGGTCCGGTGCGGCCGCTCCGCGGCGATCTGCGCCACCCGTGATGCTCGCCGTGCCACCAGCACGGCTGCGCTCACGTGCGTCGCATCTCATCCACGGATCGACCACCCCGATCCCGCC
>JBIOEY010000091.1:0-9509 GCA_044446505.1 Solirubrobacterales bacterium
ATACGAGCTGATCCGCGACCACCTCTCGGACGAGCTCGACATCGACCCTGAGGAGATCCGCGAGGAGACCCGCTTCAAGGAGGACCTCGAGGCGGACTCGCTGGACCTGTACACGCTTGTGCAGGAGCTCGAGGACAGCTACGGCGTGCGTATCGAGGACGAGCAGGCCGCCGGCATCCTCACGGTGGGGCAGGCTGTGGAGTTCGTGCTCTCACAGAGCCAAGGCACAGAGGTGTGATGCGCCCCGATGCGGCTGCTGAACGAGTTGTTGGAGGAGCTTCCCGAGGAGCTGGCGCGTCAGGTGTTCACGCACGCCTCGTGGAGCGAGCGCAGCAGCGACTCCTACACGCGCCTGGCGTTCCTCGGCGACAGCGTGCTGGCGCTGGCGGTCACCACCCATCTCTACCCGCGCCTGGAGGCGGAGCGCTTCGGCGCGGGGCGGCTCACGAAGATCCGCGCGCAGGCGGTGTCCGGCCCCTCCTGCCGGGCGGTCGCCGAACGCCTCGCGGTGCCCGAGCGGCTGCGCGCGGCGGCGCCGGCGGAGGTGCAGGAGAGCGCTGCGGCGCTCGGCGAGATCGAGCGTGTGCTCGCATCAGTGGTGGAGGCGGTGATCGGGGCGTGCTACTTGCAATGCGGCTACGAGCGCACGGCGGAGGCCGTGGTGGAGGCGTTCGCCCCCGAGATCGAGCAGGCGCTGGAGAACCCGGTCGACTTCAAGTCCACACTCCAGGAGCTCCTCGCCCAGCGGGGGGAGACGGTCACCTACACGGTCACCGCGGAGCACGGGCCGCCGCACGAGCGCACCTTCGAGGTGTCCGCCGAGGTCGCGGGGCGCCCGCTGGGCAGCGGCGCGGGGCGCAGCAAGAAGCACGCCGAGCAGGAGGCCGCCAGGGAAGCGGTGGAGAGATTGCAGACATGACACCAGTCCTGGGTTCACAGATGATTGGAGTCCCACCCACCCAGGACGCAGTGAGCGAAGTGTGCTCGGCACACGAGCGATCGAGGACGCCGATCCAGCGCCGACATGTGAACCCAGGCGCATGCATCTGAAGTCGCTCACGCTGAAGGGCTTCAAGTCCTTCCCCGACCGCACCCACCTGGACTTTGGTCCCGGGGTGAGCGTCGTGGTGGGGCCCAACGGGTCGGGCAAGTCCAACATCACCGACGCGGTGCTGTGGGCGATGGGCGAGCAGAGCCCGCTCGCGGTGCGCGGGCAGTCGATGCAGGACGTGATCTTCGGCGGCGGGCGCGGCGTGCAGGCGCGCAGCTCGGCGGAGGTGGAGATCGTGCTCGACAACTCCGACGGCTCCGTCGCGCTGCCGTTCAGCGAGATCTCGATCCTCCGCCGCCTGCACCGCTCGGGCGAGGGCGAGTACCGTCTCAACGGCGCGCGCTGCCGCCTGGGGGACGTGATCGAGGTGCTCTCCGACACCGGTCTCGGCAAGGAGACCCACTCGGTCATCTCGCAGGGCCGCGTGGAGGCGATCGTCCTCTCAAAGCCCCGCGATCGCCGCCTCCTGATAGAGGAGGCCGCGGGCCTCGGCAAGCACCGCAAGCGCCGCCGCCGCGCCCAGCTGAAGCTCGAGCGCACCCAGGAGAACCTCGACCGCGCGCTGGACGTCGAGCGCGAGGCGCGCAGCCGGCTGCGCCCGCTCAAGCGCCAGGCCGAGGCCGCGGAGCTCCACCAGCGCCTGGAACGGCAGATGCTCGAAGCGCGCCTGGAGCTCGCCCGCGACGCGCTGCGCGCGCGCCGCCTCGAGCTCGCCGACGCGGAGGCCCGCGTGGGGGACGCGCGCGCCGTCCGCGAGGAGGTCGAAGCCGGACTCCAAGAGGTCGTGCGGCGCCGCAGCGAGGCCGAGCGCTCGCTCGCCCAGCGCTCTGAGCGCCACGACGCGCTCGCCCGCCGCGCGATGCTCGCGGGCGCCGCGCTCGAGCGCCTGGAGCTCCGCCGCGAGCACGCCGCCGCCACCGCTGAGAGCCTCACCGAGCGGATCCTCCGCGGGCAGCGCGAGGTGGAGCTCCTCGAAGAGACCCTGGTCGTGGCCGGCGGCAGCCCGTCCGAGACCGACGGGGACCGATCGGAGATCGGCCAGCGCATCGGTGCGCTCGAGGAGGAGCTCGCCGCGCTGGAGCGCGAGCGCGAGCAGGAGCTCGAACGCGAGCTCGTCGAGCTCGACCGCGCCCGCGAGCAGGCCGCTGCCGAGGTCGCCGAGCTGGACGCCGTGCTCTCGGAGGCCCGCGCGGCGCGCGAGCGGGCCGACGCCCACGCCGAAGGGGCGCGCGCCGCACTGCGCGAGGCCGAGCGCGCGGTCGAGGCCGCTCGGCGGGAGGCCGCCCGGGTGGGGTCTGAGCTGGCCGCCGTAAACCAGTTCCTGCGCAACCACACGCCCCCCACCTCCGACACGGCGGGCGAGCCCGCGGATGGCGGGGTGGGCGGGCCCCGGACATTGAGCGAGGTGCTGCGCGTCCAACCCGGCTACGAGCTCGCCCTCGCCGCTGCCCTCGGACGGCGCCTGGATGCCGCGCTCGTGCCCGACCTTGCCCGCGCCGCCACCTTGCTGGACCGCGCGGGGCCCGACGGCGCCACCGCGCTGCTCGCGGGTCTCCAATTACTCGATGCCCCACCGGCAGAGACGATCGCGCCCCCCGCGCCCGGTGCACGCCCCCTACTCGAGCTCGTGGACGGGCCCCGTCCCGTGCTCGCCCTCGCGCAACGGCTGCTCGCCGACGCCTGGGTGGTGGAGCGCCTGGAGGACCTCCCCGTGGACTTCTCCGGCATCGCCGTGACCCCGCGCGGGCGCGTCTGGTTCGCGTCCTCCGGCGAGGTGCGCCAGGTGACCGAGGGCGGCGCCGAGCGGGTGCTCGCTGCTCGCAACGAGCGCGAGCAGCTGATCCTCGCAGCCGAGCGCGCCGCCACCGACGAGCACGCCGCGCGCGACGCCGCCGAGCGCGCACACGCTGACTCCCGCGCTGCCGACGCCGCCCGCGAAAGCGGCGACGGAGCGCTGCGCGAGGCAGCGCGCGCGCATGCGCGCGCGCTCGAGCAGGAGCGCCACGCGGCGTGGGTGATCGAGCAGCGCCGCGCGGCCCCCCAACAGGGCCCCCTCGCGGTGCGCCGCGCCCAGCTGGAGGGGGAGCTCGCCGCGGAGCGTCGCCAGGCGGAGCGGATCGCGCGCGAACACGCCGAACGCCTCGCGCGGCGTGAGCGCCTGCGCGCCCAGCTCGCGGCCGACACCGCGCTGAAGCCGCTCGCGGAGCGGCTCGCGGAAGCGCTGCACGGGGTCGGGGAGGCCGTCGCCGAGCGGGTCGCCGAGCTCCAGGAGGAGCTCGCGCGCGACCGCGCCGCCGGCGAGGAGATGGCCGCCGCGCTGCGAGCCTGCGCCGCGCAGGAGGCCGAGATTCAGGTCCGTCTGCGCGCGGAGGGCGAGGCGGTCACCGCCGCGGAGGTTGCCGCTCAGCGCCTGCGCGACCAGGCGGCCGACGCCGAGTCGGAGCTGCGCACGGTCCGCGAGCAGCTCGAGCTGCCCGCGCCCACGAGCGCCGTCGAGCCGGAGGGTGAGTTTGAGGAGGACACGCGCACGGAGAGTGAGGAGGACACACACACGGAGAGCCCCGCCCACGCCGTGGAGGGCGGGACGGCAGAGGGCATCGCGTCGGGGATCGAGGAGGAGCCCGAGCCGCTTGATGAGGAGCAGGTGCAGGCGCTCACGACGCGCCTGGAGCGCCTGCGCCGCCGGCGCGAGCAGCTCGGGCCGGTGAACCCGCTCGCCAAAGAGGAGTACGCCGAGGCGCTCGCCCATGTCGAGGAGCTCGAGGCGCGGCGCACCGACCTGGAGACCGCGCTGCGCGAACTGCGCACCGTGATTCGCGACACGGACCGCCAGATCCACGAGACCTTCCACGCGACCTTCGAGGCGGCCGCGCGCAACTTCGAGGAGCTCGCGCGCGACGTGTTCCCCGGCGGCGGAGGGCGCCTGCGGCTCGTCAAGGATGCACAGGCCATCCGACCCGTGCTCGGCGGCGAGCCGCTGCCGGGAGACGGCGCCTCTGCGGCGGACGGGGAGGGCGACCCGGAGGCGGCGGCCGAGCGCGAGGCGGAGGCGGAGGCAGGGCAGGCCGAAGGCCTGTCGGATTCCGAGCACCTCGGCGAGGAGGAGCTGCTGGGCGTCGAGATCGAGATCACCCCCGCGGGCAAGTCCACCAAGCGCCTCTCGCTGCTCTCCGGCGGGGAGAAGTCGATGACCGCGCTCGCCTTCCTGTTCGCCGTGTTCCTCGCGCGCCCGTGCCCCTTCTACATCCTCGACGAGGTCGAGGCGGCGCTGGACGACCTCAACCTCGACCGCTTCCTCTCCCTGCTGCGCCGCTACGCCGACCGCGCCCAGTTCATCGTGATCACCCACCAGAAGCGCACGATGGAGGCCGCCGACTGGCTCTATGGGGTCTCGATGGCGGGCAACGGGGTGTCCAAGGTGCTCTCCCGGCGGCTGCCGGGCGCCGCGGAGGTGCGATCGCCTGACGCGATCGGGCCCGGGCCTGTCCCGCAAGCTGTTCCTGGGCCGGAGTCGCGGCCTGAGGTGTCCGAGGTTGTGGACGCAGCCGATGCCACCAATGCCGGCGGGTCTCCCGATCCGGCCGAGCGCGCCGATCTGGCCGAGGTCGCGTAGGGGCACCGAGCCCGTTGCTATCGTCACGCGGCCGTGCCGCGCGACTGGAGCGACCTGTTCATCACTGGCGAGGCCGGCTCGGGCGAGGAGATCGCGCCCGTCGCCTCGGAGCGCCGCCGAGGCGTTTTCCGGCGCCTGCGCGAGAACCTCTCGAAGACTCGCAGGGCGCTCGGCGGGGAGATCCACGCGACGCTCTTCCAGACCCTCGACGAGCATACGTGGGAGCGCTTGGAGGAGGCGTTGATCATGGCCGACGTCGGCGCTACCGCCACGGCGTCGGTCGTCGCGACGCTCGAAGCGGAGGCCGTCGAGGGCGGCCTCAGCGGCGGAGAGGCGCTCTCGGAGCGGCTGATCGAGCTGCTTGCCGAGACGGCCCGCACGGGGGACGGGCGCATCGACATCAGCGCGCGCCCGACGGTGATCCTGGCGGTGGGGGTGAACGGCACCGGCAAGACGACGACGATCGGCAAGCTCGCGTGGCACCTGCAGCAGGAGCTCGGGCGCAGCGTGCTGCTCGCGGCCGCGGACACGTTCCGCGCGGCCGCCACCGAGCAGTTGGAGGGGTGGGCGGAGCGCGCGGGCTGCGGGATCGTCACCGGCCCGGAAGGCTCCGACCCGGGCGCAGTGGCGTTCGAGGCGCTCGCCCGCGCGCGCAGCGAGGGCACGGACGTCGTGATCGTCGATACCGCGGGGCGCCTGCACACCCAGGACGACCTGATGGCGGAGCTCACGAAGGTGCGGCGCGTGATCTCCCGGCAGCTGGAGGGCGCCCCGCAGGAGACGCTGCTCACGATCGACGCCACGACCGGCCAGAACGGCCTGCGCCAGGCGCACATCTTCGCGGAGGCGGCGCAGGTGAGCGGGATCGTGCTCACGAAGCTCGACGGCACCGCCCGCGGCGGGATCGCCCTTGCGATCGCGCAAGAGCTGGGCCTGCCGGTGAAGCTGATCGGGATCGGGGAGTCGCTGGAGGACCTGCGCCCCTTCGACCCCGAGGAGTTCGCGCGGGCGCTGATCGCCGAGTAGACCGAGCCCGCCCCACACGCCGCCGTCGCACACCGCCTCCGCACATCGCCCTCCCCCGTCGTCTCTGCATACCGCCCTCTGCCTGCGCACCCGGCGGGGCCGCCGATCTTCGCGGTGCGATAATCGAAAGCATGGACGCATGGATCATCTGGGTCGTGGCGGCCTGCGTGCTGGGCGCGGGCGAGATGCACACCGGCGGGTTCTTCCTCGCGCCGTTCGCGATCGGTGCGCTGCTCGCGGCGCTCGTGAGCCTCGCGGGGGTGGGCCTTCCGCTCGCGCTGATCGTCTTCCTGCTGACCTCGCTGCTCGTGCTGCTCACCCTGCGTCCCCTCGCCCGGCGCCACCGGCAGCTGCCCCCGCGGATCCGCACCGGCGCGGCGGCCCTGGTCGGGCGCGACGCGGTGGTGCTGGAGCGGATCGCCAATCAGGAGGCCGTCGGCTGCGTGCGGATCGACGGCGAGGTGTGGACCGCTCGCAGCTACGACGACGATCAGGTGATCGACGCCGGGGAGCGAGTCCAGGTCGTCGAGATCCGCGGGGCCACCGCGCTCGTTATGCACTGAACTCCAACAGGTACTGGAAAGGCAAGGGAACACCCATATGGTCGCTCTCATCGTCGTCGCCGTGGTCGTGCTGTTCGCGCTGGTCGTGGCGGCGCGCACGATTCGCGTCATCCCACAGGCGCGCGCGGGCGTGGTCGAGCGCCTCGGCCGCTACAGCCGCACGCTCGAGCCCGGCCTGACGATCGTCACGCCGTTCGTCGACCGCGTCAAGCCGCTGGTGGACCTGCGCGAGCAGGTCGTCAACTTTGCCCCCCAGCCGGTGATCACCGAGGACAACGTGGTGGTGGGCATCGAGACGGTGCTGTACTTCACGATCACCGACCCCCGCTCGGCAACGTATGAAATTGCCAACCCGCTGCAGGCGATCGAGCAGCTGACGGTCACCACGCTGCGCAACGTGATCGGGGGCCTGACCCTGGAGGCCACTCTGACGGCCCGCGAGAACGTCAACACCGAGCTGCGCACCGTCCTCGACGAGGCGACCGGCAAGTGGGGGATCCGCATCAACCGCGTGGAGATCAAGTCGGTCGACCCGCCGGCGGACATCAAGACGGCGATGGAGAAGCAGATGCGCGCCGAGCGCGACCGGCGCGCGGCGATCCTCACGGCCGAAGGCGAGAAGCAGTCCCAGATCCTCACCGCCGAGGGCGCCAAGCAGGCCGCGGTGCTGACGGCTGAGGGCGAGCGCCAGGCGGCGATCCTGCGCGCGGAGGGCGAAGCGAAGGCGATCGACACCGTCTTCAAAGCGATCCACGAGGGACGCCCCACCCGGGATCTGCTCAGCTACGAATACCTCCAGATGCTCCCCCAGCTCGCCGAAGGGGACGCCAACAAGGTGTTCGTGGTGCCCTCCGAGTTCGCCCAGGCGTTCGGGGGCATCGGCGAGGCGCTCACACGCCGGATCCAGGAGGATTCCTCCGGCGAGAAGGGCTGACCGCGCCCCGGGGCCGCGCTCTGTGGCTTCCGGAGTCGACCATTCGGGTGTGGCTCTGTTCGGCTGCGAGAATGCGTGACCCATGTTCGACTCGCTCGCGGAGAAGCTCCAGGCCACCCTCTCGGACGTTCGCCAGCGGGGGACGCTGACCGAGCAGGACATCGACCGCGCGCTGCGCGAGATCCGCCTGGCGCTGCTGGAGGCGGACGTCAACTTCAAGGTCGTCCGCCAGTTCACCGCGGCGGTGAAGGAGCGCTGCGTCGGCGCGGAGATCGTCGGCAAGCTGAACCCCGGCCAGCAGGTCGTGAAGATCGTCGCCGAGCAGCTCACCGAGCTGATGGGCGGCGAGGGGAGCGAGGACCCGCCCGCCCTGCGCTTCGCCCCGAGCCCCCCCACGGTGATCCTGCTCGCGGGGCTGCAGGGCTCCGGCAAGACCACGGCGGCCGCGAAGCTCGCGCGCCACCTGCACGAGCACCACGGCTCCTCGGTGGCGCTCGCGGCGTGCGACACCCACCGCCCGGCGGCGGTTGAGCAGCTGGTCAAGATGGGCGCCCGCGCGGGCGCCGCGGTGTACGAGCGCGGCACCGAGCCCGACCCCGTGGAGATCGCGACGTGGGCGCTGCAGCGCGCGCGCGAGGAGGGCAAGGACGTCCTGATCGTCGACACCAGCGGCCGCCTGCACGTCGACGAGGCGCTGATGGCGGAGCTCGTGCGCATCCACGCCGCCGTGTCGCCCCACGACACTCTGCTCGTCGTGGACGCGATGACCGGCCAGGACGCGGTCAACGTCGCCGAGCAGTTCGCCGCGGCGGTGCAGTTCGACGGGGTGGTGATGAGCAAGCTCGACGGCGACGCCCGCGGCGGCGCGGCGCTCTCCGTCAAGGCGGTCACCGGACAGCCGATCCTGTTCGCCTCCACCGGCGAGCACCTCGAGCAGTTCGAGCGCTTCCACCCCGACCGCATGGCGCAGCGGATCCTCGGCATGGGCGACGTGCTGAGCCTGATCGAGCAGGCCGAGCGCCAGTTCGACGAGCGCGACGCGGTGGAGTTGCAGCGCAAGCTGCGCCGCAACGAGTTCGGCCTCGACGACTTCCTCGACCAGCTGAAGGCGGTGCGCAAGATGGGGCCGCTGACGAGCCTGCTCGGGATGATCCCCGGCCTCGGCGGCCAGCAGCTGCGCAACATGAAGGTCGACGAACGCGAGCTCGACCGCATCCAGGCGATCATCCTCGCGATGACCCCCGAGGAGCGCCGCCGCCCCGAGCTGATCAAGGGCTCGCGCCGGCTGCGCATCGCGCGGGGCTCGGGCACGAACGTGCAGCAGGTCAGCCAGCTCGTCAAGCAGTTCGCGCAGATGCGCAAGGTGATGCGCCAGGTCGGCCGCGGCAAGCTGCCCGACATCGGCGCGCTCATGCGCCAGGCGCGCTGACGCCAACGGGCGCCTGCAACGTGCCGGGCCTCCGCCCGCCCACGGCGCAATCGTGTTTATGCCGTAAGCTGCACTTCAGCAGATGGACTACAGGTAAGCGTCTGTGGCTTCCATCGTCCGTGGACAAGCGAGACAAAGAGGACACACGTGTCGGTAAGGCTCAGGCTCACGCGAGTGGGCGGCAGGAAGGACCCGATCTGGCGGGTGGTCGTCGCCGACCAGCGCTCCCCGCGCGATGGGCGCGTGATCGAGACGATCGGCCACTACAACGCGCAGACCAACCCCTCCACGATCACGATCGACGAGGAGCGCGCCCGCAGCTGGCTGGCGCGGGGGGCGCAGCCGTCGAGCACGGTGCGCAAGCTGCTGCGCATCCAGGGGATCGGCAGCTAGCGCCGGATCGCTAGCCGAGCGCATGGCGGTGCAGCGGGCAAAGGAGCTTCTGATCTACCTCGCACAGGGGCTGGTCGATCGTCCGGAGGAGGTCACGGTCGAGCAGTTCGAGGAGGATGACGGCACAGTCGTGCTGGAGCTGGCGGTGGCGCAGGACGACTATGGGAAGGTGATCGGCCGCGGCGGCCGCACCGCGCAGGCGCTGCGCACGCTGGTGAGGGCCGCGGCGGTGGGCGAGAAGCGCCGTGTGGTCCTCGACATCGTCGACTAGGGCGGCCGGTGCGGCCGGGGCCGAGGGCTTGGAGTCGGCCGCGCGAGAGACTGACCCGGCTGGGCGTGGGACGCCGCCGGCGGCGCTTCAGGCCGGCCGCGTGGGTCGCGCGCACGGCCTCGACGGGAGCTTCTACGTGGTCGTCGCCCGCCCGCCCCGCCCGCATCTGCTGGCGGAGGGGAGCGAGGTGACGGTGGCGGGCCGCACGCTGCGGATCGTGCGCCGCGCG
>JBIOEY010000092.1:0-9487 GCA_044446505.1 Solirubrobacterales bacterium
ACACCCGCCCCCCCACCGACGAAGACGCTGAGCACCTGCTCGTGCGCGTCGCCCTCTGCCTGGAGGGCGAAGTCGAGGTCGAGCTCACCTGCGAACCCGTCTTCGACTACGGCCGCACCCCCGCGCAGTGGACCGTCACCGAGGACTGCTGCCAGGCCGACGCCTCCGGCGCCGGGCTCACGATCCGCCTGCACACCGACATGGCTCTCGGCGTTGAGGGCGACTGGGTCCGCGCCCGCCACAACCTCAAACAGGGCGAGCAGATCTACTGCGCGCTCTCCTGGGCCGGGCAGCTGGAGGGGCCCGCCGACGTCGACGACGCCAACGCCCGCCTCGCCACCACCGGGCGCTACTGGCGCGACTGGCTCGGCCGCGCGCGCCTACCCGACCACCGCTGGCGTGAGCCCATCCAGCGCTCCGCGCTTGCGATCAAGGGCCTCACCTACATGCCCACCGGTGCCACCGTCGCCGCGCTCACCACCTCGCTGCCCGAGACCCCCGGCGGGGAGCGCAACTGGGACTACCGCTACACCTGGCTGCGCGACTCCACCTTCACCCTCCAGGCCTTGCACTACCTCAACCTCGACTGGGAGGCCGAGGAGTTCATGCAGTTCATCGCCGACCTCGAGTGCAACGGGGACGGGGGGCTGCAGATCATGTACGGGATCGACGGACGCCGCGACCTCACCGAGTCAACGCGCGACGATCTCTCCGGGTACGCCGGCGCCAAGCCCGTGCGCGTCGGCAACGGCGCCTTCGACCAGCGCCAGAACGACGTCTTCGGGGCCGCCCTCGACTCGATCTTCCTGCACTCCCGCCGCTCCCAGCGCCTGCCCCGGCGCCTCTGGCCGATCGTCGAGGCCCAGGCCGAATGCGCCACCCGCGTTTGGGGCGAGCCCGACCAGGGCATCTGGGAGGCCCGGGGCGCCCCCCAGCACTACGTCTCCTCCAAGCTCATGTGCTGGGTCGCGATGGACCGCGCCGCCAAGCTCGCCGCGATGCGCGGCGACGCCAAGCACCAGGAGGCCTGGGGGGCCACCGCGCAGGAGATCCGCGCCGACATCCTCGCCCACGGCCTCACCAAGGCCGGGGTGCTGCGCCAGCACTACGACACCGACGCGCTCGACGCCTCCACACTGCTCGCCGCGATCTTCGGCTTCCTCCCGCCCGGCGATAAGCATCTGCGCGCCTCCGTGCTCGCGATCGCCAACGAACTGACCGAGGACGGCTTCGTCCTGCGCTACCGCACCGAAGAGACCGACGACGGCCTCTCCGGCAAGGAGGGCAGCTTCCTGATCTGCTCCTTCTGGCTCGTCTCCGCGCTGGCGATCGTCGGCGAGGAGCAGCGCGCGCGGGACCTCATGGAACGGCTGCTGCGCGTCGCCTCCCCGCTCGGGCTCTACGCCGAGGAGTTCGACACCTCCACCGGACGCCACCTCGGCAACTTCCCCCAGGCCTTCTCCCACCTCGCCCTGATCGAGGCCGCCTCGCGCATCATCCTCGCCGAGCGGCTCGCGGAGATCTCGTAGTGGGCGATGCTGCGCACCGCCGTCAGGTGGTGATCGTCGGCGGCGGCTTCGGTGGGCTCACCGCCGCGCGCGAGCTGCGTCACGCCGACGTCGACGTGACGTTGGTGGACCGCACGAGCCATCACCTCTTCCAGCCGCTGCTCTACCAGCTGGCATGCGGGGGCCTCTCCACCGGCGAGTGCGCCACGCCGATCCGCTCAGTGCTCAAGCGCAGCCCGAACACCACGGTCCTGATGGCCGAGGCCACCGGCCTGGACGTCGAGCGCCGGCAGATCGTCCTCGACCGCGGCGAGCCACTGCACTACGACAGCCTGATCGTCGCCTGCGGCGCCGAGACCTCCTACTTCGGCAAAGACGAGTGGCGCGAGGTCTCCTACGGCCTGAAGACGCTGCCCGACGCCGTCAACCTGCGCAACCGGATCTACAGCGCCTTCGAGGAGGCCGAGCGTTGCGAGGATCCCGCCGAGCGCGCGCGGTGGCTGACGTTCGTCGTGATCGGCGGCGGTCCCACCGGGGTCGAGCTGGCCGGCGAGCTCGCGATCGTCGCCAAGCACACGATGAAGGGCTACTACTCCCACTTCGACCCCCGCGACGCGCGGGTGATCCTGCTCGACGCCGGCGAGCGCGTGACCGCGGCGTTCAGCGAGAAACTGTCCGCCAAGGTCGCCGGCTATCTGGCCGCGCTCGGCGTGAGCGTCCGCGAGGGCGCCCGCGTCACCGCGATCGACCCCCAGGGCGTGACCGTCCAGGTCGGGGGGACCGACGAGCGGATTGCCGCCAGGACCGTGATCTGGGCCGCCGGCGTGCAGGCCGTCGGCTTCTCGACGACGCTGGCCAAGGCGACCGGGGCGAGCACCGACCGGGCCGGGCGCGTACAGATCGAACCCAACCTCACCGTGCCCGGCCACCCCGAGATCTCGGCGATCGGCGACACGACCCTCCTCGCGGGGCCAAGCGGCAGGCCGCTGCCGGGGCTCGCGACGGTCGCGATCCAGCAGGCGCGCCACGTCGCCAAGGCGATCCGTGCTGGCGCGGCGAGCGCCACCACGCCGTTTCACTACTTCGACAAGGGCGCGCTCGCCGTCGTCGGGCGCGGCAAGGCGGTCTGCGAAATTCGCGGCCACCAGCTCTCCGGGCGACCGGCGTTCCTCACCTACCTCACTGTGCACATGTACTACCTCAGCGGCGGCGGCCCCGGCCACCGTCTGAAGGTGCTGATCGACTGGATCAGCACACGCATCGGGGACCCTCAGAACCAGGTGATCGACGGTGGGCTTCCAAGCGTCGAGCGGCCGGCGGAGGCCAGCCCGCCCGCCGGCACGGAGGCCGAGCCGTGAGAGCGACCGAGCTCGGTCGCGTCTGACTCGGGGATGATTGCGCCGTGAGGGCGCTCGACCCGAGACTGCTGCGGTACGCGCGCGCCACCCGGGCCTTCCTGCTCGTCTCGGTCGGCCTCGGTGCTCTCAGCGCGCTGCTGATCGTCGCGCAGGCGTGGCTGCTCGCAGACGTCGTCGCGGGCGCGTTCCGCCACGGGAGAGGCCTCCCCCAGCTGCGCACGCCGCTCGTCGTGCTGCTGTGCGTCGTGCTCGCCCGCGCCGCCGTCGCCTGGGCGGCCCAGCTCGCGGCGAGCCGCTCCTCCGCGCGCGCGAAGTCCCAGCTGCGCGCCGCACTGCTGGAGCGCGTGGCGACGCTTGGGCTCGACGGCTCGCGCACGGGGCGCACGGGTGAGCTTGCGATCCTCGCAACCCGCGGGATCGACGCCCTCGACGGCTACTTCTCGCTGTACCTGCCCCAGCTGCTGCTCGCCGCGATCGTGCCGCTCGTGCTGCTCGCCGTCGTGCTCTCGCAGGATTGGATCTCCGCGGCGATCCTCGCGGCCACGATCCCGCTGATCCCGCTGTTCATGGCGCTCGTCGGCGCCACCACGCGGGAGCGCATGGACCGGCAGCTGCGCACGCTGGAGCGGCTCGCCGGCCACTTCCTCGACGTGGTCGCCGGACTGCCAACGCTGAAGGTCTTCGGGCGCGCCAAGGCCCAGGCATCCGCGATTCGCGAGATCACCGACCGCTATCGCCGCACCGCGCTCGCGACGCTGCGCGTCACCTTCCTCTCCTCGCTGATCCTCGAGCTCGTGGCGACGGTCTCCGTCGCGCTCGTCGCGGTCGCGATCGGCCTCCGGCTGATGAACGGACACCTCGACCTGCGCACCGCGCTGTTCGTGCTCGTGCTCGCCCCCGAGGCCTACCTGCCGCTGCGCCAGCTCGGCGCCAACTACCACGCGAGCGCCGAGGGCATCGCCGCCGCCGAGCAGGTGTTTGCCGTGCTCGAGCAGCCAGCGGCGCCCCGCGGCACGCGCACCGACGTGCCCGACCCCTCCCGCGCCGGACTGGAGATCGAGGGCTTGCGGTTCGCCTATCCCGACCGCGCCGAGCCCGCACTCGACGGGGTCTCGCTGACTGTCGAGGCCGGCGAGGTGCTCGCGCTCGCCGGCCCCAGCGGGTGCGGCAAGTCCACCCTGCTCGGCGTGCTGCTCGGCCTCCTCACACCCCAGGAAGGGGCGGTTCGCGTCGGTGGGTGCGATCTCGCCGAGCTCGACCCCGACGCCTGGCGCTCCCAGCTCGCGTGGGTGCCCCAGCGGCCGCATCTGTTCGCCGCGTCGATTGCCGAGAACGTGCGCCTCGGCCGCAGCGACGCATCGGAGGATGAGGTCCGGGCGGCGATCGCCGCGGCCGGGCTCACCCACACGGTCGCCGACCTGCCCGATGGCCTGGAGACCGTGCTCGGGGACAAAGGCGCCGGGCTCTCCGCCGGCGAGCGTCAGCGTGTCGCCCTCGCGCGCGCGTTCCTGCGCGACGCCCCCCTGCTGCTGCTCGACGAGCCCACCGCCAACCTCGACGGCCACACCGAGCTCGAGGTGCTGGAGGCGGTCCGACGGCTCGCTCGAGGGCGCACCGTTGTGCTTGTCGCTCACCGGCCCGCGCTGCTCGCGCTCGCTGACCGCGTGCTCTCGCTCGCCCCGGTGGAGGTCGCCGTATGAGTGTTGATGGTCATGGACCGCGGGCCCCGCTACTGCGCACCCTCGCGCTTGCGCGTCCCGCCGCGGGACGGCTGGCGCTCGCAACGCTGCTCGGGGCCGGGGCGATCGGCGCCGCGATCGGCCTGATCGCCACCTCCGCATGGCTCATCTCCCGCTCCTCCGAGCGCCCCCAGGAGTCCGCCGTCGCGATCGCAATCGTGGGCGTGCAGTTCTTCGCGCTCTCCCGCGGCCTCTGCCGCTACGGCGAGCGGCTCGTCGGCCACGACGCCGCCTTCCGCGTGCTGGCCGACCTGCGCGTGCGGATCTACGAGCGACTGGAGAGACTGGCGCCGCTCGGGCTGCCCGCCTTCCGCAGCGGCGAGCTGCTCGCGCGCCTCGTCCACGACGTGGACTCCCTGCAGGATCTGCAGCTGAGGGTGCTGCCCCCGTTTGCGATCGCCCTGATCGTCGGGGCCGCCACCGTGGCCCTGGACTGGTGGATGCTTCCCACCGCCGGCGCGATCCTGCTGGTTGCGCTGCTGCTCGCCGGCGTCCTCGTGCCGTGGCTGACCGGGACGCTCGCCGCGCGCGCTGAGGCGCGGCAGGCGGCAGCACTCGGGGAGATGAGCGCATCGGTCCTCGACCTGCTCGAGGGAGCCCCCGAGCTGCTCGTCAACGGGGCCACCACCGCGCAACTGGGACGCACCCGCTCAGCCGACGCCGAGGTCACCCGGATCGCCCGCGCCACCGCCCGCACGGCAGGAGTCGGCCAGGGATTGACGAGCCTCTGCTCGGGCCTCGCGATGTGGGGCGCGCTGCTTGTGGGCGTCGCCGCCGTGCGCGCCGGGCACCTCGACGGCGTGCTGCTCGCCGGGATCGCGCTGATCCCGCTCGTCGCGTTCGAGCTCCTCACCGGGCTGCCCACCGCGACCCAGACCCTCCAGCGCGTGCGCCGCTCGGCCGCCCGCGTGTTCGAGGTGATCGACGCTCCCCCGCCCGTGGTCGAGCCCGTGCATCCGCTCGTGCTGCCCTCGCAGCCGCATGCCCTGCGCGTGGGAGGTCTGCGTGTCAGATATCCAGGCGCCCCCCGACGGGCGCTCGACGGGATCGACCTCGACCTCGCCCCCGGCCGGCGCGTGGCTGTGGTCGGCCCGAGCGGCGCGGGGAAGTCCACGCTCGCCGGGGTGTTGCTGAGGTTCATCGATTACAAGGGCCCGCCCGGGTCCGTGACACTCGATGGCGTGGAGATCGCCGATCTCGACGGCGACGATTGCCGCCGCGTGGTCGGGCTCGTGGCCCAGGACGCCCACATCTTCGACAGCACGATCGAGGAGAACCTCCGCCTCGCGCGCCGCGAGGCCACCGTCGAGCAGCTCTGTGAGGCGCTCAGGCAGGCGCGGCTGCTCGACTGGGTGCAAGCGCTGCCCGATGGCCTTGCCACCGAGGTCGGCGAGCGCGGCGCGCGCATGTCCGGCGGCCAGCGCCAGCGGTTGGCGATCACCCGCGCGCTGCTCGCCGACTTCCCGATCCTGATCCTCGACGAGCCCGGCGAGCACCTCGACACGCAGGCGGCCGACGCGATTCTCGCCGACCTGCTCGCGCTCACGCGGGATCGCGCCACGCTGCTGATCACCCACCGGCTCGCCGGGCTGGAGGCGATGGACGAGGTGCTCGTGCTCGACCGCGGCCGCGTGCTCGAGCGCGGCACGCACGCCGAGCTCCAACGCCTCGACGGGCGCTATGCCGCGCTGTGGGGACTCGAGGCCGCGGGGGCCTTCACGCGGGCGCGGAACACGTAGAAGGACCAGCCCTGATAGGCCAGCACGATCGGGAGGAAGATCACGGTTACGATCGTCATCACCACCAGCGCGTAGTGGCCGGAGGCCGAGTTGTTCACGCTCAGGTTGTACGCGGCGTTGGTGCTCGACACCATCACGTTCGGGTAGAGGTCGATGAAGATCGACCCGACGGTGGCGGCGATCGCGGTGGCGGAGGCGGTGAAGGCCCACCCCTCGTGATGGTCTGAGCGGGCCAGCCGGGCGGCGAAGACCACCGCGATCAGCGCCAGCACCTCCACCGGCCCCGGCACCTGGGTGTGGCCGACGACGACGCGCGTCCAGATCACGAAGCCCAGCACCAGCGCGACGGCGGCCCATCCGAGCGGCCGGGAGAGCGCACGGGCGCGGTCGCGCACGTCGTCGGTGGTCTTCAGCATCAGGAAGGTGGCGCCGTGCAGCAGGCACAGCCCGAGCAGAGTGAGGCCGGTCCACAGGCCGTAGGGCGTCAGGAGGTCGAAGAAGTTGCCGGTGTACTCGTGACTCCCGTCGATCGGCAGGCCGTTCAGCAGGTCGCCGAGCCCCACGCCGAGCAGCAGCGGGATCAGCAGGCTGCCGAGCGTCGTACACCACGTCCACGTGGTACGCCAGCGGGGGTCCTCGCTCTTGCCTCTGAACTCGAACGCGACACCGCGCGCGATCAGCGCCGCCAGCGCCAGCAGCAGCGCGAGGTACAGCGCCGAGAACATCGTGGCGTACCAGCCCGGAAACGCCGCGAACGTGCCGGCGCCCGCCACGATCAGCCACACCTCGTTGCCGTCCCAGAACGGCCCGATCGTGTTGAGCGCCACGCGCCGCTCGAGTTCGGTCCTCCCCACGATCGTGTGCAGCACGCCGACGCCGAAGTCGAAGCCCTCCAGCACGAAGAAGCCGACCCAGACGACCGCGAGAATCACGAACCAAAGCGTGTGCAGGTGCATCAGTACGTAAGCGCCGGGATCGCGCCGGCCCCTCCCGCGGCGGTCGTGGACCCATCGGCCGGCTCATCCCCGTGGCCCAGCCCTTTGCGCGCGTAGCGCAGCATCAGCACCAGGTCGGCGGCGCCGAGCGCCAGGTAGATCGCGACGAACACCACCAGGCTGATCCAGATGTCGGTCGCGCCGACCGACGGCGAGGAGGCGTCGATCGTCTTCATCAACCCCTGCACGATCCACGGCTGGCGGCCGTTCTCGGTCAGCATCCAGCCCGCGGTGTTCATCAGAAACGGCGTGAAGACCGCCCAGATCGAGAGGCGCAGGAACCACCTGGAGCCGTCGAACGTCCCCCGGTGCAGCAGCCACGCGCCCCACAGCGCCAGCAGCAGGATGAGCCCCGCGAGGTAGGCCATGATGCGCATCGACCAGTACTGGATGAACACGTCCGGCACGTAGTTGCCGGGGCCGTATCTCTTTTCGTATTCGGCCTGCAGCTGGTTGAGGCCGATCACCTTCCCGTTCCACGAGTTCGTCGCCAGCAGCGAGAGCAGGTGGGGGACTTCGATGATCTGCGAGGGCGTCTTGTCGTTTTTGCCGCCCCCGATCTGAAACAGCGAGAACGAGCACGGCTGGCAGGTTTCCCACTGCGCCTCCGCCGCGGCGATCTTCATCGGCTGGTATTTGGCCTCGACGACCCCCAGCTCGCTGCCGACGAACAGCGCGAGCACGATCGAGGGGATCAGCACCGCGAGGGACAGGGAGGCGGTCCGGTGGAACGCCTCGACCTCGCGCCGCTTGAGCAAATACCACGCGGAGACGGCGAGCATGATCAGCGCGCCCGTGACCAGCGAGGCCAGCAGGACGTGCACGTACCCCCACAGGAATGTGGGGTTGGTGAACAGCGCCCCGATGTCGTTCAGCTGCGGCTGGCCCTGGTGGTTGAGGGTGTAGCCGACGGGGTGCTGCATCCACGAGTTGGCGGCCATGATGAACAGCGCCGAGAGCATCGTCCCGATCGAGACCATCCAGATGCACGCGAGGTGCACGCGCTTGGGCAGGCGGTCCCAGCCGAACAGCCACAGCCCGAGGAAGGTCGACTCCAGGAAGAACGCCGCCAGCCCCTCCATCGCGAGCGGCCCCCCGAACACGTCGCCCACGAAGCGCGAGTACACCGACCAGTTCATCCCGAACTCGAACTCCTGCACCAGGCCCGTCACGACCCCCACCGCCACGTTGATCAGCAGCAGCGTCCCGAAGAAGCGCGTCAGGCGCCGGTACTCCGGCTTGCCGTTGCGATGCCAGGCGGTCTGCAGGATCGCCACGAGGAACGCCAGCCCGATCGTGACCGGCACGAACAGGAAGTGGTAGATGCTCGTCGTCGCGAACTGCAAGCGGGCGAGGTCATTGGTCATCCGTGCATGATCCTCCGGGGGTCGGCTGGAACAGGCCCCAATCCTCATCTCGCGTGGGGTGAGCGATCCTCACCCCCGGCGAGCGATCCTCCGGTTCACCCCACCCGAGTGAGGGTCGCTCACCCGCCCCGCGGTTAGCGTGCCCGACGCCATGCGCTTCCACGCAACCATGCGCCGCCGTCGGCGGGTGCCCGCCAAGCGGATGATGCCGCCGGCGCTGACCGCATCCTTGGCGATGTCCCTCGTGCTGGCCGTCGGCTGCGGCGAATCCGACCAGGCGAAGGCCGAAAAGACCGTCTGCGAAGCGAAGACGCAGATCGCTTCGAGCGTGAAGAGCCTCCAGGGCCTGACGCTCTCCACCACCAGCATCAGCACCGTCCAGAGCGACGTCAAGTCGATCGGCGAAGGCTTGAAGAAGATTCAGGGCGCCCAGGGTCAGCTGAACAGCACCCGCAGGGAACAGCTCGAAAAGGCGAACTCGGAACTGTCGGCCGAGCTGAGCAGCCTCTCGCACGAACTCTCGAGCCTGACGCTCACCACCGCTCAGACCCAGATCACCGCGGCGGTCAACAAGCTCGCCGCGAGCTACAAGCAGGCCCTCGCGCCGGTCGAATGCTGAGGAGCCAAGCGTAGGCTCCGCCCCCCCAACGCATCGAGGTGTGCGTTCTGGGGTGAGAATGCTCACCTGGATGCGTTAGTCGTCTGGTCGGGGGCGTATGTTGGTGCGGTAGATGTCGACGCTGGGCAAGAGCTGGAGCGGTGCCGGGGTGAGCTGTCCGAG
>JBIOEY010000093.1:0-9477 GCA_044446505.1 Solirubrobacterales bacterium
GGCGGGACCCGATAATGGCTCCCCGCCGCAGAGCACCCGCGCGCCGCGCTGGACGGCGTCGCGGACGAGCTCGGTGACGGTGTCGCGCTGGCGCTGGTCGATCAGCGGCCCGACGTCGGTGTCGGGCTCGGTGCCGCGCCCCACCTTCAACGCCCCCATGCGCGCGGCGAGCCGCTGGGCGAACTCCTCGGCGAGGGACTCGTGCACGTGGAAGCGGTTGGCGGCGGTGCAGGCCTCGCCGACGTTGCGCAGCTTCGCGGTGAGGGCGCCCTCGACGGCGGCGTCGAGGTCGGCGTCCTCGAACACGAGGAAGGGGGCGTTGCCGCCGAGCTCCATCGAGACGCGGAGGATCTGCTGGGCGGACTGCTCGATCAGGGTGCGCCCAACCTCGGTGGAGCCGGTGAAGGAGAGCTTGCGGGTGCGGGGGTCGCGCAGCAGCGGCTCGATCACGGCGCCGGAGCGGCGGGCGGTGATCGTGTTGAGCACCCCCCCGGGGAGCCCGGCCTGCTCGAGAATCCGCGTCAATGCGAGCATCGAGAGGGGGGTCTGCTGGGCGGGCTTGACGACGATCGTGCAGCCGGCGGCGATCGCGGGGGCGAGCTTGCGGGCGCCCATCGCCATCGGGAAGTTCCAGGGGGTGACGAACACGCAGGGGCCGACGGGCTGGCGCATCGTGAGGATGCGCCCGGCGCCGGTGGTGTTGACCATGTAGCGGCCATGTATGCGCACGGCCTCCTCGGAGAACCAGCGCAGGAAGTCGGCGGCGTAGGCGATCTCGGCGCGGGATTCGGGGAGGGCCTTGCCCATCTCGAGCGTCATCAGCAGCGCGAGTTCCTCCCCCTGCGCGGTGAGCGCCTCGTAGGCGCGGCGCAGGATCTCCCCCCGCTCGCGCGGCGGATGGGCGGCCCACTCCGCCTGACGCTCCGCGGCGGCGGCGAGCGCGGCGAGCGCGTCCTCGGGCTGGGCGTCGGCGACCTCGATGAGCGTCTCCCCGGTGGCGGGGTCCTCGACGGGGAGCATTGCAGCGCCGGTGGCGGGACGCCAGCGCCCGCCTATGTAAAGCTCTGTGGGAACTCCTTCCAGCACGGCCCGCTCGCTGCTCCTATCGGCCATCTGCGGTGTTCACCTCATGGAGTTGGTTTTTTTCCGAGTCGAAGGGCGGCGTTCGCGGCTCACGAGCGGAGCCGGTCTTGTCGATCCAGGGTACATGCGACCCCTCGCGGCAGCTTTGCTCACTGCGGCCCTGGGTTGCGTGTGCGCGGCGACGGCGGTGGCATCGCCGACGTTGGTGATCCAGGGCGCGGGCGACGGCCACGGCGTGGGGATGAGCCAGGAGGGGGCGCTGGGGTACGCGCAGCACGGGTACAGCTATGAGGCGATCCTCGCGCACTACTACACCGGCACCACCCTGAGCACGGCCCCCGCGGAAACGAAGGTGCGGGTGCTGCTGAACGGGAAGGTCCGGAGGATCCCCCTGGAAACGTACGTGCGGGGGGTGGTGGGGGCGGAGATGCCGGCGAGCTGGCCGCTGGCGGCGCTGGAGGCGCAGGCGGTGGCGAGCCGCACGTACGCGATCACCGACCACGCGGGGGGGTCGCGCTTCGACGTGTACTCGGACACGCGCTCGCAAATGTACCTGGGGAGGAAGGCGCAGACGGCGCAGACGGACGCCGCGGTGGCGGCGACGGCGGGCCAGGTGGTGACGTACAACGGGCAGCCCGCGATCACGTACTACTTCGCGAACTCGGGGGGGGCGACGGAGAGCGTGCAAAACGCGTTCCCGGGGGCCGCCCCGCAGCCGTGGCTGCGCGGGGTGGCGGACCCATTCGACCAGGGCCCGCTGCACAGCTGGACGTTGAGCATGAGCTTCCCCACGGCGGCGGCCCGCCTGAGCGGCCTCGTGCGCGGCGCGTTCCGCGGCATCGAGGTGCTGCACAGGGGCTACTCCCCGCGGATCGTCGCGGCGTACGTGCTGGGCTCCGCGGGGCGCACGGAGGTGAGCGGCCCCGAACTCGCGAGCCGCCTGGGCCTGGATGACACGTGGGCGTACTTCAGCGTGCGCACAGCCCGCGGCGTGCAGCCGGAGCCGGACTTGAGCCACCACACCGCACCGGCGCCGGAAGCCCCCGCCCCAGCCGGCCCGACCTCGCCGCCCAGCGTGCCGACGCCGGCGCAACCGCCCGGCCCCGAAGGCGGCACGACCGCCGGCAGCAGCCCGACCGCGGGCGAAGGCGGCGGTACGACCCCGCCGTAGGCCGCGGCGCCCCGGCAGGCACTCTCAGCCATCCCCACGCGTAGCGCACTCGATCCGATCGACCGCGAGCGGAGGACGTTCGCTGTGCTGGCGTGCGGCCGGGTGGCGTTTGAGGGGAGTCCCTACCCTTGCCCACACAGATGACCCCCCCGCTGCTGATCGCCGACGTGCCGTGGCTGCTGTACCGCGCGTTCTTCTCGCTGCCAAAATCGATCGTGGACGGGGAAGGGCGGCCGGTGAACGCGCTGCTGGGAACGGTGAACGCACTGCTGTCGGCGATCGAAGCGCGCCCGCCGCGGGCGGTGGCGGCGTGCCTGGGGGCGGAGCAGGCGACCTACCGGGTGCAGCTGTACCCGGGCTACCACGCGCACCGCGACCCGATGCCGGCGGAGCTCGCGCGGCAGTGGGAGCTCGCCCCCGAGCTGCTGGCGAGCTTCGGCTGGACGGTCAGCGGCAGTGCGGATCTCGAGGCGGACGACGTGATGTTCTCGTTCGCGCGCGTGGAGACCGAGGCGGGCGGGCGGGCGCTGCTGCTCACGGGCGACCGCGACCTCTTCCAGGCGGTGGGGGAGCGCGCGGCGATCCTGGAGCTGCGCAAGGACGGCGGGCCGGCGGAGGTCGGGCCGGAGCAGGTGCGCGAGCGCTACGGGATCGGGCCGGAGCTGGTGACGGACTTCATCGCGCTGCGCGGCGACCCCTCGGACGGCCTGCCGGGCGCGCCGGGGATCGGGGCGAAGACGGCGGCGGAACTGCTGCAGCGCCACGGCTCGCTGGAGGGCGCGCTGCGCGCGGTGGGTTGGTCCGAGGGCGCGCTCGGCCCACACCGCGTGAGTGGCGAGCGCCCGCGGATCGTGGGGGCGCTGCGAGATCACGCGGAGCAGTTGGAGGCGTTCAAGCGGATCGCGACGCTCGTACCGATCGACGTGCAGCGCCCCGCCAACCGCCCCACCGACTTCGCCGCGGGCGCGGAGATGGCGCGCGAGCTTGGGATGAAGCGCCTCGCGGAGCGGCTGAGCCGTCAGGCGGAGGGGAGAATTTCTTCGTCATAAGCCCAGCGTTCGAAGCCGGCGAGATAGTGGTCGAGCTCGTCCACGAGGATCAGGGCGCCCTCGCGCAGCGTCTTCCAGTTGGCGGGCGGGTAGGCGTGGCCGAGGATGTCGCGCAGCTCCTTGACCCTTTGCAGGCGCGAGGCGGATTCGTGCGTGATGACACCAAGCGCCGCGAGTCGTTCCCAGGGGTGGCCCGGGGCCTTGTCCACCACACCGAGGCGCTGTCCCTCTGCCAGGCTGCGTGCCGCCAGCTCGTGCAACCAGTTGACCAGCACCTCGTACAGGCGCTCGACGACCGCCACCCGGTTGCGCTCGTGCGCGTCCGGCGACAGCGCCGCGGCGAGGAACTGCCTCTCCTCGAAATCCGGCCCGAACCCCTCCATCGCCACAAGCAGCTGCTCGCGGGCGTTGGGAATCTCCTGAAGGATGACGCCGATCCGGCGCTGGCCCCTTGCCGGACCACCCGTCGTCACGACGCCTGGGCCAATCGCTCCCTGGCGGCTGCGAGCGTCGCGCGCGCACGGGCCATGATCAACTCGTCTTCACGAGCCCCCGCCACGAGGATCTCATCGTGGCGCTGCTGGAGGGCGCCCCAGAGATCGTCGCGGTCGATCAGCACGCGCCCCTCGCGCAGGACGTCGGCGAGCAGCGAGGGCTGGGCTTCGGCCTGCTCCAGCATGACGACATCCACCGGTGTACCCAGCGCCCGACGCAGACGTATACGCAGACCTGCCTGGGTCGTCCACTCGGGGCGGCGGTGGACGATCAGCAGGTCCACGTCCGAAGCCGGAGTGTCCTCGCCGGTCGCGGTCGAGCCGAAGAGCACTGCCAGGCGCACGTCGCGCTCCGTGCGCAACGTGGACATCAGCTTGCTGAGCAGCGTCCAGTGTTCATGCAGATAGACGCCCTCCGCGTGGGAGAGTTCGAGCTGACCGCGGGCAACGCGGCGACCGCGCAGCAGGCCGCCGGTGACGTGGCGGCGCAAGGTGCGCTCACTGCAGCCGACCTCCGCCGCCGATCGAGCCAGCATCAACCCCATGCGTCCAGAATACCAGCTGGTGTGTCCGAATCCCATTTTGATGTGTCCGAGTCACGGCCCGGTGTGTCCAGGTCCACGCGATCCGCCCGGCTACGGCGTGAACTTGACGGTGATCACGTCGCCGTCGCGCATGAGGTAGTCGCGGCCCTCCAGACGCAGCGTCCCGCGTTCGCGCGCGCCGGCGTAGCCGCCGGCATCGACGAGCTCCTGCCAGCCGATCACTTCGGCGCGGACGAACCCCTTCTGGATGTCGGAGTGAATCCCACCCGCGGCGTGCCAGGCGGTGAGCCCTTCGCGCAGGTGCCAGGACTGGGCGGGCTTGGCCTCGCCGGCGGTGAAGAAGGCGATCAGATGCAACAGCGCGAAGGCACCCCGCACCACACGCGCGAGGCCGGACTCGCTGACGCCGAGCTCAGCGCGCATCGCGGCGGCGTCCTCCTCCTCGAGCTCGGCGAGCTCGGACTCGATCCGCGCGGAGACCGCGACGGCGCCCGCTTCCTGGGCGGCGGCGTGGGCGGCGATCTCCGCAGGGACCTCCTCGGAGCCCTCGTCGACGTTGGCGAGGAACAGCACGGGCTTGGCGGTGAGCGAGCCGAGGTCGCGCGCGGCATTGGGGGCCTCCTCGGGGAGGGGGACGGTGCGCACGGGGCGCCCGGCCTGAAGCGCGGCGATCGCCTCGTGTAGCCAGGCCTCCTCGGCGGCGGCGGCGCGGCCCCCGCCGCGGGCGTCTTTGGCGACGCGCTCGACGCGCCGCTCGGCCTGCTCGAGGTCGGCGAGCGCGAGCTCGGCCTCGATCGTCTCGATGTCGCGCAGCGGGTGCACGTCCCCCTCGGGGTGCACGACACCCTCGTCGCGGTGGGCGCGCACGACGTGGACGATCGCGTCGGTCTCGCGGATGTTGGCGAGGAAGCGGTTGCCGAGCCCCTCGCCCTGGTGGGCGCCGGCGACGAGCCCGGCGATGTCGTGGAAGTCGATCGTGTCGTAGACGATCTCCGAGGCCCCCACGGTGGCGGCGACCGCGTCGAGCCGAGGGTCCACGACGGGCACGACGGCGACGTTGGGCTCGATCGTGGTGAAGGGATAGTTGGCGGCCTCCACCCCGGCTTTGGTGAGCGCGTTGAAGAGCGAGGACTTGCCCGCATTGGGCAGCCCGACAATGCCGATGCGGGTGCTCATAGCGCCACCGCGGCTGTGGCCGTGCCCAACATGGCGCCTGCCAGGATGTCCGAGGGGTAGTGGACCCCGAGGTACAGGCGCGAGCCGGCGAGGCTCACCGCGAGCGCGTACAGCGGCGCCGCGGGCAGCCCGAGGCGTGTGTAGGCGCGAGCGCCGGCGAACGAGGTCGAGGCGTGGGCGCTGGGGAAGCTGAGCTGCGTGGGCGTGCCGGTCAGCGGCGGCAGCCCGGGAAGCTCGGGGCGGGGCCGGCGGACGATGAGCTTGATCGCGGTGTTCAGCGCAAAGGTCCCGGCCACCACGCCGCTGGCGCGCCGCCAGCGCGTACGCCGCGGCCGATCGAGTGCAGCGCCGGCGACGCCGAGCGCGAGCCACACCGCGCCGTGCTCGCCGAGCCGCGAGAAGCGCGCCACCGCACGCTCGCGATGCGGACTGTGCCCCCAGGTGCGCGCGAGCCGCAGGATCCGCTCGTCAAGGAAGCGCACGGCGTCGAGCCGGTTAGGCTGCGCCAAATCCGACGCGCTGATCCTCTCCCTCGACGCGCACGTACACGACCTGTGCGAGGTCGAGGCGCACGGGGCCGTCCTCGGTCTCGAGCTCGTGCCAGCCGCTGCTGCCGAGCGACTTGTGGAGCGTCTTCAGCTGCTCGTCGCTGACGCGCAGCGCGAGCACCTGGCCGCCCTGGAAGCCGACGCTCACGCGGCGGGGGGTCGCCATCAGTGCCCGGCCTCCCCACTGGCGTCGGACACCCGAATGCCGCTGCCGCCGTGGGCCGGCTCGACAATCTCCACGAGCACGCGCCCGGTGGCCTTGGGCTCCATGAACGCGACGCGTGAGCCGCCGATCCCCACGCGGGGGACCTTGTCGATCAGCTCGAGTCCCGCGCCCCGCAGCTCCGCGAGGGCGGCGTCGATGTCGGAGACCTGGTAGGCGACGTGGTGCAGGCCGGGGCCGCGCTTGGCGATGAACTTGCCGACGGGGGTGTCGGGGCCGAGCGGGGCGAGCAGCTCGACATGGTTCTCGCCGACGTCGAGCAGCACCACCTCGACGCCCTGCTCCTGCACGATCTCGCGGTGGGCGACGTCCAGCTGGAAGCCACCGCGCCAGAGCTCCAGCGCCGGCTCGATCTCGGCGACGGCGATCCCAATATGGTCGATCCTGTCAAGCACTCGGGGGAGTGTATAGCGGCCCCTGCCCATCGACGGGGCTCGCGGCGACAACTCGCAGGCCGATGCCGGGGGCGCGCTCGAGGCGGGGAGTGCCGGCCATGATGCGGTCGATCGCGTCGCGGTCGAGGACCTCGTGCTCGAGCAGCTCCCGCGCGAGCGCGTCGAGCTGGGTGCGGTGGGCGACGATCATCTTCAGGGCCGCGCGGCGGCCTTCTTCGATCAGGTCCTGGCGCTCCTCGTCACGGATGCGCAGGGTCGTCTCCGACAGGCGCACGTCCCCCTCGGGGGAGCGCCCGACGTGGGCGTTGCCCATCGCGAAGTCGTGCACCATCGAGTGGGAGATGTCGGCGACGCGTTTGAGGTCGTCGGAGGCCCCGGTGGTGACCTGGCCGAACACGACCTGCTCGGCGACGCGCCCGCCGAGCAGCACGGTCATGTAGTCGAGCAGCTCCTCGCGGGTCTTCAGGTAGCGGTCCTCGGCGGGGAGGTTGAGCGTGTAGCCGAGCGCGCGCCCGCGGGGGACAATCGAGATGCGGTGCACGCGGTCCACCGAGGGCAGGAGCTCCCCGCAGAGCGCGTGGCCGGCCTCGTGGTAGGCGACGACGCGCTTCTCGTGGTCGTTGAGCACGCGCTGGGACTGCACGCCCGCGATCACGCGCTCCAGCGCGCCGTCGAAGTCCTGGGCGGTGATGTGCAGCGCGTGGCGGCGCGCGGCGAAGATCGCGGCCTCGTTGCAGATGTTGGCGAGGTCGGCGCCCGTGAGGCCGCTGGTCTGCTGGGCGATCAGCGCGAGGTCGACGTCGTGCAGGGGCTTGTTGCGGGTGTGCACCGCGAGCACCCCCTGGCGGCCCCTGACGTCGGGCGGGGCGACGAACACCTGGCGGTCGAAGCGCCCGGGGCGCAGCAGCGCGGGGTCGAGCTTCTCGAGCAGGTTGGAGGCGGCGATCACCACGAGCCGCCCGCGCGAGGCGAAGCCGTCCATCTCGACAAGCAGCTGGTTGAGCGTCTGGTCCTTCTCACCGGAGATGTCCGAGCCGCGGCGGCCCCCGACGGCGTCGAGCTCGTCGATGAAGATGATCGCGGGCTCGTGGCTGCGCGCGACGGCGAACAGCTTGCGGATCCGCGCGGCGCCGAGGCCGGCGAACATCTCGACGAACGCGGCGGCGGACTGCGCGAAGAACTGCGCGCCGGACTCATGCGCGACGGCCTTCGCGAGCAGCGTCTTGCCCGTCCCGGGGGGGCCGTGCAGCAGGATCCCCTTGGGGACCTGGGCGCCGAGCTTGTGGAACTGCTCGGGGTCGCGCAGGAACTCGACGATCTCCTGCAGCTCGGCCTTGGCCTCGTCCACGCCGGCGATGTCCTGCCACGCGACGGACTGGTCGGAGGCGGGCTTGATCTGCTGCGGCTTGACCCGCGGCATCACCTTCAGCATCCGCCACATCACGTACAGCAGCGCGGCGAAGAACACGATCATCAGCACGCTGGACCACTGGTAGGCCCAGGTCTGGAGTTCCCCGACGAACGTGGAGAGCGAGGAGTCGGCGATCATGCTCGCGCCCCCGCGCGTGTCGCCCGCCGGCGCCTCGGCCTCTTCGCCGCCCGCGCCGGCGCTCCCGGCTCCCTCATCGCACCTGGCCTCAACTCCCGTGGCCCCATCGCCTGCACACCGTCCTTGGCTCGATCGATTCCAATACTACCCAGGACTGAGCTTCCTCACCCCAATACAGAACGCGCGAGGTCGCTGAAGAATTCCGCGGCGAACGCCACGTCGCGCGCGTCGATGCGCTCGTCGGCGCCGTGGATCAGCGGCATGACCTCGAGCAGCGACTGGTGGCGCTGGGGAAAGAAGCCGTAGGCGACGCACTCGGGGAAGGCGGCGCGGAAGTGGCGGGAGTCGGTGAAGCCGGGGAGGATCACCGGCACCACCTCGGCGCCCGGGTCGCGCTCGGCGATCCAACCGGAGATCGCCTCCATCAGCGGGGAGTCCACGGGCGAGCGGTTGCCGACGACGCGCTCGGTGAACTCGATCTGAAAGCCCGGGATGGCCCCCGCGGCCTCCGGCCCGCCAGTCCCTACGAACCGACCCTCGCCCGCGGGATCGGCCGGGTCTGGGCGGACTGGTCCCAGGACTTCCGCGATTCCCCGCAGCACCTCCGCTTCGCCGAGGCCGGGGGGCACGCGGCAGTCCACTTTCAGCTCGGCGCGGCTGGGGATCACGTTGATCTTCTCCGAGGCGCGGATGCGGGTGGGGGCGAAGGTGACGCCGAGCATCGGCTCGAACATGCTCGCGAGGCGGGGGTCGGCGGCGAGCAGGTTGGCGACCGCCCCCGCGGGGTCCTCGGGGTCCTCGCCGATCCCGCGCAGGAACGCGGCGGGCTCGGGGGTGAGCGTGTAGGCGGGCTGGCGCTCCGCGAGTCGCTGCAGCAGCGGGCCCATCTTGAGCAGGGCGTTCTCGGCGATCTTTGGCATCGAGGCGTGCCCCGCGACCCCCTCGGTGGCGAGGGTGAAGCGGAAGACCCCCTTCTCCGCACAGCACACCCCGTAGCGGCGGCGGCCACCATACTCGAACACCGCGCCGCCACCCTCGTTGACGAGCAGATCGCAGCGGACCTTCTCGGGGTGGGTGCGGGTGAGCCATTCCGCTCCAAGGCCCCCGCCGGTCTCCTCGTCGACGACCGACACGATCAACAGCTCCCCGCGCGCGGGCCGCCAGCCGGAGCGCGCGAGCGAGACCGCGGCGGCGACCTCGGCGGCGACCTGGGACTTCATGTCGAGCGCCCCCCGCCCCCACAC
>JBIOEY010000094.1:0-9473 GCA_044446505.1 Solirubrobacterales bacterium
AGGACGGTCCGGGCGATCGTCAACTCGAGCTGGATCGCGATCTACTCGTGGCCCGCGGCGCCTAACACCGCCTTGCCTCGCCGGCGACCGACCGCGCGCCGGCCGTCGGCCCACTGTGGCCGGGCTGGACCACCCCCCCGAGCTTCCCCTCGGCCCGCTTGCCGTGGGTGTGCTCGCCCTGATCGCGCTGATGGTGGTCACGGTGATGATCAACGCGTGGCCATCCTTCTCGGCCAACGGCCTGCGCTGGTTCGGGTCCGGAGGCGACGTGGTCACGCAATTCCGCGCGATGCACGCGGGCACGCCGCTGCCTGGGCACTCGCTTCTGTACTTCCGCGCCTGGCCGCTGATCTGGGGGACGCTGCTGACCACCGGGTTCGCGGTCGCGATCGCGCTCGCGGTCTCCACGCTGGCGGCGATCTTCCTGACGGAGTTCGCACCGCAGCCGGTGCGGCGCATCCTCGAGCCCGTCGTGCGACTGCTCGCGGGCGTGCCCTCGGTGGTGTACGGGCTGATCGGGATTCTCGCGATCGCCCCGTGGATCAACCAGCACCTGATCAGCAACTCGCGCAAGCAGTCGGTGGCCTTCGTGGTGCAACTCAACGGCGCCTGCCTGATGACGGCGACGCTGATCCTCACGGTGATGATTCTGCCGATCATGGTGTCGATCAGCGCCGGCGCGCTCGCCTCGGTGCCCACCGCCTGGCGCGAAGGCTCGGCCGCGCTGGGCGCCAACCGCTGGCGCACGATCTGGCGGGTCTCGCTGCGCACGGCGCGGCCGCCGATCGCCGCCGGGGTGGTGCTCGCGACGGCGCGCGCCCTCGGGGAGGCGATCATGCTCGCGATGCTCTCCGGCGGGCGGCCCTTCGCCCCCAACCCGCTCGACGGGCTCACCCTCCTGTTCGAGCCCGTGCAGCCGATGGCGGCGACGATCGTCCAGGAGTTCGGGGGACAGACGACCGGGGCGATCGCCCACACGATCTACGCGATCGCCGCCGTGCTGCTCGTCTCAGCCACGATGCTGTCGCTCGCGGGCTGGGCCGTCAAGCAGCCCCTCAAGCGCTACGGAATAGGCGTGTGATGGCGAGCGCGGAGCTTGCAGCGCAGCCCGACGGCCCGGCGATCGTCCGACCTCCGCGGGACACGACTGCCTCGTGGCCGCTGGTCGATCGCCTCGGCTACTGGCTGTGCTGGGCGACCGGGATCGGGCTGTGCCTGATCGCCGTGGGGATCGTGCTGTACATGTTCCTCAAGGGAGTCTCGTACCTGAATCTCAGCCTGTTCCTGCAGTCGCCGGCGGCCTCGATCCACGAGAACCAGACGGGCGGGTTCCTCGACCCGCTGATCGGCACCTTCATCGTCACCGCGATCGGCCTCGCGATCGCGGCCCCCACCGGCGTCGCGCTCGCCACCTGGCTGTCGGAGTACGGGCGCCCGTCGTGGCTTGCGCGAGCGGTGGAGTCGGCGATCGAGATGATCGCGGGCGTCCCGAGCGTGGTGCTGGCGATCTTCGGCCTGCTGATCTTCTCCCAGGGCTTCCTGGCGTTCCTCTCGCAGGGCGCGAGCGAAGGAGCGCTCGGGCAATCGTTCTTCGTAGCCGGGATCATCATGGCGATCCTCGCGCTGCCGCTGATCTTCGGGTCCACGCGCGAGGCGCTGGCCCAGCTCCCGGGCCGCCTGCGCGAGGCCTCCTACGCGTTGGGCAAGACCCGCGCCACGACGATCCGGCGGGTGCTGCTGCCCTCGATCCGGCCGGGGATCGCCAGCGGCGTGGTGCTCGGCATGGGCCGGATCATCGGTGACACCGCGATCATCCTGATCCTGCTCGGGGTGACGCTCAAGAACGAAGGCGTCGGCCACGCCCCGGTCCTCGGCGCGCTGCGCGGCACCGGCTCGACGCTGACCAGCTACGTGTACGAGTACTCGCCCGTGGGCGAAGGCAACGCCCCGCACAAGGCGTACGCGGCGGCGTTCGTGCTGTTGATGATCGTGCTGGCGCTCAACGCCTCTGTGACCCGCCTGACGAGCGGCCGGGAGCGCAGCGGAGAGCGCAGCCTGGCGAGGAGGTTGGCGGCGAGGGTGGGGATCGGCTGATGTCCGAGTCCACTAGCCCTGAAGCCGACAACCCGGCGTCGCGCCCTGGAGCAACCATGGACCCGCTGATGCCTCCCCCGGTGCGGCGCATCGTGGTGGACCGCCATCCACGCGTGGCCGCGCCCACCGCCACGGGCAACGGCGCGGGGAGCGCCGCGCCGCCCCGAGCAACGGCCCGCAGGCGCCCGGCGCGAGCTCCGGGGGCGGCGGCGGTCGAGCGGATGCGGATCGATTCGGTCTCGCTCGCCTACGGCCAGCGCTGGGTGGTGCGCGACGTGAGCCTCTCAGCGCGCCGCGGTGAGGTGCTCGCACTGATCGGCGCCTCGGGCTCAGGCAAGACGACGCTGCTGCGCTCGCTCAACCGGCTCACCGAGATCACCGCGGGGGCGGGGCGCAGCGGGCGGATCACACTGGACGGCGAGGAGATCCACGCGATTGAGGTGACCGAGCTGCGCCGGCGCGTCTCGATGGTCTTCCAGCAGCCCAACCCGTTCCCGATGAGCATCTTCGAGAACGTCGCCTACGCCCTCCGTGAGCGGCCCGCCCACCCCGCGCGCCGCCGCCGGCGCGTGCGGCGGGCGCAGCTGGAGCCCGCGGTGATCGAGGCGCTGCGCCGCGCGGGCCTGCACGACGAGGTCGCCGGGGACCTCGACCGCTCGGCGCTGGCGCTCTCGGGCGGCCAGCAACAGCGGCTGTGCATCGCGCGCGCGCTCGCGGCTGACCCGGAGGTGCTGCTGCTCGACGAGCCCTGCTCGGCGCTCGACCCGATCTCCACGGCGGTGATCGAGGAGCTGATCGTGGGCCTGCGCGAGAGCGTGGCGGTCGTGATCGTCACGCACAACCTCCAGCAGGCCCAGCGCGTGGCCGACCACGTCGCGTTCATGCACCTCGGCGAGCTCGTCGAGTACGGCCCCGCGGAGCAGCTCTTCGACCACCCCCGCCAGCAGCGCACGCGCGACTACATCGGCGGGGCCTTCGGGTGAGAGGAGCAGCCGCGCTGCTGCTCTGCGCGCTCGCGCTGGGCGGATGCGAGAGCAGCCAGGAGAAGAGCGCCCAGATCGAAAAGCAGGTGAAGCTGGCGGAGGCCCGGCATCCGGTGAGCGTCGCCCGGGGCCTGACGATCGCCCACGCGAGCACACAGGTGAAGGTGCTCGCCACGCAGATCCTCCACGACGCCGAAGGGACCGCGGCGGTCGTGACGCTGCGCAACGTCTCCGCCCACGCGCTGCGCGACGTGCCGATCGCGATCACGGTCAGGGATGCCGGCGGAAGGGTGCTGTTCCAGAACAACGCCCCAGGCCTGGAAGCCGCGCTCACCTCGGTGCCGCTGCTCGCGCCGCACGCGCAGTTCACCTGGGTCGATGATCAGGTGCAGGTGACTGGAACCCCCCCGACAAGCGTGAGCGCGCTCGTCGGCGAAGCGCCACAGGCGCCTGCGTCGGCGCCGCAGATCGGCGTCTCGGGAGTGCACGCGACCGAAGAAGCCGGCGGCGCCGGCGCCGCCGGCACGGTCCGCAACGGCTCGACGGTACCGCAGCGCAACCTCGTGGTCTACGGAGTCGCGCGCCGCGGCGGGCGGGTCGTGGCGGCCGGACGCGCGGTTCTACCCGAACTCGCCGCCCACAACTCGAGCCCGTTCCAGGTTCTGTTCATCGGCAGCCCCACAGGCGCACGGCTCGAAATGAGCGCTCCGCCGACCACGTTCTGAGGATGGTGCAAGTGAACCCGTGCGCCCCCTCGCTCACACCGGACGCTCGTCTCAGCCGCGGTTGTTATTCCAGCTCGGCGAGCAGTCCTGCGACGCGCCGCTCGATCTCATCCCGGATCGCCCGGACCTCCGCGAGAGGCCGTCCCTTGGGGTCGGGGAGATCCCAATCGATGTAGCGCTTGCCCGGGATGTACGGGCACTCGTCGCCGCAACCCATCGTCACGACCACGTCTGCCTGCTGGGCAAGCTCGTGGGTGAGTAGCCGCGGACGGCGGTCGGACAGGTCCACGCCCAGCTCGCGCATGACCGCCACGACCTCGGGGTGGACGTGCTCGGCGGGGGTGGTGCCGGCGGATAGCGCCGTGTGCCGGCCAGCGGCGTCTCGCTCGAACAGGGCCTGGCTGATCTGCGAGCGTCCGGCGTTATGCAGGCAGACGAACAGGACGCTCGCCATCGGCGGTCGCTCCCTTGGCGGTATGCGTCGAGCGGGCAGCCGGCGGGCGTGCCGGTCCCCGCACGAGCTCATAGGCGAAGACGCCGATACTCGCGCCAACGACCGGGCCGGCCAGGTATACCCAGAAGCTGCTCCAGGTCCCCGACGCGAGCGCCGGGCCGAACGAGCGAGCCGGGTTCATGGACGCGCCCGTGATCGGCCCGCCGAACAGCGCGTCGAGCCCGACGGTCCCACCGATCGCGATCGCGGCGGCGGCGCCGACCGCACGGGTGTCGGTCGCGACGGCGGTGATGACGAACATCAAAAACGCGGTCAGGACGATCTCATAGGCCAGCGCGGTCCCGCCGGGGACGCTGGGAAGGGTGGCGCCGAGATGCGCGGGCTTGCCCGGCCACGCCGCGAGGAGCAGGAAGGCCGCGGCGGTCGCTCCGGCGAGCTGCGCCGCGATGTAGGCGAGCGCGTCGCGCACGGGGAAGTGCCGGGCGAGCGCGAACGCGAGGGTGACGCTCGGGTTGTAGTGCGCGCCCGAGAGGTGCCCGCCCGCGTAGATCATCACCATGATGACCAGCCCGAACACGAGGCTTATGCCGACGCCACCGAGCGAGCCGGGGTGCGTCGCGTTGGTGACGATCGCTCCGCACCCCGCTGTCACCAGTGCGAATGTGCCAATCCCCTCCATCAGCCCACGACGGAGAAGGCCTGGGCGCGCGGGCAACGGCTGCTCGATGGTCGGTCCGTCCTCGGCGGTCATCGCCGTGGATCGTATTGCGCCGGTCGGCGCTGTTGACCGCGCCCCCACCGGATGCAACACCCCGGCCATGACAGCTGTCCACCTAACGCCTGCGACCCCGCTGCTTGAGCGTGATGCCCTCGAGCACGTGGGCCACCGTCTCGCAGGCGTCCACCGCGGCCTCTAGCGACTCGAAGATGTCCTTCCAGCGGATCACCACCATCGGGTCGATCCCGCCCGCGAACAGCGAGGCGACCGCGTCGCGCTGGAGGCGGTCGCCCTCGTTCTCGAGGCGGTGGATCTCCACCAGGTGGGGGCCCAGCTCAGTGCCGGTGCGCAGGCAGCGCAGGGCTCTGGCGATCTGCTCCCCCGCGCCCACCAAGACCTCCGCGAACTCCACCGACTGCTCCATCGGGGCCTCCACCCCGTAGAGCACCATCTGGGCCGCGGCGTGCTCGGTGTAGTCGACGATGTCGTCGAGCGCGGTCGCCAGCGCGTAGCCGTCGCTCGCCCCGAACGGGGCGCGCACGCGCCCGCCCCCCGTGAGCCGGTGGATGATGTCGTGGGTGATCCGATCCCCCTCCTGCTCGCACACCTTCAGCTCGCGCGCCAGCGGGGCGTGCTCGGGGAAGTCCACCAGCAGGTCGCGCAGCAGCAGGCCCGAGCGTTGCACGTTGCGCCCGGCTTCCTCCAGAAGGCCCATCAGGGCCCCGTCCATGCTGCGGCGCAGAAAGCTCATCGGCGGAGGATATTGAGCACCCGTCGGGCGGGGCGGGCTCCCACCGCGTCTTTCACGACTTTTTTACGAATCGATCACGAGTTCGCAACCCGCGAGCCGCCCCCCTGCTCGATTCTGCCAGCCTGTGGAGGAATCTCGCGAGAACGGCGGCACCCTGTACGCGGGCGAGCTCGAGATCCGCCCCGGCGAGGGACTTGCGCTCGCCACCGGCCAGGCGCTGCGACTGTCGGTGCGCGAGTTCGAGCTGCTGGTCGCCCTGGCGAAGCAGATGGGCGCGATCCTCACGCGCGAGCAACTTTACAGCGCCGTGTGGGGCGGGGAGCTGCGCTCCGGGGACCGCTCCGTCGACGTGTACGTCTCGAAGCTCCGCACCAAGCTCGAAGCCGCGATGCCCGACCGCCGCTTCATCCACACCCACCCCGGCTTCGGCTACCGCTTCCAACCCCAACCGCAGCTTTCACGAAATTTTCACACGCACGCGGTCGTGGACTAGGAGAGTAGTCCTGGCCTCACCCGGGCAGGGAACGCCTTGCTTCTCGCCTCGCTCCCCCCTACCCCGATCCATAACCCCAAGCCAGAGGGAGACTCAGTAGTGATCACATTGCAAAAGACAGCCGCGAGCGCCCTGGGCGTCGTGGCGCTCGCGCTCTTCGTCGCCGCCTGCGGCAGCAGCTCCAGCACGACGAGCTCGAGCTCCGCCAGCGCATCCGCCACGATCTCCGGCGCCGGCTCCACCTTCGCGGCACCCGTCTACGAACAGTGGGGCTCCCCGGCCTCCGGCCTCGGGCTCACCGTCAACTACCAGGCCGTCGGCTCCGGCGCCGGCATCACCGCGCTCGAAGGCAAGACCGTCGACTTCGGCGCCTCCGACCCGCCGCTCAAGGCCGCCGAAGAATCGGCCCTCGCCAAGGTCGGCGAACCGGTCCAGATCCCGATGTTCCTGGGCGCGATCACCGTCTCCTACAACCTCCCCGGCGTCAAAGCCGGCCTGAAGCTCGACGGCACCACGATCGCCGACATCTACCTCGGCAAGATCAAGACCTGGAACGACCCCGCGATCAAGGCGCTCAACCCCGGCGTCACGCTGCCGAGCACCGCGATCACCGTGGTCCACCGCTCCGACTCCTCCGGCACCTCCGCCGGCTTCACCGGCTTCCTCGCCGCCGTGGACCCCGAATGGGCGAGCAAGGTCGGCTCCGGCAAGGACGTCCCCTGGCCGGTCGGCACCGGCGCCAAGGGCAACGCCGGCGTCGCCGGCGCCGTCGCGCAGACCACGGGGGCCATCGGCTACGTCGAGCAGGCGTACGCCCTGCAGCACAACTTCACCTACGCCAGCGTGAAGAACAAGGCGGGCAACTACGTGCCGCCCACGCTGGCCTCCACGACCGCCGCCGCGGAAGGCGTCGAAGTGCCCGCCAACCTCGGCTTCGCGATCAAAAACCCCTCCGCCCCCGGGGCCTACCCGATCACCTCGCAGACCTTCGTCGTGGTCTACAAGGACCTCTGCCGGGCGGGCGTCCCCGGCGGCAAGGACGCCGCGGAAGGCGTCGTGAAGTTCCTCGACTACGGCCTCGGCGCGGGGCAGAGCATCCTCGCCAAGGCCGACTACGCCTCGCTGCCCGCGTCGATCCTGGCCAAGTCCAAGGAAGCCGTCGCGGGACTGCAGTGCGAAGGCTCGCCGCTCGGCTAGCCTAGGGGGCGATTTGGAGGCAGCATCTTGAGAGATATATGTATCGGCCAAGGCCACGCGGTGACGCTGGCCGGGTGATGCATGGAGGCTGCCTCGGCTCCCGGTAGCGCTGACCGCTCGATCCTCGGGCGGTCAGCGCTTGCGCGCCTCCCCGACCGCGCGCTGCGCTACGGGCTCACCGCGCTCGCCGCGCTGATCCTCATCCTGATCGTCTACTTCTTCGTGCGCCTCTTCGGCGAAGCGCGCCCCGCGTTCGCCGCCTCCGGGGTGCTCGGCTTCGTGTTCGACAACGAATGGAACGTCAACGCCGAACACTTCGGCGCGCTGCCGCTGCTCGTCGGGACGCTCATCACCTCCGGCCTCGCGCTCGCGATGGGCGTGCCGATCGCGGTCGCCACCGCCCTCTATTTGACCGAGCTCTGCCCCCGGCGCCTGCTCGCGCCGCTGACCGTGCTCGTCGAGTTGCTCGCCGCCGTGCCCTCCGTCGTGTACGGGCTGTGGGGCATCTTCTTCCTCGCACCCAAGCTCCAGCCCGCCGAGCAGTGGATCGCCGACCGCCTCTCCTTCATCCCGTTCGTCGGCGGGGGCCTCGTCACGATCCCCAACTGCTTCGTCGCCGGGCTGATCCTCGCGATCATGATCCTCCCGATCGTCTCCGCGATCTCCCGCGAGGTGATGAGCACCGTGCCCGACGACCACAAGGAGGCCGCGCTCGGCCTCGGGGCCACCCGCTGGGAGATGGTGCGCATCGCCGTGCTCCCCTACTGCCGCTCAGGGATCGTGGGCGGGGCGATGCTCGGCCTCGGCCGCGCGATCGGCGAGGCGATCGCGGTGACGATCGTGATCGGCAACGCCCCCCAACTCGCCCAGCACCTCTTCGGCCAGGGCTACACGCTCGCCGCGGTGATCGCCAACGAGTTCGGCGAGGCCACCGGCCTGCACCGCTCCGCGCTGTTCGCCGCCGCGCTGGTGCTGTTCGTGCTCACCCTGCTCGTCAACGCGATCGCCCGCCTGCTCGTGCTGCGCGCCTCGCGCAGCAAGCTCGCTCCCCCCGGCGAGAGCCCCGCCGACCTTGCCGCCGCCGCGGCCGCCGGCGCATGAGCGACGACCGCCTCGCCCGCTTCGCGGTTAGCCCGCGGCGGCGGCGCACCGACAGCCTCGCCCGCGGCCTGCTGCTCGGCGCGACGCTGATCGCGCTCGTGCCGCTCGTGCTGATCGTCTACTACCTGCTCCTCAAGGGCCTCCGGGCGTGGAGCTGGAGCTTCTTCACCACCGACCCCACCGGCAACACGTTCTTCGCGAGCTCCTCCATCGGCGGGATCAAGAGCGCGATCCTCGGGTCCCTGGAGATGGTCGCGCTCGCCTCCGCGATCGCGATCCCGATCGGCATCGGCGTCGCGCTGTGGCTCGTCGAGTACGGCCGTGAGAGCTGGTTCGCGCACACCGTGCGCTTCTTCGTGGACGTCCTCACCGGGGTCCCCTCGATCGTCTTCGGGCTGTTCATCTACATCGCGCTGATCATCGGCACCGGCTCCACCTACGCCGGCTACAAGGGCTCGCTCGCGCTCTCCCTGCTGATGCTCCCCGTCGTGATCCGCTCCGCCGAGGTGATCCTCGCGCTCGTGCCGAACGCCCTGCGCGAGTCCGCGCTCGCGCTCGGTGCCGCCCGCTGGAAGGTGATCTTCCGGGTCGTCCTCCCCACCGCGCTCACCGGGATGCTCACCGGCGTGCTGCTCGCCGTCGCGCGCGCCGCCGGCGAGACCGCCCCGCTGCTGTTCACCGCCGGCCACACCAACCAGGCCACCTTCGACCTCGGGCAGTTCATGAACTCGCTGCCCTACCAGATCTACAACGACGTCACCTCCCCCACCACCGAGGTGGTAAACCGTGCGTGGGGAGCCGCCCTCACCCTCGTCACGATGATCCTCATACTCAACCTCATCGCCCGCCTGATCGCCCGAAGGAGCCGCCTTGCATGAGCAACGACGCATCCTCTCCCACGACCGCGGGCGAGTTGCCTGAGCAGATGCTCGAGCCCCGCCGCCAGCCCTCTTCCTC
>JBIOEY010000095.1:0-9418 GCA_044446505.1 Solirubrobacterales bacterium
CAGCAGGTCCGCGCGGGGCACGGGGTGGGTGAGGTCTCGCGGGGGCGGATCTTCCCGAAGTTCCGCGCGGACCTGCTGGAGTGCGCGGTGCTGGTGCGGAGGATGCGCGAGGGGGCGATCGAGCCGACGGTGGTGCCGCGCAACCCGCTGGATGTGCTGGCGCAGCAGATCGTGGCGATGGCGGCGGCCGAGGAGGAGCTCGCGGTGGAGGAGCTCTACGAGCGGGTGCGGCGTACGCACTCATACGCGGAGCTGCCGCGGCGGCAGCTGGAGGGCGTGCTGGACATGCTCGACGGGCGCTATCCATCCTCGGAGTTCGGGGAGCTGCGCCCGCGGATCGTGTGGGACCGCCTTGCGGGCACGATCCGCCCGCGGCGGGGCGCGCGGGCGCTGGCGGTGGCGAACGCGGGCACGATCCCGGATCGGGGCCTGTACCTGGTGACGCTCCCGGATGGGCGGCGCGTGGGGGAGCTCGACGAGGAGATGGTCTACGAGGCGCGCCCGGGCCAGGTGTTCCTGCTGGGCGCCTCGGCGTGGCGGATCGAGGAGATCGGCCGCGACCGCGTGATCGTGACGCCGGCGCCGGGGGCGCCGGGGGCGATCCCGTTCTGGAAGGGCGACGGAGTGGGGCGCCCGAAGGAGCTGGGGGAGGCGATCGGGGCGTTCGCGCGCTGGGCGGTGGAGCAGCCGGCGGAGGTGCTGGAGCGCGAGTACGACCTGGATCGCCGCGCGTCGAGCAACCTGGTGGAGTACCTGCGCGAGCAGCAGGACGCCACAGGGGTGCTGCCGAGCGACCGTACGGTGGTGGTGGAGCGCTTCCGCGATGAGATCGGGGATTGGCGGCTGTGCGTGCTCTCCCCGTACGGGGGGCGGATCCACGCGGCGTGGGGCCTCGCGATCTCGGCGCGGATCCGCGAGCGCCTGGGCCTGGAGGCGGATGTGCTGTGGTCGGACGACGGGATCGCGGTGCACCTGCCGGAGGCGGACGCGCTGAACGGCCCCGAGGCGGTGGAGCTCGCGATGATCGAGCCGGACGAGCTGGAGGATCTGGTCGTGGCGGAGCTCGCGGGCTCGGCGCTGTTCGGGGCGCGCTTCCGCGAGGCGGCAGGCCGGTCGCTGCTGCTCCCGCGGGCGTACCCGGGCAGGCGCACGCCGCTGTGGCAGCAGCGCCTGAAGGCGCAGGCGCTGCTGGAGGTGGCGCGCCGCTACGGCGACTTCCCGATCGTGCTGGAGGCGTACCGGGAGTGCCTGCGCGACGTGCTCGACCTCCCTGGGTTGACGGAGCTGCTCGGGAGGCTGCACCGTCGGGAGCTGAGCGTGGTGGAGGTGGAGACGGCGAGCGCCTCGCCGTTTGCGTCCTCGCTGCTGTTCGACTACGTGGCGAGGTATATGTACGAGGGAGACGCCCCCAACGCGGAGCGCCGGGCGGCGGCGCTGTCGCTGGACCGCGACCTGCTGCGGGAGCTGCTGGGACAGGAGGAGCTGCGCGAGCTGATCGATCGCGGGGCGCTGGAGCAGCTGGAGGAGGATCTGCAGCGCCGCAGTGAGCGCCGGCGGGCGGCAAACCGGGACGAGCTGCACGACGCGCTGCGCGTGCTCGGCGACCTGAGCGCCGCGGAGGCGGCGGAGCGGGTGCTGGAGGGCATCGACGCGGGGTCGCTGCTGGGGGCACTGGAGGGGGAGCGGCGCGCGGTGCGGGTGCGGATCGGGGGGGAGGAGCGCTACATCGATGCGGCCGATGCGGGTCTCTACCGGGACGCGCTCGGCGCGGTGGCGCCGGGAGGCCTGCCGGAGGCCTTCCTCGCGGATGTGCCGGATGCGCTCGAGCGGCTGCTGCGCCGCTACGCGGCGGCGCACGGGCCCTTTACGACGGAGCAGCTCCGCGCCCGCTACCGCCTCGGTGCCGCGGTGATCGAGTCGGGGCTGAGGGAGCTGGAGCGCGCGGGGGCGCTGGTGCGGGGCGAGCTGCACCCCGATCCCGCTTCCCTGCCACGCGGCGGGGGCGAGCGGATGTCGGCCCCTTCCCACTCTTCTGCGGCCGATGCCCGCTCTCCTGCTGCGGTATCCCCCGCGGCTCTCGGCGACATCTCACCCCATGCCTCTGCTTCCTCACACGCTCCTCGTGACGACGGGCGGGAGTGGTGCGACGTGGAGGTACTGAGGCGCCTGCGCCGGGCCTCGCTGGCGGCGCTGCGGCGTGAGATCGAGCCGGCCGAGCGCCGTGCGTATGCGGCGTTCCTGCCGGCGTGGCACGGGATCGACCGCCACGGCGCGGCGGGCGCGGGGGTGGAGCGCCTGCGCGAGCAGCTCGTGCCGCTGCAGGGGCTGGCGCTGACGCCGCGGACGTGGGAGCGCGAGGTGCTGCCGCGCCGCGTGGGGGCGTACTCGACGGCGTGGATGGACGAGCTGTGCGCGAGCGGGGAGCTGGTGTGGGTGGGCGCGGGCGCACTCGGCCGCAACGACGGTCGAGTGGCGCTGTACTTCCGCGAGGACGTGGCGCTGCTCGGTCCGCCTCCCCGCCGTGGGGAGGCTCCGCAACAGGAGAGACACGCGCGCGTACGCGCGCGTCTTAAAGAAACTCCATGTTTCTTTACCGACCTGCTCGTGGACGTGGATCTGCCCGCGCCGGTGCTCGCGGAGGCGCTGTGGGACTTGGTGTGGGCGGGGGAGGTGACCAACGACGCATTCGCGGCCCTGCGCGCGCCGCGCTCGACTCGGACGCTCCCCCAACGGCCGCTTCGTGGCGGGCGCTTCTCGGGGCGCAGGGCCGCCGGGCGGGCCGCTTCGCATCCCCCCGGCCGTTGGTCGCTGACGGCCCCACTGTTCGCCGACGTCGAGGGAGAGCCGGGAGAGCCGGGTGGGCGGGCTTCGAATCTGCGTACGCGGGCGCTGGCGGAGCTGCTGCTGGAGCGCCACGGGATCCTCACGCGGGAGCTCGTGCTCGCGGAAGGCGTGCCGGGTGGCTTCGCGGCGCTGTACCCCGAGCTGTGCCGTCTGGAGACGCTGGGGATCGCGCGGCGCGGCTACTTCGTGGAGGGGCTGGGCGGCGCGCAGTTCGCGTTGCCGGGCGCGGTCGAGCGCGTTCGTGGACAGCAGCTCTCCGAATTGGAGAGGTCGCGGGCGCTGGTCCTCGGAGCGAGCGACCCGGCGCAGCCGTACGGGGCGGCGCTGCCGTGGAGATCCCCCGAGGGTCGCAGACGGGACGGTGGCGTCGAGTCCCCGGCTGCCCCGGGAGGCTCGCCGGCAGCGATTGGAGCCCGCTCGCTCCGGCTCTCACCGGCGTCGATCGGAGCCCGCTCGCCCCAGCCCTCACCGGCGTCGATCGGAGCCCGCTCGCCCCGGCTCTCACCGGCAGTAGTCGGAGCGCGCCCGACCCGGCCCTCCCCGGCGCGGGTGCCGGGGGCGAGCGTGGTGCTGGTGGGCGGCGAGCCGGTGCTCTATTTGGAGCGGGGGGGCAGGGCGCTGCGGGTGCTCTCGGACCCCAGGGACACACGGGTCCAGCTGGCTCTGGAGGCCCTCGCGGAGCAGGCGCGCGCGGGCCGGCTGCCAGCGCGGATCGCGCTCGAGCGGGTGGACGGCGAGCCGGTGCTCGGCTCGCGCTGGGAGCCGGCGTTGGAGCGGGCGGGCTTCCGTGTCGGGCCGCGCCGCGTGGAGCTCGGCGCGCGCTGACGCCCGAGCACCTTGTGGCCCCGACGTAGATGTTCGGACGGGTCGGCTGAATCGGTGATCCTACCCGCTCCGGCAAGATCGGAAACGTCGGATATATCCCATGATTTTTAACTTGCAATCTTCGGGCAATGCTGTATGGTCGAACACGTGGGGATGAGCGGAACTGAGAGGGAGCTGAGTGCGATGTACCGGCGGCTGCCGCACGGCCCCCACGGAATGGGGCGCGATGCGGTCGCCCGGCACCAGCGGGCACGACTGTTCGGCGCGATGATCGAGGCGGTCCACCGCCAGGGCTACAAGGCGACGACGGTGGCGCACGTGATCGCGCTGGCGGGCGTCTCGCGGCGCGCGTTCTACGAGCAGTTCGCCAACAAGGAAGACTGCTTTCTCGGCACCTACGACATCGCGGTGGCGCGCGCCAAGCGGCGGATGCTCGACGGGTGGATGAGCGAGCGCGGCTGGGCCAACCGCGTGCACAGGGCGTGTCAGGCGTTCGTGGAAGACACGAAGCGGAATGTCAAGTCCTCGCGCCTGGTGTTGATCGAGGGTCTGGGCCTGGGGTCCAAGAGCCGCGAACGGCTGATGCGCTCGGCGATTGCGTTCGAGCGGGTGCTGACGGATGGGTTCAAGGCGGCGCCCGACGGGGTGCAGCTCCCGCCGCTCGGGCCGAAAGCGATTGTGGGCGGAGGTCGCTACATGCTGTTCAACCGGCTGCTCACGGATCGTGTGGGGGAGCTGCCGATGCTGACCGATGAACTGCTCGACTGGGTCAGCGCCTACCGCTCTCCGGCGGCCCGGATCGGGGTGGCGCGCACCCCGCCGCCGCACAGACCGGCGGAGCCGGCGCGCTTCCTCGAAAGCGAGGACAAACGCGCCCGCGTGCTCGGCGCGGTGGCGCACCTCACGCTGGATGAGGGCTACAACGAGCTGACCGATCCCCAGATCGCGCAGTTCGCGGGGATGTCGACCGAATCGTTCCACAAACACTTCCCCAGCAAGCAGGAGTGCTTCCTGGCGGTGGTGGAGGAGTTCGTGGACGAAACGATCGAGACGATCGCCACGGCGGCGGCCCGCGGGGACAGCTGGGAGGAGGCGGCGTACATCGGCGTGAAGGCGGGGATCGACCACTTCGTCGCCCATCCGGGGCTGACGAAAATGGCGTTCGTCGATCTCTTCGAGGTCGGCCCGGCGGTGACGGAGAGCATCGGGAACGCGCTGGGCAAGCTCGCGGCGATCCTGCAGGAGGCTTCGCCCGAACCGCGTCGCGCTCCACTGGTCGCACACGAGGCGGTGGTGGGAGCGGTGTGGGCGATCGTCGGCAGCTACGCGGTGCGCAAGCGCGTGAAGTACTTGCCGTCGCTGACCGACCACATCGCCTTCCTGGTGCTCGCCCCGTACGTGGGCCCAAAGGCGGCGGGAGTGACGATCGACGCCACCCGCAGAAGCCTCGCGCGCGGCGAGCGCGGCTGACGCCGAAGCCGTCGGCGCGTACCGCCCGCGTGCCAGGGCCACCGCCTGTTGGCCCCGATCGCGGGGGATCGGCTCCGGCGCATCGATCCGCGCCACCTGCGCGATCGATCGGCGCCACCCGCGCGTCTATGCTGGGGCGGTGACGCGCGTCCCGGGCTCGAGCACCGCTCCGCGCAGGGTGGGGCACAAGGGCGCCGCCCACCTGGCGCCGGGCAACACGTTCGCCAGCTTCGAGGCCGCGGTGCGGGCGGGGGTGGACATGATCGAGTTCGACGTCCTCAGCGAGCGCCTGGATGGGAGCGGGCGGCTGCTGCTCGCCCACGACTACGGGGCGCTGCGCGCCGCGCAGGCCCCGCTCACGCTGCGGGAGGGGCTGGAGCACCTCGCGAGCGAGGCGTACGCGGGGATCGAGCTCGACGTCGACGTGAAGCTGCCCGGCTACGGGGAGCGTGTGGTGCGGGAGCTGCGCGAGACGGGTCTGGTCGAGCGCTCGCTCGTGAGCAGCACGTTCCCGGACGAGCTTGATGCGATGCGCGCGCTCGAGCCGGCGCTGCGCGTGGGCTGGTCGGTGCCGCGCGCGCGGAGGGACTACACGGAGGACAGGCTGATGATGGTGCCGGCGCTGGCGATGCTCGCGGGCTTCCGCGCGTGGCTGCCGCGGCGCGCCCAGAGGGACCTCCGCTCCGGGCGCTTCGATGCGATCATGGCCCACTGGCGCTTGGTCACGCCGGCGCTGGTGCGCGCGGTCGCCGCGGGTGGCGGGGAGCTGTACGTGTGGACGGTCGACGACGCCGCGCTGATGGCCCGCATCGCAGCGATGGGGGTCCACGGGATCATCACCAACGATCCCCGGCTGTTTGACGGGAGCGGGGCAGCCCCCCCGCCCGACCTCCCCCCGTGTGTAGGTTCTATTTGAGCGTGCAGGTTGCCGCGCTGAACCCCTTGGGTTCGGCGCCCGCGAGGCTCGTGTGCCCGGCGGCGGTGGGGTGGGCGAGGAGGTGCACCACCCGGCCGGCGCGGCGCCACTGGAATTCGACGTACCCGCGCAGTGTGTAGGTGGCGGCGGCGGGCTTGAATTCGAAGGTGCGCCCGGCCTGGCGGGTGGAGGCGGCGGAGCCGATCGGCACGAAGCCGGAGTCCGCGCTCTTGCCGAGATCCGCCCACTGGTGCGTGGAGGCATCGAGGGACTGCACCAGGAAGCGCATGTACATCGTGTCGTGAGGGTGGCCGTCGGTGGGCATCGAGCCGCGAATGCCGATCGCATGGGGGTGGTGGGCGGTGTTGCACATGTCCACGGTGGCCCACAGTTCGGGGGACTGCACGAGGGGCCGGAACGGTGGACGGGCCGCCGTCTCGGCCACGGGCGCGAGGGAGCAGGACGCCGCGCCCAGCAGCACCCCGACCGCGAGCAGCCGCGCCGCGGCGATCCTCGAGAGGGTCATCTTGTGAAGATAGCGCGGGATACGGAGGGGGACCGCCGGTGCGAGAGGTGGATGGGCGGTGTGCGGAGGTGGATGGGCGGCGCGCGGAGGTGTGCTATCCAGATGGCGATGGGGGCGCCGAGCTCAGCGGAGGTCGTGGAGCTACTCGCCAGAGTGCCGGTGTTCTCGACCGTGGAGGGCGGGGATCTCGAGCGCATGGCGCAGCTCGCGGTGCCGCGCAGCTTCGAGCCCGGCCAGGTGGTGTTCCGGGAGGGGGATCGCAGCGACACCTGCTACGTGCTGCACGAGGGGCGGGCGCGCGCGGTGCACGAGCACGGCGACGGGCGCACGATCACGCTCGCAACGTTTGGCCCGGGTGACATTTTCGGGGAGCTCGCACTGTTCGAGGACGAGCGCCGCTCCGCCACCGTCGAGACGCTGGGGCCGATGAGCGCGGTGGCGCTGCTCGGGCCCGACATGCGCAGGCTGATGGAGGAACACTCCCAGATCGCGATGCGCCTCCTGATCGGCCTCGGCCGGCGGCTGCGGGAGACGAACGAGCGCCTCGCGCGCCGCTCCTTCCAGACGGTTCAAAGCCGCGTGGCCTCCGCCCTGAGCGAGCTGGTCGCGCAGGCACGGATGCAGAGCCAAGCGCCACCCGCGGAGCACCAGGATGTCCAGATCTCCGCCACCCAGGCCGATCTGGCGAAGCTCGCGGGCAGCTCGCGGGAGTCGGCGAGCCGCTTCCTGGCGGTGCTGGAGCGGGCGGGGGTCATCACCCAGGGCAGGGGCCGGCTGGTGGTGCACGACCCGGAGGCGCTGCGCTCCTATGTCTTCTGAGCCGGAGCGCTCGGCGGGTGGGGTGGTGGTGCGCGGCGAGCAGACGCTCGTGATCGTCCCGCGCCGTCGCGCCGCGGACGGGTCGCGCGTGTTGGGGCTCCCCAAGGGCCACATCGACCCAGGCGAGAGCCCGCTGCAGGCGGCGGTGCGGGAGGTGCGCGAGGAGACCGGCGTCGAGGCCGAGCTCGTGCGGGAGCTGGGGGAGGTGCGCTACTGGTACAGGCGCGAGGGCCGCCTCGTGCCCAAGTCGGTCCTCTTCTACCTGCTGCGCTACCGCTCGGGCGACACCGCGGACCATGACGAGGAGGTCGAGGAGGCGCGCTGGATGGCGCTGAGCGAGGCGTGCACCGCGCTCACCTACGAGGGCGAGCGCGAGATGGCCAGGTATGCGCTGGAGGCGTTGGACCGATAGCCTGCACGGTCGTGCAGGTACTTAATTTCTACTCCACAATCTTCGCCGACGAGCTCAAGCGGGGGCGCAAGACCGCCACGATCCGCCTCGGGGACAAGTCCGACAAGTACCGCAAGAACCAGCTGGTGCTCGTCACGATCGGCTACCAGTATTCGCCTCGGGAGCGGATCTTCGAGGCGGTGATCGACCAGGTCGAAGTCACCCGGCTCGGGGACCTCTCGCCGCGGGACATCAAGCACGACAACCCCGAGTTCCGCCGCCACGAGGAGCTGATCCACTTCCTCGAGCAGATCTATGGTCGCGAGGTCTCCGCCGAGGACACCGTCACCGTGGTGCGCTTCTCGCGGATCATGGACACCCCCTCGGGAATGACCGAGGCGATGAAGGGCTTCGGCGGCGCCCAGAACTGAGGGCCGAGCGAGCCTGGCGTTTCGAGCGTCGATGAAGGCTTCGGCGTCACTCAGAGATGGGACCAGGGACCTGGCAGTTTGAGCGTGAAAGTGCCAAGAAGAGGGCGCAGGCCCTTGACTTGCCCCTGCGTTCGTATATAGTGGCCGCAGATCGTTGGCACTCGATCAAGAGGAGTGCCAGGAACCCCGAGGGCGTGCCTCCCCGAGGCGCCGCCCCAATTCTCTAAGTAGTGGAGGTCTCATCAAGATGAAGCTCAAGCCCCTGGGCGATCGCCTGATCGTGCGGGCGATCGAGGAGGAGGAGACGACCGCCAGCGGCCTCGTCCTCCCCGATACAGCCAAGGAAAAGCCGCAGAAGGGCAAGGTCATCGCCGTCGGCGACGGCCGGATCGACGATAACGGCAAGCGGATCCCGCTCGACGTCAAGGAGGGCGACGAGGTCCTCTACAGCAAGTACGGCGGGACCGAGATCAAGATCGACGGTGAGGATCTGCTCGTGTTGCGCGAGTCCGATGTGCTCGCCAAGGTCGCATAAGGAGATCTGAGGAACAATGGCTCACAAGGAACTGAAGTACGGCTCAGAGGCACGTAAATCGCTGGAGGCCGGCGTCGATGCGGTCGCCAACGCGGTCAAGGTCACGCTCGGCCCCAAGGGCCGCTACGTGGTGCTCGACAAGAAGTTCGGCGCGCCCACGATCACCAACGACGGCGTTACCATCGCCCGCGAGATCGAGGTCGAGGACGTCTTCGAGAACCAGGGCGCCCAGCTGGTGCGCGAGGTGGCCACCGCCACCAACGATGTGGCCGGCGACGGCACCACCACCGCCACCGTGCTGGCCCAGGCGATCGTGCGCCAGGGCCTGAAGAACGTGGCCGCCGGCGCGAACCCGCTGGCGCTCAAGCGCGGCATCGAGCGGGCGGTGGATGAGGTGGTGAGGAACATCGCCTCGCAGTCCAAGGAGGTCTCGGGCAAGGATCAGATCGCCCGCGTGGCCACCATCTCCGCCGGCGACGAGGAGATCGGCGACGTGATCGCCGACGCGATCGAGAAGGTCGGCAAGGACGGCGTGGTCAACGTCGAGGAGGGCCAGACGTTCGGCATGGACCTCGAATTCACCGAGGGCATGCAGTTCGACAAGGGCTACATCTCGCCCTACATGGTCACCGACCAGGACCGCATGGAGGCGGTGCTGGAG
>JBIOEY010000096.1:0-9367 GCA_044446505.1 Solirubrobacterales bacterium
ATGCTCGAGCGGGTAGAGGGCGAGCTGATCGAGTCGCAGGTGGACGGGCGCGTGGTGATCGAGCCCGGCGCGCGGCTCGAGCGCACGACCGTGCGCGGCCCGGCGATCGTCGGCGTCGATGCGCGGCTGAGCGACTGCTACATCGGCCCGTACACCGCGGTGGGGGAGCGCTGCTCGATCGCGGGGGCGGAGGTGGAGCACTCGATCCTGCTGGAGGGCTCCTCGGTGTGCGACCTGGACGGCCGCATGGAGTCCTCGCTGCTGGGGCGCAACGTGAGCGTGCGCCGCGGCGACCGCCAGCCGCGCGCGTACCGCTTCATGGTGGGCGACAACTCGGACATCTCGATCCTGTGAGGCACCCCTTGCCCTCAGACTCGCACCCCGCATCCCACCTCCCGCGGGGGAATCGCGCACCTTCGAGCGCCCCCACCCGCGTGCGAGGGCCTCACGCAATGGAGGGCTGCCGCGCATGAAGATCTTGATAGCCGGCTCCGCCGGCATGTTGGGCCACGATGCGCAGGGCGCGGCGAAGCGCGCAGGCCACGATTGCGTGCTGGGGGACCTCCCGGAGCTCGACATCACGGATGCGGCGGCTACAAGAGCGTTCCTCGCGAAGCGGCCGGTGGAGGCGATCCTGAACTGCGCGGCGTGGACGGACGTGGACGGGGCGGAGACGCATCGCGAGCAGGCGCGCGCGGTCAACGCGGAGGGAGCCGGCAACCTCGCCCGCGCGGCGGCGGAGCTCGACATCCCCCTGCTGCACATCTCGACGGACTACGTCTTCGACGGCGAGGCCCCGCTCGATGCGCAGGGCCACCCGCGGCCATACCTAGAGTCGGACCCCACAGGCCCGCGCTCGGTCTACGGCCAGACGAAGCTCGAAGGGGAGCGCGAGGTGCTGGCGGCATCCCCGCGCCACACGGTGGTGCGCACCGCGTGGCTCTACGGGGTGGGGGGACGCAACTTCGTGGACACGATGCTGCGCCTGGCGAACGAGCGCGAGGCGGTGCAGGTCGTGGACGATCAGATCGGCTCGCCCACATGGTCCGGCCATCTCGCGCCGGCGGTGCTCGGATTATTGGAGCGAGAAGTGAGCGGGCTCGCACATCTGACCGGCGCGGGGGCGGTCTCGTGGAACGGGTTCGCGCAGGAGATCTTCCGCCAAGCCGAGCGCGGCTGCCGGGTGGAGCCGGCGACGAGCGAGCAGATGGCGCGCCCCGCCCCGCGGCCGGCCTACTCGGTGCTCGAGTCAGAACGCGACGACGTGCTGCCGATGCCCGACTGGCGCGATGGCCTCGCGGGCTACCTCGCGGCCCGGGCGGGGATGACCCGTTCATGAGCGCACATGGCGGCGCGGGCTCGGCGTCCCTCGATCGCTCGCTGCGCGTGGGACGTGGCGGCGCACCCATGAGCGGACGAGGACTGGGATGATGCGCGCATGAGGCTCCTGGTCTGCGGCGGCGCGGGGTTCATCGGCTCGCACTTCGTGCGTGTGCGGATGCGCGAGCACGGGGACGCGGTGACGGTGCTCGACAAGCTCACCTATGCGGGCCGCGAGGAGAACCTCGCGGAGTTCGCGGGGGAGCCGGGCTACAGCTTCGTGCGAGGCGGGATCGAGGACCCGGAGGCGGTCGCGCGGGCGCTCGAGGGGTTGGGGAACCCCACCCACCCCGAGGGGGCGCCGGAGGCGATCGTGAACTTCGCCGCGGAGACCCACGTGGACCGCTCGATCGCCGAACCGGACGCGTTCGTGCGCACGCACGCGCTCGGCACCTACGTGCTGCTGGAGGCGGCGCGCGAGCGGGGACTGCGCTACGTGCAGGTCTCCACCGACGAGGTGTACGGGTCGATCGACGTGGGCACCTTCACCGAGGCCTCACCCCTGCGGCCCTCCTCGCCGTACTCGGCGACGAAGACCGGGGCGGACCTGCTGGTGCAGAGCTACTTCCACACCTACGGCCTGCAGGCGACGATCTGCCGGGGGTCGAACAACTACGGCTCCCACCAGTACCCGGAGAAGCTGATCCCGCTGATGATCCTCAACGCGCTGCATGGGGACCCGCTGCCGGTGTATGGAGATGGGAGGCAGGTGCGCAACTGGATCCACGCGAGCGACTTCGCGCGCGCGATCGGCTGCGTGCTGGAGCAGGGGGCGCCGGGGGAGGTCTACAACGCGGGGGGCCCCGATGAGCTGGCGAACATCGACGTGGTGCGGCGCATCGTCGAGCTCGCGGGGGCGGAGGAGTCGCTGATCGAGCACATCACCGACCGCCTCGGGCACGACCGCCGCTACTCGCTCTCCTCCGCCAAGGTGCGCGCGCTGGGCTGGGAGCCGCGGGTGCGCTTCGCGGAGGGCCTGGAGCAGACGTTCACGTGGTACCGCGAGAACGCCTCATGGTGGGAGCCGATCCGCTCGGGCGAGTACCGCGAGTACTACAAAAACCAGTACGGCCGCGCGCTGAGCTAAAACACGCGGCCGTCTGGATTAATCTCGCTCGTCGTCGCGTCGATAGCCGAGGCGCGCCGAGATACGGTCGGCGGTGGAGACGAGGTGCGGCCCTAGATGCTCGACGAGCTCCTCGAGCGAGATCATCGAGCTGTGGGCGGCCATGTTGACCGCGGCCACCACCTCACGCGACTCCGAGCGCACCGGCGCGGAGATCGAGTGCAGGCCGGGGGCGAGCTCCTCGTCGTTGACCGCGAAGCTCTCCTCGCGTACGTGCTCGAGCTCCGAGCGCAGGCCCTTCTTGCTCGTGATCGTGTTCGGCCCGCGCTTGGAGAGCTTCATCTCGCCGAGCAGGTTGCGTTGCTCGTGATCGGGGAGGTACGCGAGCAGCAGCTTGCCCATCGAGGTGCAGTAGGCGGGCAGCCGCGAGCCCAGGGAGAGCCCGAGGTCGATCTTGCTCTGCCCGCGGCGGAAGCTGCGGGCGCGATCGACGTAGAGGATCTCCGGCCCATCGAGCACCGCGAGATTGACGGTGTAGGAGGTGCGCTGGCGCAGTTCCTCCAGGTACGGCCGGGAGTGCTCGCGCAGCCCCGTGGAGTTGAGCGCGGACATCCCCAGATCGGTGACTCGCAGCCCGAGCCGGTACTTGCGGGAGGCGCCCTGCTCGAGGTAGCCCAGCGCGACAAGCGTGATCACGTAGCGATGGGTGGTGCTGCGGCTCATGCCGAGTTCGTCGGCGATGTCCGCAATTCCGAGCACGGGCCGCTCGGGCGTGAAGCACCCGAGAATTGCGAGACCGCGCTCGAGCGACTGCGAGTAGCGCGGTTCGCGCAGGCTGGGAATTGAGCGGACCCATTCCCCGTCTGCGTTGAGTCTGTCAGTATGTGAGCTTGTTCGTGGCATTTGTACGGTGGACCCCTGTCCTTAGTCCCGGGTGAACTGGACCCCCTGCGGGGCCAAGCATGTCTGAACACCGATCATACTTCGAAGTTCGGATGTTCTCAATCATAAACACGGGTTTCATCCCGTCGTTGGTGTGGTACTCCCCGGGGCCGCGGGCGATCTCGACGCTGGCTCCCCGCTTCGCGCAGCCCGTCAGCGACCCCCGGCGCATCCCCCGGCCTTCGCCGATTCCGCCCGCGACGGCCTCCCTGCGGGCGGCGCAGCCGGCGACTTCGATCGCACCGACCGACTCGCACACGCCGGCCTCCTCGGGACTGCGGGAGTCCTCGCACACCCAGGAGTTCATCCGCGCCCGGAGAACCAGGTGGGGAGCCTCCGGGCCTGACAGGTACTGAGGGCCCACGAACCCTGAGCGCCCGGCGAGCGGCGTCCCGATGAGCGGGTGGAGCCCGGTAGCCGATCTCCGGCCGGCCGCGTACCAAGAACCGTCAGCGGAACAGGGCTCGGCTCGGGCACATGCGTGCCAACGCGCACTCCCCGCACGCGGGCGAGCGCGCGTGGCACGTGCGGCGGCCGTGGCGCAGGAGGTTGACGTGCAGCTCGAGCTCCTCTCCCGGTGGGGTGAGCGCGAGCATCTGGTCGTGAAGCTCCTCGAAGGGCGCCCCCGGGCGCAGCAGCTCCAGGCGCATCCCCACCCGTGAGACGTGGGTGTCCACGGGAACCTCGCGCAGGCCGTACGCGAACAGCAGCACGCACGCCGCGGTCTTGCGCCCGACCCCCGGCAGGCCAGTCAGGTACTCGCGCGCCTCTTCCAGCGGGGCCTCCGCCAGCCAGTCGAGCGAGAGCTCGCCCGGCGGCCCGCCCGGGGTCTCCGCGCGGCCCGCGGAGATCGCGCGCAGGATCCGCTGGATGCGATCGGACTTCACCTTCGAGATGCCCCCCGGGCGGATCGCCTCCTCGACCACCTCCAGCGGTGCGTCGCGCACCGCCTCCCACGTCTGAAGGCGCGTGCGCAGACGCAGGTAGGCGACGTCGCGGTTGCGGTCGTTGGTGCTCTGCGAGAGCACGGTCAGCACCAGCTCCGCCAGCGGGTCTCCGTGGGGGGCCATGCGCGGAATCCCGTACACCGCGCGCAACCGTTCGCGCACCGTGCGTACGCGCCTCCGAGTCGGCGGGGTCCATGTGGGCACCGCGCCAAGGATATGCTCGCCGGGTGCCCATCAGCGAGCACACCGCCCAGCTCGGCGAACTGCCGGTCTTCTGGCGCAGCGCGCCGCCCCCCGGCGCGGAGGATGGCGGCCCGGCGCCCGCCGGTGCCGAGGACGGCGGCCCGGCACCGGCCGGCTCCGAGAATGGCGGCGCGGCGCCCGTGCTGTATCTGCACGGGGCGCCAACCAACTCCGACGAATGGGTCGGCTTCCTGCAGCGCACCGGCGGCCTCGCGCCGGACCTGCCGGGCTTCGGGCGCTCGGGCAAGCCGGGGCACTTCGACTACTCGATCCCCGGCTACGCGCGTTTCATCGAGCAGTACCTCGACCTCCTGGAGGTGGAGCGAGTGCGGCTCGTGATGCACGACTGGGGGGTCGTGGGGCTCGCCTTCGCGCAGCGCCACCCCGAGCGGGTGGAGCGGCTGGTGGTGATGAACGCGGTGCCGCTCCTCCCCGGCTACCGCTGGCACCGCACGGCGCGCCTGTGGCGCACCCCGCTGCTCGGGGAGCTCGCGATGGGCGCCACCACGCGCCCGCTGCTGCGGCGCGCCTCGCGCGAGGCGAACGTCACGCCGGGGCCGCTGCCCGAGGCGTGGCTGGACACCGTGCTCGACCACTTCGACCAGGGCACCCAGCGCGCGATCCTGCGGCTCTACCGCAGCGCCCCTTCGGAGGTGCTCGCGCAGGCGGGCGCCGAGCTTCGCCGGCTGGAGATGCCGGCGCTCGTGGTGTGGGGCCTGCGCGACCCCTACATCCCCGCCCGCTTCGCCGCGGACTACACGCGCGCGCTGCCCCACGCCGAGCTGCTCGAGCTCCCCGACGCCGGCCACTGGTGGTGGCTCGACCGGCCCGACGCGGTCGAGCGGGTGGTTAGCTTCCTCGAAGGCACCTAGGAGCGTCGCGCGGTGGCGCCTGACGCACTCGCCGCACGCGAGCCCGCCACAGCCGAGGGGCTCGGGGAACCTCGCGGCGCACCCCCGCGCGCAGGCGCACTCCTCGCGAGGCCTTGGGCGATCGCGGTGGCGGTGGCGGTCCCGCTGGCGGTGCTCTACCTGGCGCTCGAGCCCCCCAGCGGAGACCTGGCGGCGGCCACGTACCGCAGCGACCAGTTCGCTCGGGTGGGGCTCACGCTGTGGGACAACGGCTGGTACGGCGGGCACTACCTGCCGGGCTACTCGCTGCTCGCGCCGGCGCTGGGGGCGCTGCTCGGGAATCGCGTGCTGCTCACGCTCTGCACGGTGGGCGCGGCGGGCCTGTTTGGGCTGATCGCGCCGCGAACGTTCGCGGCGGGGGGCGCGCGCATCGCGGCGGGGTCGTTCGCGCTGGGGATCTCCGTGACGATGCTCTCCGGGCGCGTCGCCTTCGGCCTCGGGCTCCTCGTGGGGCTGCTCGCGGTGGTCGCATTGCAACGCGGGCGGGTCCCGATCGCGCTCGCGCTCGCGGTACTCACGAGCCTCGCGAGCCCGGTCGCCGGCGCCTTCCTCGCGCTGGCGGGGCTCGCGTACGCGCTCACGGGCGGCGCGCGCCGGGGCCTCGCGGTCGCCGCCGCGGCGCTCGCGCCGATCCTCGCGCTCACGCTCGCGTTCCCCGAAGGCGGCTGGGAGCCGTTCGCGCCCTCGCTGTTCTGGCCGGGCCTCGCGGGCGTCGCGCTGATCGCGCTGCTGCTCCCGCGCGTCGCGGGGGACCTCCCGCCGCGCACCGCGCGCACGCTCGCCTGGGGGGCGTGGCTGTATGCGCTCGCGCTGATCGGCGCCTACGCGCTGCGCACCCCCGTGGGCGGCAACGCCGCACGTCTCGGCGCGCTGTTCGCGGCGCCGCTCGTCGCAGGCGCCCTCTGGGGGCGCCGCCGCCCAACCGAAAAAGAGGGGCCCGACCGAAGCCGGGAGACACGCGCCTTCGGCGCGAGTCCCCGTTTCGGCCAGCCAGCCTCCGGCTGGCTGCGCCACCCTCTAGTGCTGCTCGCGCTCGCGATCGTGCTGCTCTACTGGCAGCTCGAGACCCCGCTTCACGATGTGTCCGAACTCTCGGGGGACCCCTCGGTGCACGCGGCGTACTACGCCCCGCTGCTACGGGAGCTCGAACACCGCGCGCACGGCGCCCCGCTGCGCGTGGAGGTCCCGATGATGGGATCCCACTGGGAGTCCGCGTATCTTGCCGAGCACAGCTCGATCCTGCTGGCGCGCGGCTGGGAGCGCCAGCTCGACACGCGCTACGGCGCCCGCTTCTACGAAGGCCCCGCCCTCACCGCGAGCGCCTATCGGGCGTGGCTGCACGAAAACGCGGTGGCCTACGTGGCGCTGCCTGACGTGCGCCTGGACTACTCCGCCGCCGCCGAGGGGCGGCTGATCGCGCGAGGCCTGCCCTACCTGCGGGGAGTGTGGCGCGGCCCGCATTGGCGCCTGTTCGCAGTCGTGGGCGCGCCCCCGCTCGCGGCGGTGCCGGCGGTCCTCACGGGGGTGGGCGCCGACTCCTTCACGCTCGCCGCCCCCCGCCCGGGGAGCTACGCGGTGCGCGTGCGCTTCACCCCATACTGGGCGCTCCTGCGGGGGAGCGGATGCGTGCGTGCCGCGCCGGGCGGCTGGACCGTCCTCGACGCGCGCGCCGCGGGCGCGATCCGCGTGGGCATCGCCTTCTCGCTCGCGCGCGTGTTCGACCACGGGCCCCGCTGCACCCCGAGCCCCTGAGCACTGTGATCCGAGGCCTGGGCGCCGACCGAGGGGTATCGGGTCGGGGCGTGCTGGCCGATCTTCGATCGGTGGGCGGGCGCGGGTCGAGCGAGACGCGCACCGCGGAGGCTCGGCACGGGCCGACGGGTGCATCCATTAGGCTAACGCGATGGATGCTCGGCTCCGCCGCCTGCAGGCACGGATCCTTCCCAACGGTTCCCTCGACGTGGTGCGCCAGGTGCTGCTGTTCGGGGTGGTGTACCTCGCCTACCGGCTGGTGCGGGGGATGGTCGAGGGGAGGCCGACGGCGGCCTTTGAGCACGCGCGCGAGCTGATCCGGTTCGAGGAAACGCTGCACCTGTTCGTGGAGCCCTCGGTGCAGGCGTGGGCGTCGGGGAGCCACCTGCTGATGTACGTGTCGAGCTTGCTCTACGTGAACGCGCAAACCACGGTGACGGTGGGGGCGCTGGTCTACCTCTACCTGTGCCACAACCGCTCGTTCTACTTCGTGCGCAACATGCTGATCATCTCGATGACGATCGCGCTCGTGGGGTATGCGGTGTTCCCGACGGCGCCCCCGCGGTTCATGCCGGAGTGGGGCTTCTTCGACCCGGTGTCGGTCTTCACGGGGATGCACATCGAGACGGCCCACGGCGGCAGCGGGACGACCACCGCGCTCACCAACATCTACGCGGCGGTGCCCTCGATGCACGTGGCGTTCGCGCTGATGATCGGCTGGCCGCTGGCGCGGCTGGTGCGCTGGCGAGCGCTGCGGGTACTGTGGATGGTGTATCCGCTGCTGATGGCCTTCGTGATCATCGCCACCGCCAACCACTTCATCCTCGACGCGCTGCTCGGCGCGCTCACCGCGGGCCTCTCGGCCTACGGCGCGGGCTGGCTGGCGCGTGCGCGGCCCGCCGCGTGGCGCTTCTCGCCCGCGCCGGCGCCCGCGCGGCTCGGGGCGAGCGCGTAGAGGCGCCATCCTCGCCCTCTTTTTCCCGCCGAACGCCCTCCTCCGCCGAACGCCCTCCTCCGCCGAACGCCCTGATGCCCCCCAGACACGCCCCCCCAGCGAGATCGGCACGGCGCCGCGGCACGCTCGGAGCACGGCGGGAGCGGCGGGCGCAGCGCGGCGGGCGGGCCTTCCTCACCTCGACGCAGCGGCGCGAGCTGGTGCGCAACCGGCTGATCGAGTCGCGCCTCACCCCCAACGCGATCTCGCTCACGGGCCTCGCGCTGAACGTGCTCGCGGCGGCGCTGGTGTGGGAAAGCCTGTTCTTCCTCGGGGGGATCGCGTTTGTGGTGGGCTCGGTGATGGACACGCTCGACGGGCGCTACTCGCGGATGTCCGGCAAGGGGACCCCGTTCGGGGCGTTCCTGGACTCCACGCTCGACCGTATCGAGGAGGGGATCGTGCTGACGGCGGTGGCGGGGTACTTCGCGCTGCAGGGCAACCGCGCGGGGGCCGCGGCGGTGGTGGTGGCGGTGCTGGCGTCGCTGATGGTCTCCTACACCCGTGCCCGCGCGGAGGCGCTGGGGGTGGAGTGCAAGGTGGGGATCGCGACGCGCCCCGTGCGGGTGGTGATCCTCTCGATCGGCCTGATCTTCGCGAAGGGGGCCTCGGTGGGGGACTTCGAGCTGCTGCAGCCCGCGGTGTACGTGCTCGCGGTGCTCAGCGTGATCACGGTGATTCAGCGCATCGTGCACGTGCGGCGCGAGCTCTCGGTATAGGCTCTCCGGATGACCATCAACACCAACGGGAGGGCGCGCTACCAGCAGGACAAGGTGCGCGTGGCGATCATCGGCGTGGGCAACTGCGCGTGCTCGTTTGTGCAGGGCGTGCACTACTACGCGGACGCCGACCCCACCGTGCGGGTCCCGGGCCTGATGCACGTGGACCTGGGCGGCTACCACGTGCGCGACATCGAGTTCACCGCCGCGTTCGACATCGACCGCGAGAAGGTCGGCAAGGACCTCGGCCGGGCGATCTGGGCGGGGCAGAACAACACGATCAAGTTCGCTACGGGGGTGCGAGCGGTGCCCAAGAAGCTCGGGGTGCCGGTGCACCGCGGCATGACCCACGACGGCCTCGGCAAGTACCTCAAGGAGAAGATCACGAAGGCCCCGGGCGAGACGGCGGACAT
>JBIOEY010000097.1:0-9166 GCA_044446505.1 Solirubrobacterales bacterium
CCCGACACGCCCCCGCCCGTGGCGAACGCGTCCCCTCCCTCAATCGCGTCGGGAGCGCCGACCCGTAGCCGCGCCGCCAGCGCACGGACCGCGACAGCCGCCTCCCGCTCGCTGCGGGGCCGGAAGCGTGCAACGTCCACCCCGGGGGGCCCGAGGCGGGTGCGCTCGACGACCGTTGGGTCCCCAAGCGCCTCCCACAGACTCAGCGCGGTGTGCCGCGAGCCCACGAGAATCCCGGCGGCGGCCCGCAGTCCCTCGCGGGCGTAGCCGAGGAAGCGCTCCGGGTTCGGCTTGACCGTGTACTCCAGCGCGCTCCCATGCACCTTCACCGCGTAGGGCGTCCCCCCGGCGGCGAGCGCCCGGGCGAGGATCGCGGGGCCCATCACGAGGTGGTTGGCGAGCGCGATCTGCGGCCGCACGCGCTCGGCGAGCTCGCGCACCGCGGCGACGTTCGCCTCCACATAGCGCGCGACCTCCTGTTCGCTGCACCGCGCGAACGCGCGCGCCTCGATCCCCTCGTAGCGGTCCTCGACGTACACCGGCAGCAGGTTCCCGATATCGGGTCTGTACACAGTGCAGCGCCCCGGCCCCCGTAGAGAGCGCACCTGCAGCGCGCCCCCCTCCCAGTCGCCCACGGCATCCACGAACGGCTGGCGCTCGGGGTGGCGGTCCTGGCAGAGCAGGTGCACCTCGTGACCGAGGCCCACGAGCGCCCGCGCGAGGCGGGCGTTGTAGACGTTCGAGCCGGTCCCTTCGAGCAGGTAGCCGTGGAAGATCATGATCCGCATACACGCGCCAGCCTACCCCGCTCGCTCCCAGCGGCCACCGTGCCAAAGCCGGCTGCAATCCGTGAGCGCGCCCATCCGCGCTCCCTCCGCCGGCTTCGGTAGAGTCCTCGCGATGAGCGTGCAGCAGCGCTACCGCCTGCGCAATCCGGCGAGCGGACGAGAGATCGTCGTCGAGGCGCAGCCGGGCGAGATCTACCTCGACCGGGAGTCGGGCGAGCCGATGGAGGTCGTGGGCAAGCTGCTGCCCCTCGCGCCCTCCGCCTCGCGGCTTCCGTGGGCGGTGGAGAACCTGCGCTTCTGCCCCTGGTGCGACCAGCTCGCGCAGAAGGATCTGAACGACTGCCCCACCTGCGGCCGCCGGATGGGCCCACTGGTCTCGTGAGCGCGCGCTGGTCGAAACGGGGATTCCCCCCGAAGGGGGGTGTCTCCCGGCTTCGGTCGCTCGCCCCCGTCCTCGCGGGCACGGCCGCGCTCCTGGCGGGGCTCGCGTTGGGGGCCTGCGGAGGCGGCGGCAGCAGCGCCGACGTGGTCCCCCACAGCACCCCGGAAATCACACCCCCGACCAGCACGCAGGGGGAAAGCGAAGCGACGCCCACCACCTCGACCTCGACCGTCGCCACCACCTCAACGAGCACCACCGGCAGCTCGAGCACCGAAGGCACGGGCTCCGCCGAACAGTCCGGGGGCGCGAGCAGCGAAGGCTCCGGCGGCTCCGAAGAAGCCGCCCCCTCCGAAGGCAGCTCGGAAAACTCAGGCTCCGGCGGGAGCGGCACGGAAGCCTCGGGCGCCAACGGCGGCTCCTCCGCCGGCGGCGGCTCCAGCGGCGGCGGCAGCGGCAGCAGCCCCACCGGCGGCGCCAAAGCGCCCTAGTCCACCCTCTGCCCTACGGCCCTTTGCCCTACGGAGTAGAAATGAGCGTGGCGCTGTAGGTCAGGCGGGCCTGCCGGTAGAGGCAGATGTACTGCACCGTCCCGCCGACCTGGGTCTGGGTGGACTGGGCGCTGGTGCTCGAGCACTGGTTGCGGGGCCGGCTCGCGCGCCACGAGGTTTCGTTGGTGAAGCCCAGCGCGAGCGCGGGGGCCCAGGTGGGGACCGTGAGCGCGAGCACGTCGCCCTTCTTGACCGCGATCGTCTGCGCGAGCGGGAACTGGGCGGTCTTGCCGAAGTACGGCGTCAACTGCACGAGCGGGCTCTGCGCGATCAGCTTGTAGGCGAGGTTCGGCTTGCGCTGGGGCCGCAGCACGGCGAGCGCGGCCGCCGGGGTACCGCCCTCGTTGGTGTTGAAGAACTTGACCTGGGCGGCGGTGGGCTTGCCGAGCGCGATCGTCCACGCCACGACCGTCCCTTCGCGCGGCGCGGAGACAAGGCTGCGCGTGCTCCCCACCTTCACCTGGAAGCCGGTCGTGCGGGTCACCGCGAGGCACGAGCTCGGGCAGCTCGGCGTCGTGGGGGGGGTCGTTTCCGGGATCGTCCCCACTTCGGAGAGCTTCGCCAGGGAGCCGGCGGGCAGCACCAGACTGAGGCCGATGCCTGCCAGGAGCGTGATGATCGATGTGCGTCGCATATGGGGCATTGAACACGCGGGAAGAGGTTATGTAGCGGTTCGCTGTCCGCGCGCGAGTTCCTGCGCGGCGGCCGCGATCTCCTGCTCGTTTCCAGGGGCGGGGGTCCACGGCAGCCGCAGGGGGTCATCGGCGTAGCGCGGGATCACGTGGAGGTGGAAGTGGAACACGGTCTGCCACGCGGCGGCCCCGCAGGAGTTGATCAGGTTGACGCCCGCCGCTCCCAGCCGCTCGCTCATCCGCCCCGCCAGGCGCTGCGCCGCTACCGTCACGGCGCCCAGATCCTCGGGGTCCACGCTCAGCAGATCCCGCGCGTGGCGGCGGGGCACGACCAGCGCGTGGCCGCGGGTGGCGGGGTTGATGTCCATGAAGGCGACCGTGAGCTCGTCCTCGTCGACGATCGTCGCGGGCAGCTCGCGCGCGACGATCTTGCAGAAGATGCAGTCGGGGTCGGTCATCGAGCGAGGAATCCTAGCCGCCTCAGGCCTCCCCGCCCCCATCCTCGCCTTCAGCGTCGCCGCGACGCCCACCTCGATCCCCGCCGCGAGGGCCCGCGCCCGCCGCGGACAGGTGCTTGCGCGCGTGCTCGAGCGCCTGCGCGCGGGTGGCGATCTCCCCGGCGTAGCGGGCCTCCGCCAGCTCCTCGAGTAGCTCGCCCACGCGCGGGCCGAGCGGGATGCCGAGCTCCCGCGCGAGCTCGTCGCCGCGCCACAGCCCCGGCGGCGGACCGCCGCCGGCGCGCCAGCGCAGCGCGTCGCCGAGCATCCCCTGCGCGAGGCGCAGATGGGCGTCGATCGACTCCTGCGCGCGCTCCCCGCGCGTGGCGAGCCGGTCGGCGACGGAGAGCAGCGTGACGTCGACCTCCACGGGCTCGCAGGCGCGCAGGTAGGCGAACACGGTGCGCCGGGCGAGCGGCTGGGGCTCGTGCACGAGGAAGCCGAGCCGCAGATGGTGGCGCACGAGCGCCGCGACGTGGCTGCGCAGCCGCCCGCTGGCGCGCAGCCTGCCGAGGAGCTCTCCGGTGAGCTGCGCGCCGAGCGCGTCGTGCCCGAGGAACGTGACACGCCCGTCCGCGACCGATCGGGGATCGGCCAGCACCTCGCGCGTGAGCGGCTTCGCGATGTCGTGCAGCAGCGCCCCCCAGCGCAGCGCGCGCCCCCGGGTCAGCCCGTCGGCCAGCGGCTCGGCCAACAGAGCCGCAAGCGCATCGCGGTGCTCGCTCCCGAGGATCGCCGCGGGGTCCTCCTGGAGGGCGATCGCCTGCGCCAGCACCTCCAGCGTGTGGCCGTAGACGTCGAGGTGGTGGTAGCGGCTCTGCTGCACCCCGCGCGTGGCGTCGAGCTCGGGCAGCACGACCGGGGTGGCCCCGACGTCCGCCATCAGCTCGAGGCCGGGCACGGCGCGGGGGGCGTCGAGGATCCGGCGCAGCTCCATGAACACCCGCTCCCCCGCGACCGCGCGCAGCCCCTCGGCGCCTGCGCGCGCCTGCGCGCGCGTGGGGGCGTCGGGCTCGAAGCCCAGCTCAACGGCGATCCGCACGAGGCGCAGCACCCGCAGGGGGTCTTCGGCGAACGCGCGCGGGCCCGCCGCGCGCAGCCGCCGCGCCGCGAGGTCGCGCAGGCCGCCAAGCGGGTCGATCGTCTCCGCGCGGCCCGCGCCCGGGTCGCCGAGCGGCTCGGCGAGCGCGTTGACGGTGAAGTCGCGCAGCGCGAGGTCCCCCTCCAGCGTGTCCCCGCGCAGTCGCTCCACGTCGACCTGCCAGGCGCCGTCGCGGGCGACGACGCGCCAGCCCCCGTACTCCTCGGAGAGCGCGAACGCCGCGGCCCCGCGCGCCGCGCGGGCGATCGCGCGCGCCGCCTCGCGGGGCTCGCCGTCGATCACCACGTCGAGGTCGGCGGCGCCCGTGAGGAGTGTCGCCCCACCCGGCGCGTCGCCGCGGCTCTCGGGTCGGCTCCGGGCGTCGTCTGGAGGCCCGCCGCCGGGGCCACCGGTTGGAGGCGTGCCGAGCAGCCGGTCGCGCACCGCCCCGCCCACGAGCCACGCGGGCCGGCCGGCGAGCGCGGCGCGGATCAGATCGAGCGGGTCATCCGTCGCCGGCAAGTTGCGCCACCCCGTCGTCGCTGTGGTGCACGCGGGCGACCCGCGCGGTGAGCCCGCACGTGATCTCGTAGTTGATCGTGCGCAGCCGCCGGGCGATCTCCTCGGCGGCGATCCGCTCGGCGCCCTGGACGCCGATCAGGATCGCGGGCTGATCGAGCAGCGCTAGCGCGATCGGGTCGGGGCCGAGATCGACGGCGACGCTGTCCATGCTGATGGTGCCGACCAGCGGGTAACGCCGTCCCGCGATCAGCACGTCTGCGTCGCCCGAGAGCCCGCGCCGCCAGCCGTCGCCGTAGCCGATCGGGAGCAGGCCGAGGTGGGTGTCGGCGGCGGCGGTGAAGCGCCGACCGTAGCCGGTGCTCTCCCCCGTGCGGCAGCGCTTGACGGTGGCCACGTAGGAGCTCAGCTCCAGCGCGGGCTCGAGGCCGCGCGCGAGCGGGTCCTCGCCGAAGGGGTCCATGCCGTAGATCGCGACGCCGCAGCGGACCATGTCGAAGTGGGCGGCGGGCTCGCGCAGCACGGCGGCGCTGTTGGCGGCGTGCACGATCACCTCGGGGTGCTCGCGCTTGACGGCCTGCGCCCAGGCGGTGAAGCGTTCGAGCTGCTCTTCGAAGAACACGTCCCCGCGCTCGTCGGCGGTGGCGAAGTGGGTCATGACCCCGGCGAGCTCCACGTGCGGGTCGGCCGCGGCGGCGGCCACCACCTGCGAGGCGCGCTCGGGGTCGCGTACGCCGAAGCGCCCCATCCCGGTGTCGAGCTTGACGTGCACGCGGGCGGTCTTGCCCATGTCCTTCGCCAGTTCACCGGCGAGACCGACGAGATCCTCCTGCCAGGCCACCACCTCCATGTCCAGGAAGACCGCCTCCTCGACCTCCAGTGCGCGCAGGGGCCCGAGCACGAGCAGGCGGGCCTGCGTTTCGTCGACGAGCTCGCGCGCCTCGGCGACGCTCGCAACCGCCAGCCACGTGGCCCCCCCGGCGAGCGCCGCGCCGGCGCACTCGATCAGCCCATGGCCGTAGCCCTCGGCCTTGACGACCGCGCACAGCTGGACGCCCTCGCGCAGCTCCGCGCCGAGGCGCCGGCAGTTGCGCTCGATCGCGGCGAGGTTGACGCGCGCGACGGCGCGATCGACGCTCATGACTCCCCCGCTCCGCCGCGCGCGGCGGGCAGCGCGGCGATCACGTCGGTGGCGATCACGCCCTCCGCGGCGCCCACCGCGCGCGCGGCGAGGCGCCCGGCGGCGGCGTGCAGCCAGACGCCGGCGGCGGCGGCGGCGAACGCGGGGAGGCCCTGGGCGAGCAGCGCGGCGATCGCGCCGGTGAGGACGTCGCCGCTGCCGGCGGTGGCGAGCGCGGGGCTCGCGCCGGGGCTGACGGCCACGGTGCCGGAGGGATCCGCGATCAGGGTGTCGTCGCCCTTGAGCACCACCACGGCGCCGGCGAGCGCGGCGGCGGCGCGCACGTGGCGCAGGCGCTCGCGCTCGATCTCCTCGCTGGGCAACTCCAGCAGCCGTCCGAGCTCGCCGGCGTGGGGGGTGAGCACGGTGGGGGCCTCCCGCCCGGCGAGCTCGCGCAGGCGCCCGGCGTGGGCGTTCAGCCCGTCGGCGTCGATCACGCTCGCAACGGGAGCGCACCGGGCGAGCGCGCGGGCGAACGCGAACGCCTCGGGGTCGCGCCCGAGACCGGGGCCGAGCGCGAGCGCGCCACCACCGCCGGCCGACCCGAGCGCGAGCGCGCCACCACCGCCACCGGCCGACCCGCGCTCGGCGGCGGCCGATCCACGCGCGGTGGCGGCAACGAGCGCGTCCTCCACGCCGGCGGCGGCGAGCACGCCGTCCTCGTCGGGCAGGCCGCGGGTCATCAGCTCGGGGGGCCCGCCCGTGGCGAGCACGTCCTGCAGGGAGCGGGGCACGCAGGCGGTGACGTAGCCGGCGCCGGCGCGCAGCGCGGCGTGCGCGGCCATCCGCGGGGCGCCGGTGAGGCCGCGGGAGCCGCCCACGACGAGCACGTGGCCGCTGGAGAACTTGGTCGAGGAGGCCCCGCGGCGCGGGAGCAGATCGAGCACGGAGGCCTCGATCAGGCCGACCTCGGCGGTGGCGGGGGCGCCGCGGGGGATGCCGATGTCGAGCGTGCGCACCGCGCCCGCGAGGGCCTTGCCGGGGTGGATCCACAAACCGGGCTTGGCCGCGTGGAGGGTGACGGTGAGCGCGGCGCGCACCGCCCGCGCGCAGACGACGCCGCTGAAGGCGTCGACGCCGCTGGGCACGTCCACGCTCACCACGGGAGCCCCGGCGGCGTTGACCGCGTCGATCGCCTCCGCCACGCTACCGCGGGGCTCCCCCGCGAAGCCGGTACCGAGCAGCGCATCCACGATCACCGCGCAACCGCGCAGGGGCGCGTCGCCCGCGAGCTCCAGCTGCACGGGCTGCTCGCCGGGGAGGCGCAGAAGGTTCTCGCGCGCATCGCCCGTCAAATCCTCCGGGGACGCGACCATGAACACAGCGACCTCGCGCCGGGCCTCGCGCAGGTGACGTGCCGCAACGAGGCCGTCGCCGCCGTTGTTCCCCTTGCCGCACACGACCGCAACAGGGCCGTTGGGTACCAACTCCTCCACGGCGCGCGCCACGGCGATCCCGGCGCGCTCCATCAGCTCCACCGAGGGCACGCTCCGCTCGTCGATCGCCCAGCGGTCGATCGCGCGCATCTGCGCGGCGTCGGGCAGCGGCGTGCACCATTCGGGGAGGGCTCCCATCAGTGCGATCCTAATGGGCGAAGCGCGGCTCCACCCGACGGGGCTCCTACTCGACGGTGACGGTCTTCGCGAGATTGCGCGGCTGGTCGACGTTGAGACCGCGGCGGCGGGCGATCTCATAGGCGAGCAGCTGCAGCGGGATCACGGCGAGGATCGGCTGGAGCATCCAGTCGATCGCGGGGACGGGGATCGCGGCGTCGGCGTGCTCGACGATCTCGGCGTTGCCCTCGGTGACGATCGCGATCACGTGGGCGCCGCGGGCGCGGACCTCCTGGATGTTGGAGGCGACCTTCTCGAGCACGGGGGAGTCGGTGGCGACGCAGACGACGGGGGTGGAGTCGTCGAGCAGGGCGATCGGGCCGTGCTTCATCTCCCCGGCGGCGTAGGCGTCGGTGGCGATGTAGGAGATCTCCTTGAGCTTCAGCGCGCCCTCGAGCGCGACGGGCAGGCCGACGTGGCGACCGATGTAGAGGAAGAACTCGCTGTCCCCGTGCTGGGCGGCGATCCGCCGGACGAGCGGGACGACGCCGCCGGAGCCGTCGTCGGGGCCGGTGAGGAGCGCGATGCAGTGGGGCAGGCGCTTGACCTCGGCGACAAGCTCGGCGAGGCGCGCTCCGGGCAGCGTGCCGCGCAGCTCGGCGAGGCGCAGGCCGAGCAGGTAGAGGACGGCGACCTGGCAGACGAAGGTCTTGGTGGCGGCGACCCCGATCTCGAGGCCGGCGCGGGTGAACAGCACCCCGTCGGCGTCGCGGGTGGCCTGGGAGCCCATCACGTTGGTGATCGCGAGCACGGTGGCGCCGCGCTCGCGGGCGAGGCGCATCGCGGCGAGCGTGTCGGCGGTCTCGCCGGACTGGGAGATCCCGATCACGAGGTCGCCGGGTCCGACGACGGGGTTGCGGTAGCGGTACTCGGAGGCGACGTCCATTTCGACGGGCACGCGCGCCCACTCCTCGATCGCGTAGCGCCCGATCAGGCCGGCGTGGTAGGAGGTGCCGCAGGCGACGATCACGATCCGCGCGACGCCCGCGAGAATCGCCTCGTCGAGGGCGCCCTGCTCGTCGAGGTCCACGCCGTCCCCGCGGGCGGTGCGGTCGGCGATCGTGTCGGCGACGGCGTCGGCCTGTTCGTGGATCTCCTTGAGCATGAACGTCTCGAAGCCGCCCTTCTCGGCGGTGTCCTCGTCCCAGTCGACGGTTTCCGTTCCCCGCTGCACCTCGACCCCGTCGGGGGTGGTGATCGTGACGCCATCGGGTTCGAGCACGACGATCTCGCCGTTCTCGATGTACTGCACGGTGCGCGTCTGGGCGAGGAAGGCGGGCACGGCGGAGGCGACGAACTGCTCCCCCTCGCCGCGGCCGACCACGAGCGGGCACTCGCGCCGCGCGCCCACGAGCGTCTCGGGCTCGTCGAGGCTCATCGCGACGAACGCGAAGTGGCCGCGCAGCTCGGCGTAGGCGGCGCGCACCGCGTCGGCGAGGTCGCCGGCGTAGTGGTGGGCGATCAGATGGGCGATCACCTCGACGTCGGTCTCGGAGGTGAAGGTGCTGCCCTGCGCGAGCAGCCGCTCGCGCAGCGGCATGTAGTTCTCGACGATCCCGTTCACGACGACGTGCACGCGGTCCTCGCTGTCGAAGTGGGGGTGCGCGTTCTCCTCGCAGACCCGCCCGTGCGTGGCCCAGCGGGTGTGGGCGATGCCGATCGTGGGGGGTTTGGTGAGGGTCGCTACGGGTGCCTGCACGGCACCCTCCGCGGGTGTGGGATCGCGCAGCTTGGCTTCGAGGGCGGCGAGATTCCCTACGGCGCGCACGGCTTCGATGCGGTCTTCGGCGATCACGGAGATCCCGGCGCTGTCGTAGCCGCGGTACTCGAGCCTCCTCAGGCCGGCGAGCAGCAGCTCCTGGACTGAGGGCCCACCCACCCCACCCGTCCGCCGTCTACCGACGTAGCCAACGATGCCGCACACGG